>QZKQ01000007.1 GCA_003599535.1 Candidatus Zixiibacteriota bacterium | reverse complement strand
GACCAAGGGAGCTCCGACAAATTCCTCACGCCTACACTCAAAGGGATTGTTTCGGCGTGGGAATTTGTCGGAGTGTCAACACATCGATAAGATAACACAGTTTATGAAAAAGGAATCCAGAAGAAAGGGCGCCAGGAGTCAGGAGCCAGGAGTCAGAATATTTCACCCCATAGGGGTGATCTTTTAGTAGCCGTAGGTTTTAACCTACGGAGACGGGCGATTCCCTTCCTCTTTGGCGACCCTGAAGGGGTCGAACAAAATTGTCAGAATCGCGGATTTGCGCGGATTAAGCAGATTGCGCAGAATATATTCCACCCCTTGCCGTAAAGAGGAGGCGAGGCGGTCATCCTCCTCCGGGGGTTTCACACCCCGGCTACTGTTGTGTCATCCCTTCGGGATGAAAAAGGGGAGGAGAGGGATCGCTTCTCTCCGGGGGTTGCACCCCCGGCTACTGTTGTGCATCCCCTTCGGGGATATCCACCAGCCCCCAGCCTCCAGCCCCCAGTCCCCTTTTCTTTGCGTCTCTGCGTCTCTGCGTGAGATATATTTCTCCGCCGCGACCGCGGCGCCGCTCACCCTCAGCCGCAGGGTTCGCCGGCCAGCTGCTTCTGCCGGGGCGGGCAGGGCTTGTCGGCGTAGGAACAGAACACGCAGCAGTCTCTCGGCTGAGGAGTCAGGCGTGCCGCGCAGCTCGCGCAGACGTGAGCGTGCAGGCAGTAATCCAGGGGCATGTCCAGGATGGCGGCGTGGCCGCAATGCGGACAGGTGAGGGTGGCGGAGGTATCCAAGCTGTTACCGTTTTTCTTCTGGATTCTGCTTATTTCACACGCCGGATCGGCGCCCGCTTCCGTGCCGGGATTTCGGCCGCTTTCCCCTTCAGATGGAAGAACAGCCACACCCCCCAGACCAGCATGGCGGCGGACAGCCCCTGGCTGACCGTCACGCGCAACGATTCGCTGTTGACCAGGAATTCCCCCGGCCCGTAAATCCGCACCGTGTCCACCCAGATACGAAAAAGCGCGTAACCGATCAGAAACAGGGAGAAGGTAAACCCGGTAAACTTCTTCCACCGCTCGCTGAATAGCAGGAAACCGAAGAGCAGGAAGCCCCAGGCCGATTCGAACAGTTGCGTGGGCAGCACCGGCACGCCGGGGAAGTGGCTGCCGGCCAGGGATTCCCGGGGGAAGACCACGCCACAGAAGGCCTCGGTGGGGTGGCCGTAGCAGCAGCCGTTGGCGAAGCAGCCCAGCCGCCCGATGGCGATCCCCAGAGCCAGGGAGGGGGCGATGACGTCGGCCAGAGTCCAGAGCGGCAGCTGGTGCCGGCGGATGTAGAGAATGGCCGCCGCCGTGCCTCCCGCCACCCCGCCCAGCAGCACCATGCCGGCGATGCCGAAGCGGCCGTCCGACTGCACCGGGTTGACCACGTCCAGCCAGTGCCCCTGGAACTCATCCACGTGGGTCAGCACGTACAGCAACCGCGCCCCGACCAGGGAGGCGATCATGATCCACATGGACAAGCCCCAGATGGTGCCGGAAGCGAGGCCCACCCGCCGGGCGCGCTTTTCCGCCAGCAGAATGCCCAGGAGAAACGCCAGGGTGATGGCGAATCCATAAGTGTAGACGGCCACCGGGCCGATGCGTACGAGTTCAGGTAACATTAATCGTCTTCAGATAAGTCCTCATGGCGAGCGCCGCGGCGCTTGGGGAGGCCTTCCACCACCAGGGTGAATTCGCCCCGGGGCGGACGTTCCTGCAGCGTTTTCAACAGATCCGACAGGCGCCCGCGCTGATACTCTTCGTGCACCTTGGTCAGTTCCCGGCCCCAGGCGGCGCGGCGGTCGCCCAGGTGGGCCAGCAGATCCGTCACGGTGCGGATCATGCGGTGCGGCCCCTCGTAGAACACCAGGGTGCGGGTGTCGTCCTTCAACTGTTCCAGCCGGGTGCGGCGGCCTTTCTTGGCCGGAAGGAAGCCTTCGAAGGCGAAGCGGTCGCTGGGCAGGCCCGACCCCACCAGGGCCACGACGGCAGCGCAGGCGCCGGGCAGCGCTTCCACCGGGAGGCCCGCTTCGATGGCGGCGCGCGCCAGGTAGAAGCCGGGATCGCTGATGCCGGGGGTGCCCGCCTCGCTGATCAGGGCCACCTTCTGCCCCTGGCGGAGGCGCTCCAGCACCATGGGCGTGCGCTGCGCCTGGTTGTGATCGAAGAAGCTTTCCCGAGGGGTGTGGATATCGTAGCGGGCGAAGAGTATGGCGGCCCTCCGGGTGTCTTCGCACAGCACCAGGTCGGCTTCCTTCAGTACCCGCAGCGCGCGCAGGGTTACGTCTTCCAGGTTGCCGATAGGAGTGGGGACCAGGAACAGCCGGCCTGCAGCCGCCGGGGAACTCATTTCATCCAATCCCGGGGATAGAGGAAGTCCAGGCCCGGAGTGCGGCTGGAAATTTTGGGGATGGGCGGCATGGTGCGCTTGTACTGCTGCGAGATCACCTTGTGCATGACCCGATCCACGAACTCCGCCTCGAACCCTTCCCGCAGCAGGTCGTCGCGGGAATAGCGCCCGTCCACCCAGCGTACCAGGAAGCGGTCGGCCTCGGCGTAGGTCAGGCCCAACTCCCCCTCATCGCTCTGCCCGGCCCACAGGTCGGCGCTGGGGGCCTTGCGCCGGATGGCCTCGGGCACACCCAGGTGCGCCGCCAGGGCCCGCACCTGGGTCTTGTACAGGTCGCCCAGGGGATCGAAGGCGAAACCCAGGTCGCCGTACAGGGTGCCGTACCCCAGCAGCAGCTCGGTCTTGTTGGAGGTACCCATGACCAGGGCCCGCTCCTGGGACGAAAGCTGGTAGAGCGCAATCATGCGGACGCGGGCCATGACGTTGCCCAGATGCAGCGGGGTCAGGTCGGGAAAGGCGGCGGTGAACGGCGCCACCATGGGAGTAACGTCCAGCAGCCGGGTGGGCAGATTCAATTGGGAGGCCACGGCGCGGGCGTCGCGCAGGCTGGCCGGATCGCTGACGGCGTGGGGCATGAACACCGCCACGCAGCCGTCGGGCCCCAGGGCCTCAGCCGCCAGCCAGGCACACACGGTGGAATCCAGGCCGCCCGACAGCCCCAGAACCACGCGGGAAAACCCCTGAGTGGCGGTGTGTTCGCGGATGAACTGGACCAACAGCCGGTGCACCAGGTCGGAGTTGATCTCCAGGAGTTTCACTCGTCCTCGTCGGGATAGATGACCAGGTTGTCCCCCCCCTCGCGCAGATCCATGTACGCCTGGGCGCTGAAGAAGAGGGTCAGCAACAGGGCCAGATTACCTTCCAGCAGGTCCGGATTGAACCCCTCCGTCAGGTAATCCGAAAAGGCCATGAATTCGATGATGCTCAAGGGGAACAGCGCCTCTTCGCCCACCCATTTCTTCAGGCCCAGGGCGGTGGCTTCGCCGAAGGGCAGCTCGTTCTCGCTGACGGGATATAGGCTGTAAATCTCATTCAGGAGAATCTCGTGCATGGCAGCGGCGGTGCCGGCCCAATCGGCGTTGTGCATGCAGATGATAGGGGCGGCGTAGAGTTCGCGGACCTCGTCGCGCGCAGTCTCGGTGTCGAAGTCATAATCCCCGGCGCCCTGGTCGAAGTTTTCCAGCAGGGCGCGGAAGTAATTTTCGATGCTCTTCTGCCCCCCCTGGGCTTCGATGCGCTCGAACAGTTCCCAGTCGTCGGTGCGGCCCAACAGCTCCCAGATGGCGGCGCGGTGCGCCGCGGGGTCCGGCTCGCTGAAAATCCGCTTCAGGATGACCTCGACATTGACCTCATCGGGGCCGGCGGCATCATTGATGTTGTATATTTCTGCCATGAAATTTCAATGCCATTTTCATTATGGTGCGGGTGATTCCGGTTTAACCGGACCTGCGGGGTTTTGTTCCCCCTCTCCGGAGGCCTCCATACGGGTTCTCAGATCCTGGATGGAGGCGATAATTCGGTCGGAAATCATCTGCCAGGTTTTGGGGGTATTGGGCAGTTGCATGTACTCGTCGAAACGCAACGCTTCCCCCACCTGAATGAGGACCCGGTGGCCGAACCGGGGAATCTTGTGCCCGATGGGCAGCACCTGGTCCAGCCCGCTGTGGTAGCAGGGAATGACCGGCACCCCGGTCTCGCGCACCAGCCGCCCCACGCCGATCTTGCCTTTGCCGATTTCTCCGGTGCGGGTGCGGGTGCCCTCCGGGTAGACGTAGGCCACGTCCCCCTGGCGCAGCAGGCGGATCATCCGTTCCATGCCCGGCTGGAATACCCCCTTGCCCCGGGTGATGGGCACGCACCTGGAAGCACGCATCAGCCAGGAGAAGAAGGGGCCGCGGAAGAAATTCTTCTTTTCCGGCAGATGCCAGGGGATGAAGCGGAAGTGCCACAGCGCCCTGGGCATGAATACCAGGGGCCCGACAAAGGCGTCATCCAGCATGGAGACGTGGTTGGAGCAGAACAGGAACGGCGGCCGCATGCGCTGGACGTACTCCCGGCCGCGCACCTCGGTGCGGTTCAACACCTTCATAAAAAAGGTAAACAGGGGAATGAAACCCACTATCACCACGAGGTACGTTACGATCTGGGCGGGCAGTCCGGCCAGCCGCTTCACCAATTCCATGACGTCATTCTCTACAAGTCGCGCGCGATTTTCCGACTCCGGGCCTGTTTCATATGGTACGAAATTTTCCGGGAAAAGTCAACCGTTATTGCCGTTCTCCCGGATGCTGCCCTTATGACCCATCTGAATTGATCTGCCCTCCGAAGCGGCGCCATTGGGAGAGTTATTCGAATGGGCTCTTAGTACGCCTTCTCCAGCTCCGTGCCCCGGTAGTAATGGGCCAGGATGCGATCGTAGGTGTACCCCCGGACGGCCAGGGCGGCCGCGCCGATCTGACACAGACCCACGCCGTGGCCCCACCCCAGGCCATGCAGAATGATCGCCTCCGGGCCGTCGTATTCCACCCAGAACGCCGAACTGGGCAGGTGGGTCTTGGACAGGGCGCGGCGGATGGGCAGCTCGGGCCGCAGCCCCAGGCGCCCCAGCGGGCCGCGCACCTCCATCTCGATCAGCCGGCCTGAGGGCCCGCGCTGCAACGCGGCCAGCTCGTCAATGTCGCCCAGGTCCACCCCGGTTTTGGCGCGGATGGTTTCCCGCAGTTCCCGGCGGGTGGTACGCTCTTCCCAGCGGTAGAGGCCGGTCAGGTCCGCCAAGCAGCCTTCCAGGGGGGCATGGCCCGGGGCGCAGCAGGCGTCGGCGGGATGGTTGCGCCCCTGGAAATCGCGGAAGGCGTCATCCTTGCTCAAGTCCAGTTCTTCCCCGCCCGGCAGATCGCGGAAGTGCCCCAGGCAGGCCTCCTCAATGAAGGGCCAGACGTTGGCTCCGGGCTCGGTTACGCCGCCGCAGGCCTTGGCGTAGCGGGCATCGCAGACGCGGCCTTCGTGCATCAGCACCATGCCGGCGGTGGAGGCCTGCGCTTCCCGGGAACGCTCCTGCACCCGGTCCGGCCCGTAATAGCACTGGCAGTGATCCCCGGCGCAGACGATGAAGGGCTCGCCGGGATGATGGCTGCCCCAGTTGGCCAGCAACCAGGAACGCGCCGCCACCACCTGGCTCTTCAGGAATTCCAGAGGAGAATCGGCCGGCATTTCCGAGGAGTTGACGGAGGCCAGGTAGTCTTCCACCTCCAGGCGCACGCCGGCGCACAGTTGGCCGTCGGCGCCGGCAGCCACCCACAGAGGGGCGGGAAGCGGCAGCGACTCGACGTGCTCCCAATGGAATCCTTCCCCCACCGGGGCGTCCACCAGTTCGACCGTTCCAGAACCGTGAAATTCCAGCGGCAGAGGCAGGGTCCACTCTCCCTGTTCCGTTTTCACTTCCACCTGCCCGGAGGGCTTGCCCTGGGGCATCTCCAGCGGGACCCCGCGCAGGGAGGACTGGACCTGCCGCAGGCGCGCTTCCAGCTCTTCCAGCGAGAGGCGCTCGTCCTCGGGGCGCACCAGGAGGCGGAATTCGCGCGGGCGCCACTCGGAACCGGCCGGGGTCAGCCCCACCGGCCAGAGCAGGGCGGACAGCCCGCTGGCCTGGAACAGCTCCATCATCATGCGGGCCAGCTCCTCCTCGCGGGCGTTGCCGATCCACAGCCAGGTTTCCCGCCCGCAGGGGGTCGAGGTGGTCAGGCGCAGAGAGACCGCGCCGGCGGGAAGCGGTATCTCCCGGCCTGCAGAGCGCAAAGTCAACGGCTGGGACAGGCGCAGCGCCAGGGAGGCGCGGCCCTGGATCTGGGCCACGTCAAGTTGCGGGGGATTCATCAGGATTCAGGGTCTCCGTGAAGGTGTTTTCCGTCTGTCTCAAGAACAGTTTCATGCCGGCGAACAGCAGGGCCACGGCGCCGATCAGGATGGCGGGATGGACGTGCGGCCCCAAGGTGTACCAAGCCCATTCCTGGCCCACCGCGGCGCCGCCGGCGGCCAGCGCCAGGCCGTTGTTCAGGCCATGGATGAACATCCCGGGAAGGGTGCTGTCGGATCGCCAGGAGAGGAATCCCAGGAACACGCCCAGGAGCAGGATCTGCACCGTCCACCAGGGATTGAAGTGGGCCAGGGCAAAGAGCAGCGCGGATATCAGCACCGCGCGGTTGACGCTGCCGTGAGCCTCGAACGATAACTGCACGAAACCGCGGAACAGGGACTCCTCGAAGACGGCCGCCGCCAGGATCACTCCGGATCCCACGAGCAGCCAATCCTGCCAGGAGTTCAGTTCCATGAAGCCCATGATGGCTTCGCGGTACTCTTCGGGCATGGGATAAATTAGGTTGACCAGCCGGTCCACTTCGTCCAGCAGGACGATAACGGCCAGACCGACCGCCAGGCTGGTCAGAACCAGGGCCGGCGAGACGCTGTTCCAGCGGAAGCAGCGCCGGATTCCGTACCCGCGGGTTCGCAGGTAGAGAACCGCCGGGACCAGAAAGAACATCTCGGTAATAAATAGTGCGGCGCGGCCCAGTTGTACCAGCAGGACGCCGGCCAGCATGAAGGCCACGATGGAGGCCAACAAAACCAGGAAAGTCTCGCTGGGCGGGGGGAACGGCGGGAGCTTGGGCGGCTCTTCGGGTGCGGGCGGCCCCGGCAGGGGCTCCGGATCTTTCATGCGATTACCTCACTGGGGCCGTGGGATCAGGTGTCGCCGGAGGTTGATTCTGCGGCTTTGTTCTCCTTCTTTTCCGGTTTGGTACTGGGGCTGGATCCGGCGGTGCTCTTGCGCTTGTAATCCGTCTCGTAGAAACCGGCGCCCTTGAAGATCAATCCCGCGCCGCCCGAAATCAAGCGCTGAAGGCGGCCGCCGCACTTGGGGCACACCGTCAGGGATTCGGCCACGATGCTCTGGAACTCTTCGAATTCGAAACCGCAGCTCAGGCAACGGTAATCGTAGGTGGGCATATCGAAGTCATCTCCTATGTTTTCTCGGACTCCAGCTTGCGGATGCGCCGGCGCGCCTCTTCCGCGGACAGAGATCCGGGATAATCCACCAGCACTTTTTCGTACTCCTGGATGGCGCCCCGGGGATCTCCCAGTTCCCGTTCCCGGATTTCCCCGATCTTCAGCAGCACTTCCGGGGCGCGCAGACTGGACGGATAACGCTGCAGGGTCTCCTGCAGGGTGTTCAAGGCCTCTTTGGCGTGGCCGGCGGTGCGCTGAGAATCGGCCAGCCGCCCCAGGGCGCGCTCGGCCAAATCGGCGACTTGGGTCTCCCGGGCCACCTGAACGTAGAGCGATTCCGCGGCGGCGCGCTGGCCCAGGCGCAGCTCCAGGTCGGCCCGGGCAAACGTCTCCAGGGCCAGGGAATCCTGCGCTCCGCCGCGCAGCAGATCCATCAGTTCCAGGGCGTCGTTGGCCAGCAACCCTTCGGGGTTGGTGCGGGCGGCCTCATTCAGGCGCTCGACCGCCTGGCCCATGTCCCCCAGGTAGAAGTCCGCCCGGGCGGCGTTGATCAGGGCCTGGGAGCGGAGTTCCGGCTGCCCGGCGACCGCCGGGTGGACGGAGGCGTCCAGGTAGGTGGTCCGGGCCTGCTCCAGGTCGCGTTGCGCCAGCCAGGTATCGCCCACCAGCAGCATCAGGTCGCCTCGATGACGCAGGCGGGGGTTGCGATTCATGTTGTCCTGGACCAATTGCCGGGCCTGGGCGGGCTGGTTCAGGCGGTCCAGTTTCAGCCGGGCGTGGGCCATCAGGGCTTCCTGCTCCGGCACGGTGCGCAGGACCGGTTCGGCGGTGATGAGCCCATAGACCGAATCGGCCGCGGCGATCTCTCCCAGGGCCACCAGGGCCCGGCCGCGGGCCAGGCGCGCCCGGGGGCTCCCGGCCAGGTCGGGGTGGGAACGGGCCGCGTCGTCCAGCACCTGCAGGGCCAGGGCGGCCTCGGATTCCGAATTCAGGGTTTCGGCGAAGCTCAGCATGGCCTCGCCGGAACTGCCTCCCAGGCGGTCGGCCTCGCGCACCTCGGCGTAGGCCTTCTCCCACTCTTTATTGCGGAAGTAAAACAGCCCCAGCATCTGCACCACCGGCAGGCGTATGGCCTCGCGGGACTTGGCTTCCTGCAGGGTTTCCTCCACCATCCGGCGGGACTGTCCATCGTCCGGCATGCCCAGGATCTGGCGCTGGATGGCTTCCGCTTGGCGCGGCTGCACCTCCATCAGCCCCAGCAGCTCCTCGATGGCCCGGTCAGCCTGGCCGCGGTCGGCGTAGTAGCTGGCCAGGGAGGCGGCCAGCAGGGAAGCGTCCCCGGTGGCTTGGCGGGCCTTCTTCACCATGTCGTCCAGCTCCTCCGGGAGGCGGCTGTCAATCATGGCCGACATCAGGCGGAAGTAGGGGTTGGGTGTGGGATGGGTCAGAGTGTACAATTCCTCCCAGCGGCGGAACGCCTCTTCGCTGCGCCCCATCTTGGCGGCGAAGTGGCCGGCGTCTACCACCAGGCTGGCCCAGCGCTCGCGTTGGGCGAAACTCAGGTCCCGGTTGCCGGCCCCGGCCTGCATCGCGCCACGCAGCGAATCCACGAAAGCCAATCCCTCTTCGTAGCTTTCCGAGGCGAACAGGGCGCGGATCACCCCTTCGTAGAAGGGGTCGTATTCCGGAAAGCGGGCGAAAAGCTGGCGGTACAATTCCAGCGACTTGGCATACTCCCCGCGGGATTCATACTGGGCCGCGGTGCGCTGCATCCGCATGGACTCCGGATCCAGGGGACGGTGCAGTTCCAGCGGGGTGGACGGGGGAAAGTCGAACACCTGGGCCTGCGCCGAGGCAGCCAGAAAGAGGCAGACAGTTAATATAATGCTATTTTTGCGGATTTTCACGCCCTAATGCCTCAAAATATTCACGGATCAACTGCTGGTAGTCCCGGGTGTAGCCTTCGCGCAGGGCGCGCAGGAGTTGTTCCCGGGCTTCGTCGGGGGCCAGCCCCGGATCCACCTCGCCGGGGGAAGCCCGGAAGTAATCGCCTTCGGCGGTGCGGGAGAGGCGCTCCTTGCGGTACTCCCGCTCGCGCACCGACCGCTGCGCGTCCAGCAGGCGGGTCAGGATCTGTTCCTGGCGCTTCAGGGTGCGCTCGTCCACCTGGCGGTTCTTCAGGTCGTCAATGACCTGCTGCATCTCCTTGCCCAGCTCGCCCAGGCGGCCCAGCATCTGCTGATTCTGCTGGTTGGCCTGGTTCCACTGCTCCATCTGCTGGCGCAGGGCTTCCTGCTCGGCGGCCAGGCGGCTCATGGCCGCCTGCTGCTCCAGGCTCATGGATCCCGGGTTGGTCCCGCCCGGAAGCAGGGACATGGTTCCCTGGTTGATCTGCCCCTGCTGACCGGCCATCTGGGAGAGTTGCTCCATCATTTCGGAAAAGCCGGTGGCGGACGACGACTGGCTCATCTGCCCCAGCGCGTTGGACAGCTCCATGATGGTCCGGTTGATCCCCCCCATGGCGCTCTGCTGCTGCATGCCTACCGACTGGGGGCTGCGGGCGGTGTAGCCCATCAGGGCCTGATCCATACCCCGGAAGGCCTGATCCATGGCCGCGCCCATCTGCGGGGTGATAAAGAAGCTCTGCTGCGACAGTTTGAACAGATCCTGGGCCACCTTCTCCAGGTGATTCTTCAGATCCTGCTGTTCCTGGGCCTGTTCGCGGAAGCGCGGGCTGGCCTTGTCCATGGTGGTGGAGTTGTTCAGCAGGTCTTCCTGCTGGTAGGACAGTTCCAGGAGGTCGTGGGCCACCTTCTGCATGGCCTGGGCCAGGTCGTTCTTGGCCGAATCCACCATCTGCTGCTTGGCCTGCTTCATTTTCTGGGACAACTGCGCCAGGCCGCTCTGCAGCTTCGATCCCTTCTGCCGGGCCTGCGGCGTCTGCCCCTGGCTCAGCTCCTGGGACATCTGCCCCATGGTCTGGGGGAACTGGTTCTCGTCCAGGAGTTCCTGCGCCTCCTGCATGGCCTGCTCGGGATTATGCGGGGAATCCTTCAGCATCTCCTGAGCCTGGGCGAACTCCCGCTCGAACGCTTCCATTTCCCGCTGCAGTTCGGCTTCCGCCTGGGACTGCTCGGGTCTGGCCCCTTCCTGTCCGGCCTGATCCAACTGCTCGTTGATTTCCTGCTGCTTCTGCAGGAGATCCTCGGCGCGGCGGGCCAGCTCGTCCAGTTTCATTTCCTGCTGCAGTTGCTTCAGGATGTTCATGGTCTTTTCCATCTTGGCCATGAACTCTTCCTGGTTCAGGCTGAACTCTTCGACGGCGCGGCGCAGGTTCTCGGGGTCCTGCTTCTGCAGGGCTTCCTGGAGTTTTTGCATGGCCTGGAGCAGTTCCGGCGACATGATCTCAGCGACCAGTTTCTGCAATTCCTGGTACTTCTGCATGGACTCTTCGGAAAAGAGGCGGTTCTCCTCCATCTGCCGGAGAGCCTCCTCCATCTGCCGGCTCATCTCCTCGACCTGCTTGCCCATCTGTTCCTGGCGCTTGACCAGGTCCTCGACCTTCTTGCGCTCTTCCCAGGACAACTCCGGATTGCGCTTCAGCTCTTCGCGCAGGGCGTCCAATTCTTCCTTCAGGATCCGGGAGCGGTCCACCGTCTCCTGCACGTCCTGGGCCTGTTGTCCCTGGCCTTCCTCCATGCGGGTGAAGATCTCCTCCAGGGTGGGGAAGCGCAGCCGCTGAATGGGGGAAAGCGCCCGCTTGGGGCCGGACACCTGGTCGTTATCCAGGGCTTCCAGGCGGTAGAGCAGCTCGTCGCCGGGCAGCAGGTTCAGGCTGGTGGCGTCCCACAGGTGATCCACCAGGAAACTGCCGTCGCCCATGGCCTGGAAATCCAGCCGGGTCCATTCGAAGGCTTTTTCGTCCACCGTGGCGCTGTCCGCCTGCCCTCCCTTGACGAGGTAGTGCCCCAGACGCACGCGGGAAATGGCGAAATCGTCTCGGGCCTGCCCCTTCAGGGGGATGATGAGGGATTCATTCAGCTCGGCGTCGCCCGGGGGATAGATGATCTCCACCGTGGGCCCTTCGTCCTGGATGGGCCAGAGGCTGTAGTCCACGGGGGCGGCGCTCTCGATGCCGTCGCGGTCGGTCAGGATGAGGTTGTAATGGCCGCTCTCCATCAGAACGAATTCCGCCTGGGCCCGGTCGCCGCGCCGGTCCATGGCGCGGATCGCGGGGGAATCGGGCCGGGCGTCGGCGAAGAGCCGCAACTCGGCGGAGGCCAGTTCGCGGTCGGCCTGCAGCGAGATCTGGATGCGGCTGCCCTTCAGGGCGGCCACGTCGCCGCGTTTCTGGGCGGACGACCCGGAAGGCAGGCCGCTGTACGCCGGCGGGAACCAGCGCACCTCCAGCTCTTTCAGGAAGGGGCGGGGCTTGACGGCCACCCGGGCGGTGTCGCTGGTGATTTTCCCGGCGAACGCCCAGATCGCCAGGTCGGCCTGGGGATCGGGCAGGGTGAGGCGGCCCCGGCCCAGACTGTCCAGCGCCAGGCGGTGGTCCACCGGGTCCACGTTCTTTTCCTGCACCCGGAGGGTGACGTCGCGGGGCAGTTGCCCACCCAGGGCATCGTTGGCCCGGCCCTGCACGGCTACATCCAGCGGTTCGCCTCGCACGGCCAGGGCGGGCATCTCTTCCAGGGCCAGAGTGAAGGGGAGGGACGGTCCGAAATCCGTGCCGGGCTGCAGCAGGCGGCCCACCGCGGCCCCCAGGTCGCCCCGGGTGACCAGCAGGGTGGCGGCCCAGAACCCCACCACCACCAGGGCCCACTGGCGGGACCGGCGCAGCGGTTCGCGGTTCAGCGCGCCTTCGAAGGAGGCGCCTTCCAGCTCTTTGGCCACCGTGGCCAGGGACAGTTCCGCCAGCTCCGGAGAGGTCCGGTCCACGGTGCGGTTATCGTACACCTGCAGGGCGTTCAGGAGGCGGTCATTGACGCCCTCCAGCGAGCGGCCCCAGCGCAGGGCCAGGTCGGTGGAGGAGGCCGGACGAAAACGAGCCCGCAGCAGCGGCCAGACGAGGCCGCCCCCTATGGCCAATGTCAGCGCGGCCAGGCCGATCCCGAAGAGCGGCCCGCGCACCTCCGGCCCGAAATGAAAAGCCAGCTCCAGAAAGGCCAGCAGCAGGCAGACGGCTCCCGCGGCGGCCAGGGCGCGCCAAGCGCCGGTGGTCACCTGCAAATGGACCAGCGCCCGCCGCAAATCGGTCAGGCGGGCCCTTATATTGGCATCCCAAGTCATATTCAAGAACTCAGCATTCAGCACTCAGCGGACTGCGCGGCGGATGCAGGGGAGGCGCCATAAGCCGGATCAGGTGCCCCGCCGCTTAGTCCGTCCGATGCTCTGTTATTCAGGCGTCAGGCGCCATGTGACCGGCAGGAATCCGTCGTCAGACGGATAAGTGCCTGTCCCACCGTCTCCCGTCCCCCAGACCTCAGACCTCAGATCCCCTTTATCTGTGCTATCTGTGTAATCCGTGGCTACGAACTTTTCCCGGCAAATTCCCCGCGGCGCAGGGCGTACATGATAATGTTCACCCCCATCTTCAGGGCCTGCATCCGTACTTCCTGGGGATCGTCGTGCACGTCGGGATCTTCCCAGCCATCCCCCAGGTCGGCCTGATAGGTGTAGTACACCACCAGTTGCCCCTGGTAGAAGATGCCGAAGCCCTGGGGCGGCTTGCCGTCATGCTCGTGGACCTTGGGGGGACCGGTGGGGAAGTCGTAGAAGCTGTGATAGATGGGGTGCGAAAAGGGCACTTCCTGCAGCTCGGCGTCGGGGAAGACCTTCTTCATCTCGCGGCGGAAATGCTCGTCCATGCCGTAATTGTCGTCGGCGTGGAGGAAGCCGCCGGAGGTCAGGTGGCGGCGTAAATTGGCCGCCTCCTCTTCGCTGAAGGTGATACGTCCGTGCCCATTCAGGTATAGGTATGGGAGATTGAAGATCTGGCGGTCGCCGGGGGCCACGACCACCTGGTCGGTGGCTGCCGGGATGCCGGTCTGGGCGTGGAAGAATTCCAGCAGGTTGGGCAGGGACGAGGGGTTGGAGTACCAGTCGCCGCCGCCGTCGTACTTCAGGCGGCCGATGGTGAAGAGGTCGCCGGGGGGCGCACCCGTCCCCTGGGGGAGAGCGGCCGGGACCGCCAAAAACAGAAAAAGCCACGGGAATACAGCGCGATGCAGCATCGGTCCATCCGGGAAAATACGGTTGATCGGGAGCCTTTACGAGGCCTCCCGTTTTAGACCCCCCGCAGGGATGGGAAGTTCCTGAAAATCGAGGGGGCCGGTCAAGAGGTACGGCCCGGGGCGTGAGTTCATGGGCCGCAGGAGAGGCAAGCCCGCCGGCCGTGAAGCGATCGGGTGCCGGAGGGCGCAGCCTCCAACCCCGGCGGCTTCATGACCGGCGGGCCAGGGGGAAAATATGGGCGCAGGTGATCCAGGCGGCCGCTTACAGGGGCCGCTTGAGGGAGGCCTTCAGGAGTTTGCCCGGTTTGAAGTGCGTCTTACGGCGCGGGGGGACGAAGATCTCCTGATTGGTCTTGGGATTGCGAGCCTTGGGCTTGGCCTTGGTGCGCTTCACTTCAAAAACCCCGAAGTCACGAATCTCGATACGGGCCTCCGGGTCGGCCTCCGCCATGATCTCTCGCAACACGGTAAACACCGCGTCTACTGTGCGGGAGACTTCCTTGGGCTCCTTGCCCAACTTCTCTCCGGTGCGCTCGATGACGTCCTTCTTGATGAAAGTCTTCATGCTGTGTCTCCTGAGGGGTCCAGGCTCCGCCGGGGGGGGGGTGTGTGACGATCTGACTGACGTCGGCCCAGCCAACGTTCTATGTTATTGTTTAAATTTAATCGCCAAAAACCCAAATGCAAGAGATTTTTTTAATTTTCTGTGAGCCCCGTCACCGAAGGTGTTGTTTTTGATTGGAGAATGAAAAATCTGCTGCCTCCTGCGCCTGCCGGGCCGGAGGAGCCTGAAATCGGGGCAAAACCGCCGCGCCGCGCGGTTCGAAATGCCGGTTCGTGGCGGCAAAGCTTGAGATTGCCGCTTGACTTTGGGCTTCTCTTCTCGTTATATTATTCCCTGCAAACACGTCCGATTTTCCCCCCATGCGCCATTTTATCGCGGAGTACCCATGCGCCGAATCACTGTCCTCGCGCTGCTGCTTCTGGCCCTGCCGGCCGCGGCCCAGGTGGACTACCATAAGACCGCCGTCACCCGCTGGGTGGGACCGGGCCGGCCCACCACCCACGCCGAACACCTGGCGGCGCACCCCTTCCAGCCCCTGGAATGGCGGGAGGTGGCCCGCAAGGCGTCTCCCCTGGACCAGACCGGGCCCGTGTTGGTGGTGGTGGAAGCCGAACTGCTGCCCGCCCTGCAGATGGAAGTGGACCGGTGGACGGACGACCTGACCGCCGCCGGTTGGGATCCCATCCTCCTGACGTGGGCGGGAGGCACCCCCGAGGACCTGCGGGAGGTACTACAGTCCTACTACGTTTCGGACAGCATCCTGGGGGCGGCGCTGCTGGGCGACCTGCCCCAGGGCTGGTTCGAGCTGTACGAGGATTTCGATAACAATGGTCTGCCCGACGAGCCCTACCAGGTGGATTTCCCCTGCGACCTGTACTTCATGGACCTGGACGGCGACTGGTACGACGGCGACGTGGACGGCACCCTGGACACGCACCTGAACGCCTGGCAGCCGGAGATTTTTGTGGGGCGGCTGCCCGCTTCCCCCCTGGGCAACGAAGTGGCACGGTTGCGCTCCTACCTGAACCGCAACCACGCCTTCCGCACCGGGGACCTGTTCCTGCCCGGCCGGGGCCTGGCCTACATTGACGACGACTGGGCCGGAGGCGCCGAGCAGTGGGCCCAATCCTTCGCCCAGGTGGCGGGCCTGGTGGACGTGGTCAATGACATCAACGTCACCACCGCCGACGATTACCTGACGCGCCTGGACGACGGTTATTACGCCTACCTGCTGGCGGCCCATTCCTCCCCCTCGCTGCACTCCCTGAAAGAACAGGACGGCTCGATCTGGAATGAGGTCTTCAACTACGAGATCCTGCAGGCCGACCCGGACGCCTTCTTCTACAACCTGTTCTGCTGCAGCGCCTGCCGGTACAACGAGATCAACTACATCGGCGGCTGCTACCTGTTCGGCGACCAGTGGGCTCTGGGCGTCCTGGGCTCGGCCAAGACCGGGTCCATGCTCTACTTCGAGGACTACTATCCGGTGATGGACCAGGGGGAATGCGCGGGCGAGGCCTTCCGCCAGTGGTTCGCCCTGCACGGCCAGGAAACCGGTTCCGTCATGTGGTCCATGTCCTGGTTCTACGGCATGGTGCACCTGGGGGACCCCACCCTGTTCCTGCGGGTGGGTCTGCAGGTGACCGAAGTGGAAGTCATAGACGACGGGTCGGCGGGCAGCTCCGGCGACGGCGACGGCACACCCGATGCAGGCGAGCGCGTGGCGCTGAACCTGACTCTGTTCAACCACGATCAGACGCCCCATACCGGCCTGTGGATGAAACTGGGCACCCAGAGCGCCTGCGCCTCCTGGGTGACGGACTCCGTCTACGTGGGGAGCATCCCGGCGCTGGGGACCGCCGCAGCCAACGGTTTCCTGCTCGACCTGGCTGCCAACACCGCGGACGATACTCCGATAAACGTGGGGGCGGAAATCCGCGATCCGGAAGCCCACCTGTGGGGGGATTCCTTCATCCTGACGGTGCGGGCGCCGCTGCTGGTGCTGACCGCCTACACGCTGGATGAAATCAGCGGCGACGGCGATCCGGAGGTGGATCCGGGGGAAAGCTTCGGCCTTCACCTGACCGTGCAGAACCGGGGCGGCGACCACAGCCCGGTGGCGCCCTTCACCGTGACCTCCCTGTCTTCCCAGGTGCAGGCGTCCCCCGCGGCCTCCAGCCTGCAGATGCTGGCGCCGGGCGCTTCCGGAGGCAGCGACCTGGCGGTAGTCTTGAACGTGGCGCCGGACTGCCCCGCGGATCACGCCGCGGTTCTGAAGGCGGTTCTGGCGGCGCCCTTCGCTCCCCTGCGCCTGATCCTGCAGGTGGGGGATCACCTGGCCTGGTCCGATCCGGTCACCTCCCCGGATGACGTGCTGACGCACTACGCCGTGTCCCCCGGCTACCTCGATCAATGGCATCCGTCCACGCAATGGTTCACCTCCGCGCCCTACTCCTTCAAATTCGGCAGTCCCACCATCCCCTACTACTATCCCCTGGCGGACGGAGCCCTGGAAACCCCGCTGTTCCCCCTGGGTTTGGCGGCGGAACTGCGCTTCTGGCATTGGCTGCGGGCCGAACGGGGCTACGACGGAGGCATCGTGGAAATTGATGCCGGCGAGGGCTGGCAGTTGCTGAGCCCCCAGGGGGGCTACAACGGCACCTCACAGAGCAACGGTTCCTTCCCCGGCGGCCCGGCCTACAGCGGCACGGTGGATTCCTGCGAGGCTGTCTTCGATCTGACGGGATACAGCGGCTTCGCCAAGCTGCGCTTCCGTTTCGGCAGCGACGGAGGCCTCCAGGAAGAGGGCTGGTATGTGGACGAGGTGCAGCTTTCGGGCGACCTGGCGGGCGTGGTTCCGGAAGGCCCGGCTTCGGCCGCGCCCCGGGCCTTTACCCTGTACGCCCCGCATCCCAATCCTTTCAATCCGGTTACAACTGCGAGCTTCGAGTTGCGAACTGCGGGCTACGTCAGCCTACGCGTCTATGACACGGCCGGCCGCGAGGTGAGAACACTCGCAGGCGGGTGGCGGGACGCGGGCGTACACGAGGTCACGTTTGACGGGGCGGGGCTGGCTTCGGGGGTGTACCTGGTGCGGATGGAGGCGGGAGAGTTCACGGCGACACAGAAACTCGTCCTGCTGAAGTAACGTTGTAACCTTCCAGTTTGGAACTTTCCAGCTAAAGAAGAGGGGCGGCCCGGTGTGGCCGCCCCTTTGCTCTGGGTGGGATAAGCATGCCGGCCGGTGGCGCCGGCGTCCCCCAAAACACGCCTCCCCCGGCCGGGACCGGGGGAGGCGCTGTCGTTCAGGAAGGGTGGCACTACGCCTGGGGCTTGCTCTTATCCTTGTAATCTTCGGGTTTCTTGGCCAGGGTGCTGAAGGATCCCTTGTACACCACGAACAGGGTACTCTCCACGTCGTCCTTGCGGATATGGTAGCGGTTGCCCTCCGGGTCCTGCGGCAGGAAGGCCAGGCGGTAGCTGTCGCCGCCGGCCAGGGCCACGGTGACGGCCAGTTCGGGTTGGCTGAAGTCCACCGCCCGGGCGGAATCGCCGTCGGTGAAGTCCACGGCGCGCATCTTGGCGACCGATTTCAGCACCAGGTCCACCGTGTGCTGGGCGGCGGGAAAGGTCTTGCCGTTCTGCTCCACCACCCAGATGGAATCCTGCTTGACTAACTGGTAGCTTTCCTTCGGATAGCGGAAGAACACCCGCTCGATGCTTTCCGGAGCCAAGTCCACGATGACCTTGTCGCGCCAGTCCCGGGCACGGCGGTTGACCTGCCCGGTGAAAATCCCCTTGACGCGGTAGGTTTCGTCGTCGCCCGTCCGGCGCACAAAGGTGTGGCGGTTGCTTTCCGCAGTCTTGCCCACGATGAACTGTTCCAGGGTATCCGTCCCCGCCGTCAGCCTGATCAGGGTGCCGTCATCCCCCACCTGGTACAGGGAATCCCGGTCCCGGGAAGCGGTGGCCAACGCCTCGATTTCCAGGTCGGATACCTTGGCCAGGACGTCATGGACGTAACGGGTTTCGACGGCGTAATCCACCGGCTGAACCATGCGCCAGATGCCCGCCTGCTTCTTCAGCTCAATGACGTCATGCTTGTTGCGGATGGTCATGCCATCCACCCTGGTGGTATCCACGCGGAGCAGGGCCTGGGGCTTGGAAGAGACGTCACGGGCGGATTTCACCACCAGGTAGACGACCAGCAGAACGACCAGAACGGCCAATAGCTTCAGGGAGTTTTTCATAGCGCGATCTCCGTGTTTTTCCGGCGGCGGCGCACTTGCCAGCGCACCACGCCCAGGATCACCACCAGCGCCGCGGGGCCCAGGATGTTGGCGTACTTGACCGTGGTCTTGACTCCTTGGGAGGTTTCGGCCACGGGCCGGTTCGTGACTTCGCGAGTGCGGATCTGCATCAACTGTTCATCCATGGCCAGCCAGTCCACCATGTTCATGACGAACGCCGCATTGGAGGGGCTGTTGCGGATGTACTCCTCGCCCAGCAGGTGAGCGTCGCCCACCACCACCAGGCGGGTTTCCGGGCTTTCGGTCAGGATGGTTCCACTGTGCGGCGCCGCCGTGGTGTCGCCGCGGGGAATGTCGCGGCCTTCGAAGTAGCTCTTGAAGACGCCGTTGACGGCCGCGCCCAGCACGTAGGGACCTTCGAGGTACCCGGCGTAATCCACCCGCGGATTGGGCTGGATTTCGAATGGGGCGTTCATCAGCCGGGAGTTTTCCGAAGAGGTGAACAGCGGGGTCAGGGTCAGCCCCCGGGCCGCGGCCAGGGAGGTGTCCACGGTACTGCCGAAGTAGATCACCAGGTCCTCCAGGTCCTTCACCAGGGGGTGCTCTTTGTTGAAGTTGAGCACCTGCACGAAGAAGGGGTACGGCAGGGCGTAGTTCATGATCATGTAACCGCGCGGTTCCTGCACGTTGACCATGCCGCTGCGGCGATCCAGGATCAGGTTGTCGTCAATCTTCACGCCGTACTGGGACATCCAGGGGTCCAGGCCCAGCGAGGCGACGCGAGCCTGCTGCTGCTGCAGGTTGGCGTCCACCTTGTTGATCAGGAAGGCCACCTTGCCGCCGCGCATGATGAACTGGTCAATGGCGTACTTGTGCCACTCGTCCAGTTCCTGGTTCACCCCCGCCACGATCAGGACGTCAATGTCCGGCGGGACCAGTTGGTTCTGGGTCAGGCGCACCGGAGCCAGATCGTAGTTGCGTTCCAGGATCTTCTTCACCGTGCCCAGGCCCTGGAAGAAGTCGGCGGCGCCGAAGCCCTGCATGAAGCCAACGCGGGTGCGCTGGGCCGCGGTCAGGCGCTTGATGGTGCTGGAGACGTCGTATTCCAGCCCCGAGATATTCTGGATGATGGGCAGGGTCTCGTGCTTGTCCTCGTAGATCAGGACCAGCCCCATGTAGACCTTCTTGACCTCCAGCTTGTCCTTGCGCACCACGTTGATCTGCCCGGCCTGAATGTGGAAATTCTGGGCTTCGCGTTCCATGGCGCTGTCGGAGGCGGGGTCCACGAATTCAAACGTGAACTTGCCGCCGGAGTAGGCCTTGTAGTCATTCAGCAGGTCGCGGAGGTAGGTTTCCACGCCGTTGTAGGGCGGATCCAGGTTGGGGGTGAAGAAGGCTTTGGCGGTCACCTTATCATCCAGGCCGCGGACCAGGTCGCGGGAGGCCTTGGAGAGGGTGTAAATCTTGCCCTCGGACAGGTCCACCCGGGTGAAGATCTGGGTCGAGATCAGGTTGATGACCAGGAGAATCCCCAGCAGCAGCAGGGTGGCCGTCAGGGCCGCGACGGCGTGTTGTGAGCGACGTTTCATGGGTTTTGCAGCGGTTTGGACCGATAAATTTTCCGGACTTTTCGGGGATGGATGGCTACCATTTCCGGCTTTCCAGCGACCGCGTCGCCAGGACCAGGGCGAAGGCGGTCAGCGACAGGTAGTACACCAGGTCGCGAGTGTCAATCACACCCCGCGCCAGGCTGTTGTAGTGGTAATCCACCGACAGGTATTCCAGGATGGAAGCCAACTGCGGCGGCACGTAGATCAGCACCTTGTCGAACATGAAGAAGGCGAAGATGATGCCCAGCCCGATGATGAAGGCATTCACCTGGTTCTCGCTGGTGGAAGAGGCGAAAATGCCGATGGCCACGTAGGCGGCGCCGACCAGCAGCAGTCCGATATAGCCGCCGATGGTGGGACCTTCATCCAGGTTGCCGAAGAGGCTGGCGGTGAAGGCGTAGGCCAGGCTGAACAGCAGGGCCACCGCCAGGAGGCTCAGGGCCGCCAAGAATTTGCCCAAAACCACATCCTGATCCTTCACCGGCATGGTGACCAGCAGTTCGATGGTCCCCGACTTCTTCTCTTCGGCGATGGAGCGCATGGTCAGGGCGGGCACGAAGGCGATGAAGATCCAGGGGATAATGACCAGCACGGTGCGCACCGTGGCCTGCCCGATGAGGAAGAAGTTGGCGGCGAAGAACCATCCCGAGATCAGCAGGAACACCGTCAGGACGATGTAGGCCACCGGAGAGTTGAAGTATGAGGTCAGCTCTTTTTTGTAAATGGACCAGACGTTGCGCATGGCGTCGTTGCTCCTGTTTGCGTTGTTATTCGTAAGGTGGTGGAGAGATCAGAAGAAGAACCGCGCGCCGATACCGGCGTTGAAGTCCAGGTCGGTGTCGGGCACCAGGTCCACGATGGGGGCGACTTCCAGGAAAATGCCCACCGGCGCCTGCACGAAGATATATTCCAGCCCCACCGGAACCCGCACTCCGAAGTGGACGTCGTCATCGTCATCGAAGTCATCGTCGTCGTGGTCCCGGTCATGGTCGTCGTCATGGATCAACAGCCGGGCGCCGATGCCGAAGAAGATCGGCATCCATCCCCGGTCCGGCTTGATGACGTTGAAGGCGTGCCAGAGGTAATCCGCGTGGAAGTGAAAGGCATCGCGGCCCTCCAAAGACCAGGCGGCGGCGAAATCCAGGGCATTTTCGTCCGACAGCCAGGCTTTGGCGGAGACGCCGGTCGGTTCGCCGATGATGATGCCCAGGCCGAAACCGTCGCGGGCATTGGCCCCGGCCGCGCCGCACAGCACGGCGACCAGGCCCAGGGTGAGTACGAGCCTCTGTACCATGATGATCCCCCTATGTTTTGGAATGGCGCTGCTTAGCCGCGGGTCAGTTGGCGGAAAACGTCTTCCAGAGAAATGATCTCCCGGTGCAGTTCCAGCAACTTCCAGCCTTCGCGGACGCTCAGGTCGAAGATGCTCTCGCGCAGGTCGCGGCCCCGCTCGGCTTCAATCTGGAAGCGGCGGCAGTCGCCTCCCTCGCCGGTCAGTTCCCGCAGGCCGCGAACCGCTTCCAGGGTGCGCAGTTTGTCGGCGCAACCGTCCTTGGGAGCCTTGATTTCCAGGGTGATCTTTTCCAGGCCGCTGAAGGCGGCCTGCAGGTCGTTCAGGGATCCGTCGGCCACGATCTGCCCCTGATTGATGATGATGGCGCGGTCGCAGGTGGCCTGGACTTCGGAAAGAATGTGAGTGGAGAGAATGACGGTCTTCTGTTCGCCCAGTTCCTTGATCAGGTTGCGGATTTCCACGATCTGGTTGGGATCCAGACCCGAAGTGGGTTCGTCCATGATCAGGATCTGGGGATCGTGGATCATGGCTTGGGCCAGGCCCACGCGCTGGCGATACCCTTTGGACAGTTCGCCGATGTTGCGGCCGATGACCGATCTCAGGCCGGTCACTTCGACCATCCGCTTCAGCCGGGCGCTCTGCTGGTCGGCAGGGATGCCGCGCAGGTCGGCCACGTAGCGCAGGTATTCGTGCACCGCCATGTCGTGGTACAGGGGATTCTGTTCGGGGAGGTAACCGATCTTCCGGCGCACTTCCAGAGATTGTTCGGTGACGTCCAGCCCGTCTACGGTGACGGCGCCGGAGGTGGGCGGCATGTAGCAGGTGAGAACCTTCATGGTGGTGGTCTTGCCCGCCCCGTTGGGGCCCAGGAAGCCCACGATTTCGCCCTGCCGGATCTCGAAGGAGATGCCTTTGACCGCCTGCGTTTCGCCGTAGTTCTTGGTCAGATTCTGTACGCTGATCATGGATGGCTCTTGTGTGGAAGTATGTGAAACGGGGGATTTTTTGTCCTTTTTTACTCCTCCTGAGATGCGAGGTTCCCAATCTCGCGCCAAGAATCGCATTTTTCCGCCATGACAACGATAATTTCAGCGGATATAAATGGTTCCGCCAGAACCCGCCGCGTCCCGGCCGATTCTGGCGGAAACCGTGCAGCCGTTGTCCCCGGCGGTCACGTACCGTTGGTGTAACGGCGCTTGAACAGGGCCTTCAGCACGTACCCGGCCATGGCCGGATTCTCCTTCAGGCGGCGCACGGAATAGGCGTACCAGTGCCTGCCGAAGGGGACGTACACGCGCAGCTTGTGCCCGCCCTGGATGATGATGTGGCGCAGCTCCTCGTCCACGCCCAGGAGCATCTGGAATTCGTACCGGTCCCGGGGCAGCCCCAACTGGCGGATGATCCTGGTCGCCCCCCAGACCATCTCCTCGTCGTGGGTGGCGATGCCCGTGTAGCAGCCGCCCTGCAGCAGCCGTTCCAGCAGGTGCAGGTAGTTCATGCGGATGATCTCGCGGTCCTTGTAGGCGTGTTCGCGGGGTTCCACGTAGATCCCCTTGCACAGGCGCAGATTGGCCTTCAGGGGGATCAGCCAGTCCAGGTCGGCGTCAGTGCGGCGCAGGTAGGCCTGGATGACCACTCCTACCGGGTACCCTTCCTTCAACAGCGTCTGGTAGAGCCAGAAGGTGTCGTCGGTGCAGGTGACGTCCTCCATGTCGATGCGCACGAACAGGCCGCGCTCCCTGGCCGCCTGGGCGATACCCCGAACGGTGTCCAGGCAGAAGTTGCGGTCCAGTTTCAGGCCCATCTGGGTGGGCTTCAGGGAGATGTTGGCGTCCAGCTTCTCCCGTACGATGGCGTCCAGCACGCCCAGGTACTGTTGGGCATACCCGGTGGATTCTTCGCGCCGGGTGATATGCTCGCCCAGCACGTCAATGGTGGCGCAGGCGCCCTGGTCCATCAGCTTCTTGACCGTATGCACGGCGTCTTCCAGCCGTTCCCCGGAGATGTAGCGGGCGGAGAAGTATCCCACCACCGGCTTGGGGACAATGGGCAGGGTATGCGCGATCGCTTGGTTGAGAAGATTCATATTTGTATGGCGGTTAATCCAGCTTGCCCAAAACCATTCTAAATTTAGTGAGAAAACCGTTAAATAGCAAGGAAAACTTGCGGGGGAAGCCAAGAAATAAGACGTGGCGGAGGGGAAAAACGATGGGGCGCGCGGTCCGTGGAGGGATCTTTTCGCCCTCCCGGTACTCGCGCGCCCACCGGCTTGGTACCCACGGCGGAAGCAGCCTTCCGCCTGCTGCAGGGTCCTGGGAAGGGCGCCCTCCACCGCCCCTCCGGGTCAGGGGATCAGAAGATGAGCCGCTGCGACAGGGCGTAGTTGACGCCCTTGGAACCGTTGAACAACCCGCGCTGCCCGGCCGCGGCCAGGTCCAACCGGTAGCTGCCCCATTCCACGCCCAAACCCATGGCCAGGGTGGTCCCCTGGACGCCGCCCAGGGCCAACCCGAAGCGCACGGGCAGGAAGTTATAGTAGCGGGTCTCGGCGCCCAGCGCCAGCCGCGGGGTGGTGGATCCGCCGGTCGTAGTGTTCAGCCCCTGGTGGTAGTCCGCTTCCAGGGCCAGGCGGGGCGAGGGCCGCCAGGTGGCCGACAGCACCGCCGCCCGGGGTGGATTCCAGGTCACGCCGCCGTCGGTGGCGAAGGTGGTGTCCGACTCCACCGTGACGCTGTCAAGGTATTCCTGGAAGCTGCCGAACTCGTCCTGGTTCAGGCCCGGCTGGTGGAAGGAGAAGGACCCCTGGGCCTCTTCCAGGCCATTGAAGCGCAGCGACCCCAGAATATTGCTCAGGGTCAGCCCTACGGACCACTCCTCGTTGAGGCGGGCGGCCGCGCCCAGATCCAGGCCGTAGCCCCAGCCCGTACTGCCGCCGTCGGCCGGCAGCCCTGCCAGGATGGCGCGGTAATATCCGTCAATGGAAATGGAATCTTCATTGGACAGCAGCCGTCCGCCGGTGTCCAGCATCCGGGCGTAGGCGTGGCCCGCCAGGATCTTCACCGTGGCGCCCACGCTGAAGTCCTGCACCTTATCCCAGCCCAAGTTCAGCGGGTACGCGCCGGACAGGGCGAATTCCGTGCCCGCCACCGCTTCGCCGCTGACGTCGGTCAGCTCCACGGGGTCCAGACCCAGCCCCTGCAGGGGTACGGCAAAGAGGTTGAAGGGCAGGTGCAGGTCACAGTAAGCGAAGGTGTTCATGGACAGGGCGTAGCGCTTCCAGCTCACGCCCAGGGCGGTCAGTTGCAGGCGGTTGAAGCCCTGGAAGCCGGAGGCCGGGATGGCGCCCAGGATTTCGTCCTTGGCGGCCGCGTCCCACTGCTCGTTCTCGTCGAAGTAATCCTGGCTGAAGTAGGTATTGTAGAGCCCCAGGCTCAGGGCGTTGTTGCCCAGGCTTATCGCCAGGCTGGGCAGTTCCACGCAGGTCTCCGGGTGCCCCGGCAAGCCCAGGTTGGCGGGATTCCAGCGGGCCGTTTCCGGCCCCAGGGCCAGGCCCTGGTAGGCGCCGGCCAGGCCCATGCTGCGGGCGTTGTAGCCCGTCTGTCCCCACGCCGGCGACAGGATCGCCAGCACGGATAGGGCGACGATGGTCGTCTTCATGGCAATCCCCCTTCTTAGTTATTGCCGTCGGCGTTGACGTTCAGGATCAGCCGGGCGGCAGCCCCCACCGAGACGTAATCGGTGGCCTGGCAGCGCACGGTCTCTCCGCCGGTGGACTGGATCTGGATGAAGGTCTGCACGTACAGCGGCTGGTCCGGGCCGGTCTGGCGGAAGAGCTCCAGTTCCGCATCGGTCAGGACTTCCACCGCCGTGGCCACGCCGGGGGCGGCCACGTAGCCCTGGGCGTCCAGTTGCGGCGCCGGCAGAGGCACGCGCATCAGGGTGTCCACCGCCGGGCTGTTGGCCATCCGGAACTGGGCTGAATCGAAGGAGGCCAGGATCATGGCTTCCCCCATCAGGGGCAGATGGTTCTCCAGGTTAAGGCTCAGGTCCACCTGGGCCAGTTCGTCGTTCAGACCGTCGTCCAGAACCGACACTTCCGGTTCCAGGGTGGTCTCATCCAGACTGAAGTAGAAGGGGGAATAGATGTGGTAGTATCCTTCCAGGTACTGGTCGTCATTGATGACTCCCGCGCCCAGCACTGTGCCCTGACCGGTGGTGCGGATGCTGTCGGGCAGGACGTTGACCAGGGTTTCCAGGCCGGGTACGTCCGTAACCAGGACGCCCGGGCCGCCGGGGCCGCCAGCCGGGATGGTCAAGGGCGGGACGTCGAAGGTGGCGGCCACCAGCCCGTCCTTGTACGCCTCGAAGGCCATGTCGAAGGTCACCGGCAGTCCCATGGTGTTGAACAGGTGGAGGTCGGCGACGGCCGATTCCACCGCCAGGGATTCCAGGCCCTCGGGGATATTCTCCAACACCTCGGGCTCCTGCTCCATGTTGATCTCGACCGTGTCCAGCTCGCCTTCGAAGTGGCTGAAATACAGGGTGGACACATCGTAGTGAGTGTAGACCGCGTTCGCCTGGCTGAATTCCACCAGGGGATCGGCGCCCCCGTACAGGGGATCGGCCGAATCCAGCAGGTCGGACACGATGCGCGCATCAAACAGGTTATCTCCCTGCGGGCGGCTGAACTGGTAGCCCGCCAGGTCGGCCAGGCTGACCGTGTGGGTCTGATTGGGCTCCAGAGTCACCTGCTCGGTGTAGGGCTGGCCATCCTTCAGGAAATCCGGCAACAGGAAAGTGACGGTATTGATCAGGTTGGACCGGTTCTCGATGGTGTAGCTCAGGTCCCCTTCCTTGATGTCGGACAGGATGATCACGTCGTCGTCCGACAGGCAGTAGGTGGAATCGTCTTCGAAGGATTGGGAGACCAGGTGGGCCCGGCCGGCGATGACGCCCAGGTCCGACAGTTCCACTTCCACGTCCACCGAGGCGGCAGCACCCAGGAATACCGGGCTGGCGGATCCCGGGGAAGAGCCGGTCAGGATGATCGCCATGGCGTTGTCAATCACCTGGCCATGAGGCAGCTCGCAGACTTCTTCGTACGTCTGTCCCGGGGCCAGGGTGCCGGGAACGGGGAGGTTGATGATCTGCAGGCTGGGGGAGATCCCCTCGACCTGCAGGACCAGGTCGGTCAGCGGGGTGGGCAAGTGGTTGGTCACCCGCACGGTGGCCTGCCCCCAGGCCAGATTGATCCAATCATAGGCGTCGTAGTCTTCCAGCGTCATGGGCGAGACGGAGAAGCTGAAGGGGGGCACCGGGGCGGTCTGGTTCAGGGGCAGCCACGGGGCCAGGTACGCCACCGGGAAACTTACGTCGCTGGAGCCCGGGTCCTGGATTTCCCGCACCCCCAGGCGGCTGTCCAGGACGTCGTCGAAGGCGTCGTATTCCAGGCGGTCGCCCACAGTGCTGCGGGCCAGAGAATCGGCCACGTTGAAGATCAGGGTTTCGCCGTCCAGGGAGATCCAGTTGCCCAGCGAATCCACTTCCGCCGAGTCGCTGACGATCTCCATTAACGAGTACGCCCGGTTCGCCACCGGCACGGTCACTTCGACCTGCCAACTGGGCGATCCGGGCTCTTTGATGCTGCAGCCGGCCAAAATCAGGGCGGCGGCCAGGAGCAGGGTGAACGCGGAATGCTTCATCATCATCCTCCGTGGTTATACCAAGCATTCACCCTGGGGTATGGGGCCTCCTTTCCACTGAATCCTGGGCCGTGACGCGGCCGGTGTCGAATTTCCGGGGATAAAATACGGGGGAAAACCCCCGGAAGTTGTGACCGTCGGCACAAAAGCGGCAATTTCTGTCACTTTTTGGACAGAAAACGGCCCGCCAAAGGAAAATACCCCAAAAAAAGGGGTATTTTGCATTTTTTGAGGGGTGAAGCCGGTGGGAATTTTTTACTTAAAGTACACCCGATAGTCCTTGGCGAAGCGGGCGAAGGGGATGGCCGGCTGCCCGGTCACCCGGGCCACGGTATCGGTCAGCAGCATGCTGCGGCCGGCGGAGAAGAAGCGGTAGAGTTCCAGTTGATCTTCGATCAGCCACTGGGGCCAGCCCGCCCGGGCCATGTCTTCGCGGGCGGCCTCTTCGGTGATGTTCTGGTAGGTGACCTGGCGGCGGATGGCCTGGCTGATCCGTTCGGCCGCCTCGGCGAAGGAGAGCCGTTCCGGGCCGGTGATGCGGTGCACCTTGCCTTCATGCCCCCCCTGGGTCAGGGCCACGGCGGCGACGGCGGCCACGTCCCGGGCGTCCACCATGCTCATCTTGCCCGACTTCATGGGCGCGCGGAAAACCCGCTGGGCGCGGATTTCCGGGGCGAAGTCCAGCAGGTTCTGCATGAAGTTGTGCGGACGCAGAAAGGTGAAGGGGAGACCCGTCTCTTCAATGCGCTTCTCGACCTGCCAGTGCCAGCGGCTCATGGCCACCCGGGAATCCTCGGCCGCGCCCAGGCTGGACAGCTTGACCAGGTGCCGGACCGTTCCGGCCTTGACGGCGGCCGCGACCAGGTTGGTCTCCAGGGTGACCTGCTCGGGGCTGCTGGGCGTCAACAGGAAGACTTTGACGGCTCCTTCCACGGCGCCGGGCAGAGTGGCCGGCTGGGACAGGTCGCCGTAATGGATTTCCACCTTCGGTCCCAGGGCCGCCGCCGCCAGCCGCGGGCGGCGCACCAGGACGCGCACCGGAACGCCCCGTTCCAGCAGCAGCCGGACGAGTTCCCGTCCGACGGTGCCGGTGGCGCCGGTAAGAAGAATTTTATGCATATATCAGGGGAAAAGGCAGGTATAGGCCGAAGAATCAGTTCTTCAGGATCTT
This sequence comes from Candidatus Zixiibacteriota bacterium, assembly GCA_003599535.1. Taxonomy (GTDB): domain Bacteria; phylum Electryoneota; class B3-LCP; order B3-LCP; family B3-LCP; genus SURF-9. Next base: position 9,725 of record QZKQ01000007.1, on the reverse strand, counting down.
GCGTGTGGTAGAGGTTCGGGGCCGGCCGCACCCCATAATATACCCAAAGATTCGTCCGCAAAAAAGAGCTTCTCGCTTGATTATTCGTTTCGCCGGCATTATCTTTTTACAGTGACGGAATAACCTCTATCACGGAACCCTGACATGAAGATTGCGCGCCTGATCCTCTGCCTGCTGGCGGCCCTGCCGGTTGCTGCAAACCTCCCCGCTGCGGACCCGCCCCCGGACGCCTTTACCGAGATGCTGTCCAGCCTGGGGCTGGACGAAGCCGACCTGGGTTTCCGCCCCCAGGGGTACTGGACCCGCTACCCCGATCCCCAGGACGTCCCTTACAAGCTGCCCGCCTTCGACGGGCTGATGGCCGAACCGCACCGGATTTACGACTTTACGCGGGTGATGGCCCTGGCGGTGGAAGATTATCTTCACCCGGATTACCTGGCCGCCCACAGCAACGCCCTGCTGAAGGTGGCCTACTACACCGGAGTGCGCAACGTCACGGCCCAGTTCCGCGATTACAGCGCCTCCCTGTGGGCCGAGGTGGACCAGGAGGAGCCGCTGCTGGCCGCCATCCGGCAGATCTACGCCGAAACCGGCCGCACCTGGCGCTACCATGCCATGGGCCAGGCTGCGGACTTCCCCTTGATCGAGCGCGACCTGCGGGAAGCGATCAGGCCGCTGCACCCGGAAATGCAGAAGGCCGTGGCGGGCACCGTGCTGCACCTGTTATCCGCCTGGCGCTTCCGCCAGACGGCCATGCGCAACGTGGATTGGGAAGACGCGGTGACCTGCTGGCGTCTGCGCCACCTGGGGGAGACCCAGTTCGACGGCCTGGAATACCATCCCCAACTGGACGACGCGGCCCGCGCCCTGGACCGGAATTCCCTGATCTACGCCGGGTACAAGCTGCTGGAATCATCCGAGCAGCTGGCCGACACCCTGGCGGTATTGCGGGCCGCCAAGGGGGTGGATTGGGGGACGCAGAAACTGAACGTGGAGACTCCCATCGGGCGGATCGTCATCGGCGGGCCGGGCGACGACCGGCACCGCTATTCTGACCTGCTCCTGCTGGTGGACCTGGGGGGCGACGACACATACGAAGGAGCGGTGGGATCCACCCCTTCGCTGGATATTCCCATCTCCCTGGCGGTGGACCTGGAGGGGAATGACAACTATGTTAATGAGGATGAATACCTGCCGTCTCAGGGAGCGGCCATCTTCGGCGCCGGCATGCTACTGGACCTGGCCGGCAACGACGCGTACCGCTCCACGCGGCTGGGGCAGGGCGCGGCCATGCTGGGGGTCGGTATTCTGGCGGACATGGCGGGGGACGACGAATACGAGTTGTGGACCGACGGCCAGGGAGCAGCCTACTTCGGCGTGGGTGTGGCGATAGACAATTCAGGCGACGACCGGTACCGCCTGTGGGGCGATGGCCAGGGTTATGGCGGCGTGGGCGGCGTGGGCGCGCTGGTCAACCGCACCGGCCGGGACCTTTATTACTGCGAACCGCTGGCCGGGAAGGTCTTCCGCCCCGACTTCCATGCCAAGGAAGGGAAATTCAACTATTCCTACGCCCAGGGCTGCGGCATCGGGCGGCGGGGGGACATCACCGACGGGCATTCCTGGGCCGGGGGTATGGGGACACTGATTGATCTGGCCGGGGACGACGTTTACGAGGCGGCCCAATGGGCGCAGGGGTGCGGCTATTGGTACGGCATGGGCTTCCTGTGGGACGGCGGCGGCGATGATCGCTACGCCGCCACCGGCTGGTCCATGGGGGCGGGAGCGCACTTCTGCCTCGGCGCCCTGATCGACGAAGGCGGCGACGACCGGCACGTCATCTGGGAAGAGCAGTCCCAGGGGTTGGGCTTCGGCCACGACTACACCGTGGCGCTGTGCCTGAACCGGGGCGGCGACGACGAGTACCGGGTCAACGGCGACGGCCTCGGCTTCGCCATCAACATGTCCCAGGTGTTCTTCTTCGACACCGAGGGGAACGACCGCTACGAGATGGGCTCTACCGGGCGCGGATTCGGCTGGAACAACTTCGAACAGTACAATCCGCCCATCATCGGCGCCTTCCCCATTCTTTATTCCGACCAGATCTGCCTGTTCGGCGACCTGGCCGGCCGGGATCAGTACGGCACGGTGGAATTCGCCTCGAACCGGGCCGGAACTTCGCGGATGCAGGACGGCGCCCGGATCTTCACGCCGGAACCGGCCGTCCGCGACACCCTGGCCAACCCCCGCTACTACGGCCTGGGGGTGGATTTCCCGGACTGGCAGGGGCCGCCGGTGGAGTATTTCCGGGACAAGATGGCCCGGCGGTTTAAGGAGTTCAAGTAGGCCGGGAGCCGAAGATGCCGCAAAAAAGAGTTGATCTTGGGGCGAAAAATGCTTATTTTTGAATAGCATACGTGCGGACGCAGCTATCCGGCATCGAGTCATGCCTTCTGTGTCATTCCGGACTCCGCGCAGTGGGGATCCGGAATTCAGATTCCCGCTTGCGCGGGAATGACAGGATAGGCGGGAATGACAGGATAGGCGGGGATGACAGGAAGAGAAGGCGGAAACGGTACCCAGGCAGCCTGCGCCGCGCGAAGGGAAAAGGCCTGTCATCCTTACAAGCGGGCATGATCCCCGGGCTCCTGTTTAATGCCAGGAAAGGGAACCCTGCGCCATCTCAGAGTCAGGAGAATACTGGTTAACCACGCATGAACTTCAATTCCCTGGAATTCGCGCTGTTCCTGTTCCTCGTGCTGATGGGCTACTACCTGCTCCGGCACCGGGAACAGAATTTTTTCCTGCTGGCGGCCAGCTACCTGTTCTACGCCTGGTGGGACTGGCGCTTTCTGGGATTGCTGCTGACCACCACGCTGGTGGACTACATGGTAGGGCTGCGGCTGGCTGCCCCCGGCCCGCCCGGGCGGCGGCGCGCCTGGCTGCTTTTAAGCCTGGGTGTCAACCTGGGCATCCTGGGGACCTTCAAGTACTACAACTTCTTCTTCGACAGCGCCGTGGACCTGCTGGGGTTCATCGGCCTGGGGGGCGGAGATCACCTCACCCTGCGCTTTCTCCTTCCGGTCGGCATATCGTTTTACACCTTCAAGTCGCTCTCCTATACCATAGACGTGTACCGGGGCACCGGCCCCGCCACCCGCAACCTGGCGCACTACGCGCTCTACGTGGCCTTCTTCCCGCAACTGGTGGCCGGGCCCATTGATCGCGCCTGGAAGATGCTGCCGCAATTCGAGAAGCCGCGGGTCATCACCTGGGGGCTGCTGGAGAAGGGGCTGCTGCTGATCCTCCTGGGCTACCTGAAGAAGGTGGTCATCGCCGACAACCTGGGGCTGCTGGTGTACCAGTGCTTCAACCGCCCCGAAGCGATGTCCAGCCTCTCCCTGGCCCTGGGGGTGTACTATTTCGCCTTCCAGATTTATTTCGACTTTTCCGGCTACACCGACATTGCCCGCGGCATCGCCCACCTCCTGGGCATGAACCTGATGATCAACTTCCGCCAGCCGTACTTTTCCCAGTCCATCCGCGAATTCTGGACCCGCTGGCACATCTCGCTTAGCCGCTGGCTTCGCGACTACGTGTACACTCCGCTGTCCTACCACCGGGGGCTGAACCGGGTGGGGCGCAACCTGCTGATCACCATGGCTCTGTGCGGGCTATGGCACGGCGCCACCTGGAATTTCGTGCTGTGGGGGGTGTTCTTCGGAGTGCTGCAATGGATGGAATGGCCCCTGCTGCGCCGCCGGGGCGAAGACTTCCCCAATCCGCCCCGGACCCTGGGGCAGTGGCCCGGAGCCATCCTGCGGATGGCGGTGGTGTTCCACCTGGTCTGCCTGTCGTGGATCCTGTTCCGCGCTCCCGACCTGGCGGCGGCGTGGGATTATATAGTACGGCTGTTCAGTCTACAACCCGGCCTGCGGGTGGACTTGTACGGCGTGAGTTTCGTGCTGCTGGGAATCGCCCTCGACGTGCCGCAGTACCTGAGCCGCGAACAGACGGTCTACCTGCGGGTGCCGGGACTAATCCGGGCAGCAGGCTACGCCGGCGTCTTCCTGCTGCTGGCCCTGTTCGCCGCGGGGCATTCACTGCCCTTCATCTACGCCCGATTCTGACCGGATAATGCCCGTGATACGCGCCAACCAACCGATTCATACCCGCCGCCTGGCCCTGGTAATCCTGGGGGTGGTGATCCTGCTGGAATTGGGCTTCCGGGCCATCGGCGCCGTGTGGCTGAACCGGCCCTTCTGGGACGACCGCAAGTACGTCCCGGACGAGCACCTGATCTGGAAGCTGAATCCGGGATATTCCGGCATCTGGAATCCGCTCTTTCCCCACCTGAAAATCAATCGCCAGGGGCTCGTGGGGCCCGAGCCCAGCCGGCCCAAGGATCCCGGGACGGTGCGCATCATCATTTTGGGCGGATCGGTCCAGTTCGGTTTCGGCATCCATGACTTCGACAGCACCAGCTACTCGTTTCTGGCGCGGCGCCTGCGGGAGCGGGAATCCATGCAGCGCAAGTACGAGCTGCTGAACGCCAGCGCGCCGGGATACTCTTCCCATAACGGGCTGCAGTTCGTCCGCCACAAGCTGGCCCGGCACGAGGCCGACGTGCTGATCATGGGCTTCGGCGGCAACGACGGGGCCTTCGACCTGGCGCCCGACAAGGACCCTGCCAAGGACTGGTCGGTCTCAGACATGTCCATCGGCGGCGCTCTGACCTACAGTTGCATCCTGCGCTGGGAAGAGACATTGAGGGAAAATGTCCTAAGCAAGTACTTTCCGCATAAGACGGTGGCCTTCAAACGGGACTTTCCCCGGCGCGTGCCGCTTTCCGACTTCCGCGACAACCTGCGGGCCTGCGTGGAAGATTGCCGCGCCCGGGGCGTCGAACCCATCCTCCTGGTCGAACCGCACCCCCACGGCGTATCCGACCCCACCGGCAAGGTCGCCACCCACCAGGCCTACCAGGAAGCGATCCGCCGCGTGGCGGGCGACATGGGCGTCATCCTGGCCGACGCCGACAGCGTGCTGCAACACTACCCTGTCGGGGAGGTCTACCCCGACCCCACGGTGCAGTTCTTCTACCCCAGCATTCGGGGACAGGAAGTCATGGCCGAGGTGATGCTGGAGGCCCTGGAGCGGGCGGGAGCGGTCAAGCCCGAAGAATCCGCGCCGGCGCCCCTCGCCCGGGAATGAAACCACCGGTTATCACCATTTCATTGGGTTCGAAAGTTACAAGGTTGGTGAGTTACAAAACAACAGGGGCGGCCCGCCGGGCCGCCCCTGTTGTTTTAGCTGAATGCTGACGGCTGGGTGCTATTTGACCAGCATCATCTTCATCACTTCGGTGTAGGACCCCGCCTGGATGCGGGCGAAGTACAGCCCCGAGGCCAGGTGCGAGGCGTCAAAGGTGACGCTGTGCACTCCGGCTTCCTGGGTGCCGTCCACCAGGTCGGCGACCAGCCTCCCTTGCAGGTCGTAGACCTTCAGGGACACCCGGCTGATCTCCGGCAGAGAGAAGCTAATGGTAGTGGCCGGATTGAAGGGGTTGGGGTAGTTGGAACGGAATGTGAATTGTTCCGGTACTGGTGGCGCAGTAGCCGAATTGTCGGCCATGGTCAGATAAGGATCGAAGCTTTCCCCGTCATTCTGCCACTCGCCTACCCAATTGCCATCGCCGGTAGACAGTTTAGTGTAGTTGAAGCTGGATGAATCCCACTTCACGTCTGGATAATCTCCCAGGTAACCCCGGTAGATGTAGACTCCGGGCGAGGCCGTGGAGGGGACGAATTGAATTCGCTGGCGGGTAATAGAGCTACCGCCGGGAATGGTTACACTGACTGGACCCAACATCGGCCCTTGCCATGATCCCATGGGAGTGTACTGCATTATCCAGCCATCGATGGGTTGGGGCGTGGTTTCCAGGTTGCTCAAGGTGACGAAATAACTGAAACTGCCTCCCCCTGCCGGGATGGTGGTGGGTGTTTGCCAGGGTATGAGTTGGATGTCCACGTTTGGCACCATGGAGAAGGTTCGAGTCTCCGAAGCCAGAGTGATCACATTACCGGCCGTCGCTTTCATGTACCAGGTGTGCGTGCTTCCTGGCGGATAAGTAGCACCTGACACATAGGGGGACTGATTCGGAGTAGCTATCTGCTGGCCATCCACATAGAGCTGGTAGGCGGTAGCCCCAATGACTGTATTCCATTGGAAGCTAACCGGGTTGTTCACCCAAGCGTTATTCTGTGGTGTCACCAGAGCGGGTGCTTGCATGATGGGAAATAGATTGCTTGTCCCGGAGATTGTGGGATTGCTTAGGCTGGTGACCTTGACCTGATAATCATCATCATTTTCCAGCGTCGCCGGCACGGTCCAGGAATAGGACAAGTTGACGATGGGGGTGCTGTTGGTGATAGAGGATACCACCATGCTGGACCTCATCAGTTCGATCTTCACGTTGCCGGTCAATCCCTGGGAAGTCCAGGTGATGGTCACGTTGTTGCCGCCCGCCCATACCGTTCCGGAACCGGGGGACGTCACCGAAATGGCGATGTCAGAAACAGTGAAATTCCAGGTGGTGGAAGCCTGCGTCAGTTCCGTATTCGCCACCGCTTTCACGTACCAGGAATGGCTCGTAGTAGCGAATGTGGATGGCCAGTTGGTCTGGGGCGCAGTCACCGTTTGCGCCAGAGCGCCATCCACATAGACTTGATAGCTTCCTGCTCCTGTAACCGCATCCCAATCCAATGTCACCGGATTAAAGACCGTGGAATTGTTCTGCGGCGCTTGGAGCGAGGGCGCCTGCATGATAGTGAAGACTCCATCGCTCATATCATTCGCGTTCGAACTGCTGACTTTCACCTGGTAATTACTGGTGTTGGCTAGGGTAGTGGGGAGAGCCCAGGCGTACGATCCGGTGTTGGAAATGCCGGTGGCGATGTCCAGAACGTGAGATCCTCCCGAGAATAGATCAATGTCAATCGTGCTGGTAACGCCTTGGGAAGTCCAGGTTATATTGTGTGAAGCGCCGCCGGCCCACACCTCGCTGCCGTTGGGTGAAGTCACTGTAACCTGTTCCGCAATCGGCAGGTTGAAGGTCCAGCTTGTGGCGGCATTGGTAACCTCACTGCCATTCACCGCCTCGACGAACCAGGTGTGCGATGTTCCGGCGACGTACTGGGTGGTACTCTGCCAGCTCGTCTGCGTTCCAGAAGTGGTGTGCGCCACGGATCCATCCACCCATACCTCGTAATTCAGAGCCCCCACCGCGGGACCCCAGGTGAAGGTTACAGGGTTGGTCACCGTGGAGTTATTGGAGGGGGATTGCAGGGCTGGCGCCTGCATGACGGTGAAGTAGTTATCGCTTTCGTCCTGCACGTTACTGGGGTAACTCAGGCTGGTGATTTTGATTTTGTAATCCGCCGCGTTAGGGAGGCCGGAGCCCACGGTCCAACTATAGTAGCCGTCGTTCGTCGTGCTCGTGGCAAGCGTAGCCTGGAGGCTTCCACCCTTCATCAGCTCGATCTTCACATTGGAAGAAGAGGACAAGTGGGATGAGCTCCAGGTGATGGGATGGCCGTTGCCACCGGCCCAGACTTCCCCGCCATTGGGGGAGGTTACGGTCAGCGTCGGCCAGGAAATGGTGAAGTTGCTGTTGCTGGCGTCCGAGACGCTGCCGCCGCCGTTATATAAGTTGTAGTAGCCGACCACCTGAATCCGGTGGCTGCTGCCTCCCGCGAGGCTTAAGCCTTCACCCACGGTCCAGGTCCAAGAGGTGGAGCTGCCGGAAAGCCCTGTGGCCAGGGTATAATTCCAGGACGACCCGCCATTGGTGGATAGATAGATGTTGAAGTGATCGAAGGGGCCGATTTTGGTCCAACTGATGGTGCAGGGCTCACCCATGTATAGCGTTTCGCCCCCGTTGGGATAATTGACGAAGATCTGCCAATTCTCCACATAGACATTGCGGGTGCCGGAACTTTGGGAGGATTCCGAGCCATAGTGCGCCGTCACATCCCAGGTATGGAGACCTCCCGGGAAATTATTGGTGTAGGATGTGGACGACGTTTCGGTCACCGGGCCGCCGCCGTCAAACCACAACTTGTAGGTGTAGGAGGCCCCGGGCACCGCATTCCAGGAGAAGGTGACAGGATTGCCCACCGTCTGGTTGTTGAGGGGAGACACCAAAGTGGGCGCCTGAAAAATACAGAAGGTGCTGTTGCTCGCATCCTGAATTGTGGAAGTGCTAAGGCTGGTGATGCGGACCTTATAATTGTTCGAACTCGAGAGGGTCGTCGGAACCGTCCAGGGATAGCTGTGAGCGCTCGCGGGGATGCTGGACGAAATGGTGTGCACTACGCTGGTTCCCAGTAACAATTCAATCTTTACATTCCCGGTAGGATTCGTGGTCGTCCAGGTAACGGGATGGGGATTGCCGCCGGCCCAATGTTCGCCACCGTTGGGTGACGTCACGGTGATGGTCATGGGATCCGGGATATACTTGCGGACCAGAATGTCATCAATCCAAGCGCCGTCGTAGGTTACGGATCCATCGCTCTCAAAGAGAAAGCCGATCCATACGGAGTTATCCCCCACGAAACCTGACATATTGGGCACCGAACGTGACACCCATGACAACTGATTCCCAGTGTAGGAATATCCGTTGAAGCTGTTCCCATCATGTGAAACTCCAACAAACAACTCATCGTAACTATTCTCTATCTCGTACCAGGTCCAGTAAGTGAAATCCGCATTGGTGGCGTTACTCAGATCGAAGGGACCATAGATCATCCATGCAAACATATTGTTCAGATAATTGTTATACTGTGGATCCACGCCCAGACTGCCCCCGTTGGCACACCAGGCCGCCCAGGAGCCGTTGTGATGCTGATAATCATCGTCATCCCAGGTGGGATTTCCGGACACTGACCAAGCGCCAGCCGGCCAAATGCCTTCGAAAGTTTCGTTCAGTATGGTTACCCATCCGTCAACGCCGGAAGGCGACGGCGGAGCAATGGGGCCAACTTTACCATCAGAGCCATCATCCAGCCAGATAGCTTGTGAGCCAGGTTGGATGCGTTTTTCTACCAGTTGTCCGGGTTGAATATCCCGGGGTGGCTTGCTTTTGGCAGAATCCTGGGCTTGGACAGGCAAGGTAAACAGAAGCGCTGCTAGGATAGCATAGAAGTGGATTCTGACCAGCGGAGATGGCAAGGCATTAATTAGTTGACGCATACTGCCTCCTGTGAAGGTTGGATTTTGTGCAATTTACCCGGATCGGGTTTGGTAAACCAGAGCAGAGCAATTGACTTCTTCATCCAACAATGCAAATAGTTATCCAAAATCATAGTTCTATATAACACATGCAATTAATAAAATCATCATCCTTTTACTGTCAGCGTTTCCTTACATATAATTCAGTAAGAAATCCGGTTTTCCGGACACGTCCGACGGACAAAAAGACAGGGGGCGGCCGTAATGGCCGCCCCCTGTCTTTATTTTACTCTCCGCCGAACAGGCGATCGGAGTGACTGCGTCACTTCACCAGCATCATCTTCATCACTTCGGTGTAGGACCCCGCTTCGATCCGGGCGAAGTACAGCCCCGAGGCCAGGTGCGAGGCGTCAAAGGTGACACTGTGCACCCCGGCTTCCTGGGTGCCGTCCACCAGGTTGGCGACCAGCCTCCCTTGCAGGTCGTAGACCTTC
>QZKQ01000018.1 GCA_003599535.1 Candidatus Zixiibacteriota bacterium | reverse complement strand
GGGATCAGGAAAGCCGGCTGGATGTGATTGCCCCGGCGCAGGTTCAGGTCCACCAGGGACTGGATATCGCCGCCGCCCATGAAGGCCATGACCGCGGCCGGCCTGCGGTCCACGCCGCCGGCGTCCACGGCATAGAAAGCCCCCAGCGACACTCCCAGCAGCACGATGCGCTGCGGGTCCACGCCGGGATGCCCCTGCAGGTAGTCTATGGCCAGGCGGATGGCCTCCACCCCGTCCAGCAGCCCCTGCCGTCCCGAAGGGATGTGGCGGACGATATCCATCACGCCACGGCCTTCCGGTTCCACGTAGGGGTAGTCAAGGGCGATGAAAACGGCGCGGCGGGCGAGTTCCGGCCGGTCGGATATCACGTTGATCGCGTCACGCCCGGTGTACATCCCGCCGACCAGGACGAAAGCCGGCAGCGGCTCAGGAATGGAATCCGGGGCGCACAGGTAAGCCCAGAACCTCACTGTACGGCCGTGCTCCGCGTTGCCCTGCACGGACAGTGACCGCACCGTGAAGCCTTCCCGGGACTGGGAATTCACCGTTCCCACCTGGTAGCTCCGCGACCGGCGGGCGTCGAAGAAGGCCACCGGATCTTGCCGGGCATCGTGGTACAGAGCGGCCAATGCGATCACCAGCGGCAGGATTACGGCCGCCGCGGCGAAGAGGCTCGCAAACTTCCAGAATTTATGCATCAAACGATAACGCCCGCAGGTGGTTCACGATCTCCGGAACCACCTCCAGGGCGTACGCTACCGATTCCTCATCATTTTCCCGGCCCATGGAGAAGCGGATGGACCCCTGGGCCACCTGCGGCGGGATGCCCATGGCCAGCAGCACGTGCGACGCGCTCACCTGGCCGGAACTGCACGCCGATCCGGTGGACGCGGCGATTCCCTTCAGATCCATGGCCAGCAGCAGGGCTTCGCCTTCCACGCCTTCGAAAGAGACATTGTTCAGGCCCGGCAGGCGCTGGGTGGGATGGCCGTTCAGGCGAATATGGGGTAGCCGGGCCTGCAATCCTTCCCATAGCCGGTCGCGCAGGTCGCCCAGGCGCCCGGCTTCCGCGGCCATCTTGTCGTGACAGATCTGCGCCGCCACCGACAACCCCACGGCCCCGGCGATATTCTCTGTGCCGGTGCGGACCTCGCGCTCCTGGTGGCCGCCGTGCGTCCGGCGGGCGAGCTTCACGCCCCGGCGGACGTACAGCGCCCCGATGCCCTTGGGGCCGTAAATCTTGTGCCCTGAGACGGACAGCAGGTCCACGTTCAGATCGCCGACGTTCACCGGCAGCTTGCCGAAGGCCTGCACGGCGTCGCTGTGGAAGAGAATGCCGCGCTCCCGGGCCAGCCGGCCGATATCGGCGATGGGATTGATGGTGCCGACCTCGTTGTTGACGTGCATAACCGAGATCAGCACGGTGCCGGGCGTGACGGCGCGCAGCACCTCTTCAGGGTGGATCATCCCCGCGGCGTCCGGCGCGACGTAGGATACCCGATATCCGTGGTGCTCCAGCCAGTGGGCAGCGTCCAGGATGGCGTGGTGTTCGATCTTACTGACGATCAGGTGATCGCCCCGCTCGCGGTTGGCCTCCATGACCCCGATCAAAGCCAGGTTATCGGCCTCGGTGCCCCCGGAGGTGAAAAACAGTTCTGCGGACTCGGCGCCCAGCAGCCGGGAAAGTATTTCCCGGGCTCCTTCCAGGGAGGTGCGGGCTTCGCGCCCGAAGGCGTGCATGCTTGAGGGATTGCCGAAATCTTCCCCCAGCACCCGGATCATGGCCTGAATGACCTGGGGATCCACCCGGGTGGTGGCGCTGTGGTCGAAGTAGTAGCGCTTCACAGTGGCCTCTTATCCAACGGACGGCGCTCCGCGCAGGTATTCCACCCAGGCGTCCAGGGCCCGGCCGCGGTGCGAAATCCGGTTCTTTTCTTCCAGGGACAGTTCCGCCAGAGTCTTACCCAACTCCGGCACGAAAAATACGGGGTCATAGCCAAATCCATTGCTGCCTAAGGAGGCGGTGGTGATGCGCCCCTCCACGCGGCCGTCGAACAGCCGCACCCGGCCGTCCACGATCCAGGCCAGCACCGTGCGGAAATGAGCTCCGCGCCGTTTCTCGGGAACGCCTTCCATCGCCTGCAGCAGTTTCCGGCAATTGTCGGCGTAGGTGGCGCCGGGGCCGGCGTAGCGGGAGGAATAGACCCCCGGTGCGCCGTCCAGGGCGTACACCTCCAGGCCGGTGTCGTCGGCCAGGGTGGGAAGACCGGTCAGGCGGTGCAGGGTCAGGGCCTTCTTTTCAGCGTTGGCTTCAAGGGTGGCGCCGTCCTCTTCCACCTCGGGCAGGTCGGGGAAATCGTCGGGCGTCAGCACGTCCAGGCTCAGGCCGGCGACCTTGCCCCGGACCTCTTTTAACTTGTCGCGATTGCGCGAAGCCAGCAGTATCTTCATTTCTTTATACGAAAAAGGCAATCCCCCAAGTATCGGATTGCCGGTTTTATTGCATGGCCGGGCTTGGCTGCCGGGCGCCGGCGGTCACGTTTGACGAGGGTAGTTCTCCACCCGGTTGACCAGACCCACGATGGCGGCGTCCACGGGTGTCAGGAGCGGCTCGGGGAACATCAGCGAGGCTTCGCGGGAGGTGACGTAAAAGACGATCTCCCCGGGCCCCGCGCCCACCGTGTCCACGGCGGAAATGGGGTGGCCCAGGAGCTTGCCGGTCTCCGTCAGAGGCTGGATCAGTTGCAGCTTGGCCCCCTCCAGGTGGGGGTCCTTGACCGTGGCCCAGACGGTACCGATGACGCGCGCCAAGTTCATTTCGCTGCTCCGCTGGTGACCAGGTCGGCTTCCCATTCGGATTCGGGGATCTCCACGTCCAGCCGGTCCACGATGGCCATGATGACCGCGTCCACCGGCTTGTCCTTGGTCAGCCAGGTCAGACGGGCGGAGGATCCCTGGGCCAGGAGCACGATCTCGCCGGGGCCGGCGCCGACGCTGTCCACGGCCACCAAGGTGGTGTTCAGGGGTTTATACTCCAGGTCCACCGTCCGGACGATCTGGAATTTCATGCCTTCCAGGGATTCATCCTTGCGAGTGGCCCAGACGGTGCCGATGACGCGAGCGAGGAGCATGGGATTACTTCATTACAGCTGATTGGTGAAGAAACGATCAATCATCGCTTAGAATGCGATTAATATTCCGGCGAAAATCTGGCAAATCCACCGTTATCGTCTGCCAAGTCCTTTGCTTATCGATACCGAAGTAGTCATGTACCAATGTATCCCGCAATCCCGCGATTTGTTACCAAGCAATGTCGGGATGATGATGGCGAAAATCAATGGGTAACTGCTTCACCGATTCGCCGATGATGGCGAGACGCATGAACACGGCACCCTGCTTTTCAGAATTACTCGCGAAGTCTTGTTCGCTCAAGCCCGTAGTATATTCTTCAATTTTGGAGATGCACTCCAGAATGTCTTGGAGATGATCGTACAGGTTCTTCTTAATAAGATCTCAACCTGCACCTGTAACACTCTCTCGCGTATTGCTGGCTTAATAACGTGATATTCTACCAGGTCAACCGGCATCCCCAAAGCTTCTTCGAGTTCGAGCTTTATTCCAATGAAGTCCAATAAGCTAAATTTTTTTATCCAACTCCACCAGAATATCCACGTCACTGCCGCGTTCTGCGTCACCGCGTGCGACGGAGCCGAATATTCCCGCCCTGCGGGTTTCGTACTTCAGCAAAATCGGCAGGATGATCTGTTTGATGTCTTCAATGGATTGCCTCATTGAAGGACATCTCGTAAGAACCCTTCCCCCGCCCCCGTGCCTTCGATCCCGAAGAATTCCGCGATGGTGGCCCCCAGGTCGGCGAAGGCGGCGCGGGTGCCCAGGTTCACGTCCGGCTTGATCCGGCTGCCGATGACCAGCAGGGGCACGTACTCCCTCGAATGGTCAGTCGAGGGGGTGGTGGGGTCGCAGCCGTGGTCGGCGGTCAGGACCAGGACGTCACCGTCGTGCAGGGCCGCCAGCAGATGCGGCAAGAAGGCATCCACCTCCCGCAACCCGCCGTAGTACCCTTGCACGTCGTTGCGGTGGCCCCACACCATGTCGAAGTCCACCAGGTTGGTGAAGATGAATCCGGTGGCGTCCGACTGTACCGCCTTCAGGGTTTCCTCCAGGCCTTCCCGGTTGGAAGAAGTGTGCACGGCCCGGGTCAGGCCGCGCCCGGCAAAGAGATCCTCGATCTTGCCGATGCCGTACACCTCGAAGCCGGCGGCTTTCAGGAGATCCAGGACCGTGTCGGTGGGCGCTTCCAGGGAAAAATCGCGGCGGTTGGCGGTGCGGCGGAAGTTCCCCGGCTGCCCCACAAAGGGCCGGGCGATGATGCGCCCCACGGCGTCCGGGCCGGACATAAGGCGCCGGGCCAGGCAGCAGATGCGGTACAGCTCCTCCAGGGGGATGAGCTCTTCGTGCGCGGCAATCTGGAGGACGGAATCGGCCGAGGTGTAGAGAATGGGTTTGCCGGTGCACAGGTGCTCTTCGCCCAGCCGGGCGATGATTTCCGTGCCGGAAGCGGCGACATTGCCCAGGTAATCATAACCGGTTTCCTGCCGCAGCCGGGACAGGATCCGTTCCGGGAAGCCGTCGGGATAGGTGGGCTGGGGCTGCCGGGAGATGTAGCCCATCAGCTCCCAGTGGCCGGACACGGAATCCTTGCCGGGGGACTGCTCGGCCATGCGGCCGTAGGCTCCCCGGGCGGTGACGGAGGGCGACAACCCGGGGACCGGTTCGATTTTCCCCAGGCCCAGGGCTTCCAGGTTGGGGAGATCGAGACCTCCCACCGACCGGGCCAGGTTGCCCAGGGTGTGGGATCCGGCATCGCCGTAAGTGTCCGCATCAGGCAACGCGCCGAGGCCGACGCTGTCCAGCACCACGACGATGAAGCGCCCCGTTTCCGGGCTCAGATTTTGAACTCCTGGCCGTTGCACTTGCACACCCCGGTCATCTGGGTGCGAAAGCGGTAATTGCCGGATCCGTTTTCCACCGGCTGGATCGTCTTCACGTAGATCACCGGGGCGTCGCATACCGGGCACTTCTTGGCGGTCTTTGCCACCTTGGACATTTTATCCGCGAAAGTCTGCTGTTTTGCCACTGTCTTGCTCCTTGGTTGAAGTTGTTCTCGTGACCGAACCCAATAATATAAATCAATTATGCGCAAAAGTCAATAAAAAACCCGCCCAAACATGGAAGCGAGGGCGGGTCCTAGAAAGGTGGACTTGCCAGGTCAGGGCCCGCCGGGGGTGGTTGATACCTGGTTCATGCGCCACAGGTCATCTTGCACCGGGATGGGAATGGAATCTGTGCCCGGGGTTTCCGGCAACCGGTGCCGGGCGGTATCCACCACGGCATCCTGGGTCAACAGGAATTGCTCCTGCGGCGCCGCGGTCATGGGCCGGATTACCTGCGGGGTGGCGGGTGGCGTGATCACCTGCGGCACGACCTGCTCCTGGGCTACGGAGGGGGCTTCAACGCTTTCCGGAATCAGGTCAGGTGCACTGGCCATATTTGCCGGATCCATGACGGGGGAAGTGGCGGGTTGGAATAACACGTAACCCAGCAGGATGGCCAGGGCGAATCCGGAGGTCAAGGCAAGCGGATGGGGGAACAGGGAGAAACTCCACCCGCGGGCCGCTTGCCCGCCTTCCATGCGGTGGATTTCCCGCTTCAAATTGAAAATAAATTGGGGTGAGGTTTCGAGCTTGGGCAGTTCGCTCAGCACCAGGCGCAGCTCCATGGTATCCGCCGAAAACTGGCGGCAATGGGGACAGGTTCTCCGGTGCTCTTCCAACGCCGCGCGGCGCTGCGGATCCACCTGACCACGGGACAGGTCGGAGAATCCCTGCTCAAGTTCCTCGCAGTTAATAGTCATCATTCCTTCGTACTCCCGCATGATCGTTTCAATGCATCTTACAGATATTTCATGATTTGCGGTACGTCCATCATGACGTTCTAACTTTTGAACAATCCGCCTGCCGTTAGGTTCCCGGCGCTTTTAAAAAAGTTATGATTTTTCACCCCCGGCTCCGGCACAGGAAAAATAGCTTCCCTGCGGCGGAAAATCAACCTCCTTTTGACATTATTTAACCCCTTTAGCCCGCGGCTCAGATCCGGCCTTTCAACCGCTTTTGTATCTGGCTGCGGCCGCGGTTGACACGGGACTTTACCGTCCCCAGGGGCACCTTCAGAATCTGGCTTATCTCTTCATAGGAGAGATCCTGGATGTCGCGCAGGATGATGACCTCGCGGAAATACACCGGGAGATTCATCACCTCGCGCATGATCATATCCTTGATCAGGCTCCCCTCGACCGATTTTTCCACGTCAATCTCAGTGTCCGGAATTTCGTAGTCCTTTTCTCCCTCCCCGCGCTGGGAGATGGAGAAGAAATTCCGGATCTTGCGACGGCGCAGCTCGGTGCGGGCCAGGTTGCCGGCGATGGTGTAGATCCAGGTGGAAAAGCGGGCAATCTCCTTGTAGCGGTGCTTGTTGCGGTACACACGCAGGAAAGTCTCCTGGACGATGTCTTCGGCCGCGTTGCGGTCGTTCAGGAGCCGGCCGACGAAATTGATCAACTGCCCCTGGTACCGTTCCACGATCTGGTCGAACGCGGCCTGGTCGCCTCCTTGAAACCGGGCGATCAACTGCTCGTCGGTGAGGCCTTTTAACGGCATGGTTTCAGGCATAATGGTCATTCCTGCTTAGCTCTGCCCGCGGGATTCAACAAGCGTTCGGTCATGGTCCAGAACACCTGCTGGTCATCCACCGCCAGGGTTTTCCTGGTCAGATCCACCTGGGCCAGGATCTCCAGGGAAAGCCCCAATTCGCGGCGGGTGTAGTTCGGCAGATACTCCCGGTATCGCCGCTCCAGGAACGCCGGCTTCAGGTTCAGTTGCGCCTGCCACTGGCCCGGCGGCACGCTCTTCTCCTGGAGGTACTTCATGCGATACAGCGCCCACACCTGGCGGTAGAGCAGGTGGATCAGCCCGCCGGTATCGGCGCGCCTCTGCAGCAGTTGGCCCAGGGTGAGGCGCGTCATGGTGGGGTCGCGGCGGCCCAGCGCTTCCAGCAGCTTGAAGATTTCCACTTCCCGGCTGAACACGCTGCACGCCTCCACGTCCCGCGCCTCGATCACCGGCTTGTCGCCGACGTAGAAGACCAGAACTTCCAGTTTGGACAGCAGGTCGCGCAGGCCGGGGCTGCTGTCAGTCAGGATCCGCGACAGCGCTTCCTCTTCGATCTCCTTGCCGAAGCCGACGGCGAAATCCCGCAGGTGGCGCTGCAGTTCCGCCGGCTTGGGATGGGCGAATTCCACCGCGACGCAACGTTCCAGGAGCTTTTTATGGAAAGCCTTGGGCTTCTTCAGATCCAGGTCCGGGTCTATCAATACCAGGATACGGTCGGGGGAGGGACTCTCCACCGCCCGCTCGATCAACCCGGCGACCGACTTCACCTGGCCCGCCTTCCCGGCCCGCTTCAGCACCACCACCCGCCGCGCGGCCATCAAGGGGAGCGAGTTCAGGGCGTCGGAGAACGCCACCCAATTGACCTCGTCATCGTCGGCGCGGAACACGTCCCAGTTGAAATCGGCCGCGGCCGGGTCCAGCGCCGCCTGCTTCAGCCGGGCCAGAGCCCGGTCCACCAGGACGTCCTCCGGTCCGAAGAAGAAGTAGCAGGGTTCGACCCGGCCCCGCTCCAGGTCGCGGAGCAACTGGCCGGCGGTGATGATATTCCCGTAATCAGCCAACTTTCAGGTCCCCTGTCATGCGGACGTGCCGGCCGGCGCACCGGGCGATAAACTGTTGCAGCAATTCCCCGCCGGCAGGGTGGTCCCCCAGCCGCTCGGGATGCCATTGCACCCCCCACAGGGCGGCGGTCCCCGGCGCTTCCAGGGCTTCGATGACCCCGTCCTCGGCGCGGGCCACGACTCGCAGGCCGGTTCCCAACTCCCGCACCCCCTGCAGGTGCGCGCTGTTGACCTCCAGGGTTTCCGTCCCCAGCCAGGCGGTGATCTCCGCCCCCTCTTCCAGGACGATGCGGTGACGGTAACGCAGGCCGCGCTTGCCCTTGCGGTGGCTGGCGGCTTCCGGCTTCCAGGCGCGCAGGTCCTGCCACAGGGTGCCGCCAAAGAAGGCGTTGATCTGCTGCATCCCCCGGCAGATGCCCAAGACCGGCAGCCCGGCGTCCAGGGCGGCCTGGAGCAGCGCCTGTTCGTGAGCGGTGCGCTTGCGGCAGATCGTGTCGCTCCGGCGCCATTCGCTGCCGGCCACCGCCACATGGTCGCCGCCGGAGAGGATCAGCCCGTCGAGTCGCAGCACGGTCTCTCGCAGCAGGCCGGGATTGTCCAGTACCGGGATGACCCAGGGGTTGCCCCCGGCGCGTTCCACCGCCTGAGGATACTCCCGGTTCAGCACCACGATCTCCTTGCCGGAAGAGAAATCGCGCGCCCGGTCCGGGGGTTTCAATTCGCAACTGAGGCCGATGAGCGGCTTGGGCATGGCGCCATGTTTCATGAAATCAAGTCAGGATGATGCCGATCAATCCAACGATGAACAGGTACACGGAGAATTTCCACAATTCGCGCTGCACCAGCAGCTTCAGCAGCCACCCGATGGCCACGTACCCGGACAGAAAGGCCATGATCACGCCGCCGGCGTATTCGACGTGCTGGCCTGCGGGAATGGAGGCATCCCGGAGTTCCAGCACCGAGGCGCCGATGATGGCGGGAATGGACAGGAGAAAAGAGAAACGCGCCGCCACCTTGGGATCCATGCCGCTGAACAGGCCGAAACAGATGGTGGACCCGGAGCGGGAAATGCCGGGAATAATGGCCAGACCCTGGGCCGTCCCCACCATCAGCGCCTGCCAGGGACCGACCCGGCCGTCACTGGTGCGGGCGACGCGAGCCCGATCCGCCAGGATCAGCAGGAGGGCTGTGGCCCAGAGCATGAAGGCTACGACCCGCGGCTGGCCGAACAACGCCTTGAACTGCTCCTGGAAAACCAGCCCAATCACCGCCGTGGGTATGGAGCCGACCACGATGGCCATGATCCAGTTCCACCCCCGGGCCCGGCTGCGGGAAGAAAAGACGGAAAAGAAAATATCGGCGATATCGCGCCGGAAAAAGATGACCACGGCCAGCAGCGTGCCCAGGTGCAGCATGACATCAAAGAACACGTTGGGGCCTTCGAATCCCAGGAGCGACTGCGTCAACACCAGGTGTCCGGAACTGGAAATCGGCAGGAATTCAGTCAATCCCTGCACCAGGCCCAGAAGGAGAGCGGACAGCAAATCCATGGATTATTCCGTGTATCCCATAAAAAACGAGGGCCTTCGAAGGCCCAGCGCGGCGACCAGGCGCCCGCAATCGGGACCTGCGGCGCGGTAACTGCAGAGCAGATCCGAGCGGCACCGGGTGCAGAGGTCATCCGCCACGATGTTCTTCTCCAGCACTCCCGCTTCCAGCAACCGCCTGCGGTTGGCGGCCCGCAGATCGAGATGGCGGCGGTCCCCCCGGCCCGGCCGGCTGTCTTCCGGGTGAAATGCCGCGGCGACTTCAGGCCCGACTTCATAACAGGCCGGACAGATGGACGGCCCCAGCAGCGCCCCCAGCCGCCCGGGATCCGCCCCGAACCGCGCCACCAGCAATTCCACACCCCGGCGGGCGATGCCCGCCGCGCTACCCCGCCACCCGGCGTGAAGCAGGGCGATGCAGGCGCCGTCCAGGCTCCAAAGAAACAACGGCAGGCAGTCGGCCGTTACCACCGTCAGCAGCAGCCCGGGTTGATCCGTGGCCAAGCCGTCGGCGGCGGATTGTTGTCCGGCCGACCGGGCGACCACGACGTCCGCGCTATGCACCTGCCGCACGGAGGCCACGGCGGGGAAATCCAGGATCTGCGCCAAGTGCGGGCGCAGGCCGGAATCCCCGTGGCGCTGGTGGAAGCTCTTCAGAGTGACCGCCGCCACCAGGTTGGGAGGCGCCACCCCGTCATAGCGCAGGTGCGTGACGGGGCCGCCGGGCTCAGGATTCATCGCCGCCCTGCTGCGTCACCCCCAGAACCTCGTTCATGCTGCCGGTGCGGTAGCCCTGCAGGTCCAAAGCCACGTAAACGTAACCGGCCTGCCGGACGGCTTCCGCCACCTGGCGGCGAAGATCGGCGTCCAGCAGCCGGGAAATTTCCTCTTCCCCCACCTCCAGGCGGGCCGTGTCGCCATGGTGCCGCACCCGGACGATCCGGAAACCTAAATCATACAAGGCGCTTTCGGCCCGGTCCAGCTTCGCCAGCGCTTCCAGAGTGATGGCCGTGCCGTAGGGGAAGCGCGACGACAGGCAGGCGAAAGCGGGTTGATTCCAGGTGGGCAGACCCAGGGCGCGGGACCTTTCGCGGATGTCCGCCTTGGTGAAGCCGCATTCCCGCAGCGGGCTCAGCACCGCCAGTTCCCTCAAGGCTCGCTGCCCGGGGCGGTGATCCTTCAGGTCGTCCACGTTGGAACCATCCGCGCAGTGGCGCAGGCCCTGTTCCGCCGCCAGCCGGGCCACTTTCCGGAACAGCTCCCGCTTGCAGTAATAGCAGCGGTCCGGCGGATTGGTGCGGAATTCCGGGATGTCCGTCTCTTCCGACACGATGAACGCCTGCCGGGCGCCGATCATTGCCGCGACCTCTTCGGACCTGCGGCGCTCGCGCTCGGGATAGGTGCTGGAGGTAGCCGTGACCGCCAGGGCCGCGTCGCCCAGTTCCTGGGCGGCGAGAGCCAGGAGGTAGGTTGAATCCACCCCGCCGGAATAGGCCACCGCCAGGGATCCCAACTCCCGCAGGTAGGCGCGCAGTGTCTTCTCTTTATCTTCCGCCGTCATGGCGCGTCATTCTCGATTACCTGCCGGGGGTGCCAGAGCATCTCCAGGCTGTCACCGGCGTAGCGCAGGATGTACAGGGCATGGTTGACCCGGGATCCGGCGGGGAAATGCATTTCCATGCGGGCTCCCCGGTAGACCCCGGTCCCGGCCAGGCGCCGCGCCACGAGGGCGGGGCTCAACTTTCCGTCGCGCTTCAGGGCCGGGGCCAGGAAATTGAAGGCGTCCCAGCCCAGCACGTTCCAGCGGTCGGGTGGGAATCCGGTCCGCTCCCGGTACAGGTCTTCAAAGTCGCCTTCCACCGCGGGTTGCGTGGCGGAAGCGAAGTGCGCGGGGAACACCATGCCTTCGGTGTAGCGCCGGTTGGATTCCCGCCGCACCAGGTCGAGGCAGGTGGCGCTGCCGATCAGCCGGGCATAGGGGCTGACGGCGGCGATCTGCGGCGCCAGGAGAGCCATTTCCTCGCCCTGCACGGGGACATACAGCGCGTCCAGGTACTCCAGCCCGGGGCCGTACCGGTAGACCACCGCGGTGGAATCACCCTCCAGCATCAGGCTGTCCACCTCCGCTACGGATTCCATTTGAGGTTCTGCCGCCACCTGCAGCGTATCAGGCTCCGGTTCCCGCAGAGCCAGGGCTTCCCGGTCAATGGCTTCCAACTGGGGGCGGAAATCCATGGTTTCCGGGTAGTACCACTGCGCCTGGGTTACGCGGCCGCCGCGAGCTTCGAATTCGGAGCGGAAGCCCTCCACCCGCTGGACACCTTCCTCGCTGTCGGGGGCCAGGATGGCCACGCGCCGAGCGCCCATGGTCTCCCAGGCGTAGGCGGCGGCGATTTCCCCTTCACGGCGGTAATCGGCCATCAACTGGAAGACGTTGTCTCCAATTTCACTCAGGCCTACATCGGCGCTGGCGGGAATGATCAGCGGCACACCGCGCTCGGCGGCCACCGCCGCCACCGCGGCGCTGGTCTGTCCGGCCAGATCGCCGATCAAGGCGATGACCCCTTCTTCGGTAATCAGCGAATGGGCCGCCCGGACCGCTTCGACCACGTTGCCCTCGCTGTCGCGGGAAATCAGCTCCACGGCCAGCCGCGAACGGCGCATCGCCTCGGCCACAGCGTGCTCGATGCCCGCCAGGAGCCCCTGGCCTTCCTCCCCATACGGGCCGGAAAGCTGCACCACCACGCCGACTTTCAGCGGGAGCCGGTAGCCCTGGCGCACCGCGGTCAGCTCGGCCATGATCTCCGGATGATCCACCCACGCCAGGAACCGCCCCTGCTGTTCGTCGCTCAGGTACAGCTCATACAGGCGCTCGAGCTTTTCCCGGGCCAGGAGGTGCAGCGGTTCATCATCGGTGGTCTGGGCGGCGTCCAGGAGTTGCAGGGCGCAATCGAAGAAGCGTTCCTGCCGGAAGGCAACTTCGGCCAGCACATAATGTGCGTGGGAAGCGTAGCGGCCGTGCGGGTAAAGAGAGATGAGTCGCTCGGCCGCCTCCTGCGCTGAGGGGAGGCGATCCATGCGCAGTTCGCTGCGGGCCAGCAGCAGCCAGGCGGCGCTTTCGTAGGTCGAATTCCCTCGGCGGATGACCCGCTGGGCGTGCTGCCCGGCAGCGCCGTAGTCCCTCTGGGCGTAGCCTTCCACTGCCGATTGCCAGTGCTCGGCGTCAGTCAGTTCCGGGCTCTGCCCGTGGACCGGGGGGATCGCCGCGGCCAGCAGAAGGAACAGGAAGATGAGCGGCACTTTCCCCACCACGGTCACTCCACGGTTACGCTTTTGGCCAGATTGCGCGGCTGGTCCACATTGCACCCGCGCAGCACGGCGATGTAATACGCCAGTAACTGCAGGGGAATCACCGACAATATGGGCATCAGGAAATTCATGGTGCGGGGAATTTCGATAGTGTAATCGGCTTTATCGCCCATGTCCCGGTCGCCCTTGGTGCAGACGGCGATGACGATGCCCTGCCGCGCCTTGACCTCCTCGATATTGGACAGCACCTTCTCATACGTGCCGTCCTGGGTGGCAATGAAGACCACGGGCATATCCTTGTCAATCAGGGCGATGGGGCCGTGCTTCATTTCCGCCGCGGGGTAGCCTTCGGCGTGGATGTAGCTGATCTCCTTCAGCTTCAGCGCGCCTTCCAGGGCTATGGGGAAGTTGTACCCCCGTCCCAGGTAGAGGAAGTTGGGGTGATCCTTGAACTTCTCCGCCAGTTGGGCGATGGGTTCGACGTTCTGCAGGATCTCGTTGACCAGGCCGGGCAGCTTCTTCATTTCCCGCACCATCCAGCGCCCCTGGGCCGAGGAGATGCTCTTCTTGCGCCCCAACAGCATGGCGAGGAGGGCCAGGACGGTCACCTGGGAGGTGAAGGCCTTGGTGGAAGCCACGCCGATTTCCGGGCCGGCGTGCAGGTAGATGCCGGCGTCGGTTTCGCGGGCGATGCTCGACCCCACCACGTTACAGATGCCCAGGGTTACGGCCCCCTTGCGTTTGGCTTCCTTCAAGGCGGCCAGGGTGTCGGCGGTCTCCCCCGACTGGCTGATGGCGATGACGAAGGTGCCGTCTTCGATGATGGGGTCGCGGTAGCGGAATTCGGATGCGTACTCCACTTCCACCGGAATGCGGGCGAACTCCTCAATCATGTACTCGCCGATCAGGGCGGAATGCCAGGAGGTGCCGCAGGCCACGATGATGATGCGCCGGGCGTTGGCCAACTGGTCAATGTACTGGCTGATGCCGCCCAGCTTGGCGATGCCTTCCTCTTCCAGCAGACGGCCGCGCATGGAATCTTCCAGGGTGCGCGGCTGCTCCATGATCTCCTTCAGCATGAAGTGATCGTAGCCGCCCTTCTCGATGGCCTCCAGGTCCAGGGTCACGGCCTCGATCTTCTTCATCACCGCCCGGTTGGTCAGGGTGAAGTGCTGGACCTCGTGTTGCCTGATCAGGGCCACTTCCCCGTCATCCAGATAAATGGCGTTGCGGGTGTAGGGCACGATGGCCGCCAGGTCGGAGGCGACGAAATTCTCGTTGTCCCCCACCCCGATGATCAGCGGGCTGCCCATGCGCGCCGCCACGATGCGGTCGGGCTCCTTATCGCAGATGACCGCCAGGCCGTACGTTCCCTTGACCTGGGCCAGGGCCACCTGGACCGCCTCCAGGATGTCCCCCTGGTAGGCGTCCTCGATCAGGTGGGCCAGGGTCTCGGTGTCCGTCTCGGTGCGGAACTTGTGCCCTCGGGCTTCCAGCCGATGGCGCAGAGCGATGTAATTCTCAATAATGCCATTATGAATGAGCGCGATGTGCCCATGTGAATCAATATGCGGATGGGCGTTGGTCGTGTTTGGCACCCCGTGCGTGGCCCAGCGGGTATGGCCGATGCCGACCATGCCGCTAAGCGAATTGCCGTTCAGCGACTTCTCGAGCTGGACGATTTTTCCCACTTCCTTGGCAATCTGGATGCCTTCGCCGTTCAACACCGCCAATCCGGCGGAGTCGTACCCGCGATATTCCATCCGCTTCAATCCCGAAAGCAACACGGGCACGATTTCCCGTTTGCCGATATATCCGATGATTCCACACATGGATGTATTCCCCCTTCTGCTTGTGAGCTATCAATGGGCCTGGAATTCCCGTTCGACGGCGGCCAGGCCGGATCCGCCGTTACTCCCACTCCACCGTGGCCGGGGGCTTGGACGAAACGTCGTACACCACCCGGTTGATGCCCCGAACTTCGTTGATGATGCGGTTGGCCACCTTCCCCAGCAGTTCCCAGGGGAATGGGGTGAAGTCGGCTGTCATCCAGTCGAAGGAATCCACCGCGCGCAGGGCCGCCACCTGCTCGTAAGTCCGCTCGTCCCCCATGACCCCCACGGACTTGACCGGCAGAAGCACCACCAGGGCCTGGGAGGTCTTGTCGTACCACCCGGCCTTACGCAGCTCTTCGATGAATATGTGATCGGCGCGCTGGACCAGGTCCAGCCGCTCGGCGGTGACTTCCCCCAGAATGCGCACCGCCAGCCCCGGTCCGGGGAAGGGGTGGCGCGTCACCAGCTCGGGGGACAGTCCCAGCTCACGGCCCACCGCCCGCACCTCGTCCTTGAACAGCTCCTTCAAGGGTTCGATGAGCTTCAGGTGCATTTTCTCCGGCAGGCCGCCGACATTGTGATGGCTCTTGATGGTGGCCGACGGCCCTCCCCAAGCCGACCGGCTCTCGATCAGGTCGGGGTAGAGCGTCCCCTGGGCCAGAAAGTCCACCCGGCCGATCTTGCGCGCCTCCTCCTCGAACACGGCGATGAACTCCCGCCCGATGATCTTGCGCTTGGCTTCCGGGTCTTCCACCCCAGCCAGGGCATGCAGGAAGCGGTCGCGGGCGTGGGCCACGCGCAGGTCCACGTGGAACTGCCCCTGAAACACGGCTTGCACCTGTTCCCGTTCGCCCAGGCGCAGCAGGCCGTTATCCACCAGTACGCAGTGCAGGTGTTCGGCGATGGCCTGGTGCAGCAGCAGCGCCGTGACGGAGGAATCCACCCCGCCGGACAGGGCGCAAATCACCTGGCCGTCCCCCACCTGGTCGCGGATGTCCCGCACGCTGCGTTCGATGAAGCTGCGGGCGTTCCACTGTTCCCGGCAGCCGCAGATGCGGCGCAGGAAGTTGTGCAGGATCTCCCGGCCGTGGACGGTGTGCGACACTTCCGGGTGAAACTGCACGCCGTACTGGCGGGTGTCCCGGTTTTCCACCGCAGCGTAGGGGGAGTTATCCGTGACCGCCACGGTATCAAACCCCGGAGGCAGCTCCAGCAGGCGGTCGCCGTGGCTCATCCACACCACCTGGGCCGGTTCCAGGCCGGCGAAGAGATCGCTGTCCCGCACCAGGGTGATCTCCGCGCGGCCGTACTCGCGGCGTTCCGCCGGGCTGACCCGCCCCTGCTGCAGGTGGGCCAGCAGTTGCAGGCCGTAGCAGATGCCCAGGATGGGGAGGCCCAAGTGGAAAATTTCCGGGTCGGGTTGGGGTGCGCCGGGGCTGTACACCGAGGCCGGCCCGCCGGAAAGGATCAACCCCTGGGGGGCGCGGCACCGGATCTTGTCCGCCGGGCTGTCCGGCGTCCAGATCTCGCTGAACACCCCCAGTTCGCGCACCCGCCGGGCGATCAACTGCGTGGTCTGAGATCCAAAATCCAGGATGATGATGCTTTCCGCCGTCTCCATAGAGCCTACAGTAATTTTCCGATTTTTAACCCTAACTGTTCCAGGGTCGGGTAATGGGTCAGGTCGTAGTGGATAGGGGTGATGGAGATGTACCCGGCCCGTATCGCCTGCTCGTCAATATTGGGATCGTCCTCCTCGGCCACCCGTTCGCCGTCCATCCAGAAGTACGCCCGCCCCTTGGGATCGAAGCGGCGATGGAAGATCTCTTCGTAGATGGCCCGCCCCTGCCGGGTCATCTTGACTCCCTTGATCTGCTCTTCGGGCATCGCCGGCACGTTGACGTTGAAGAAGATCCCGGGCGGCAGATCAATCGAAAGGTACTTTTCCGCCAGGCGCGCGGCAAACCGCGCCGAGGGGCCGAAGTCCTTGTAAGTGTAGGAGGTCAGCGATACAGCAAAGGAGGGGATCCCGTTGATCCGCCCTTCGGTGGCCGCCGACACCGTGCCGGAGTAGATGATGTTGATGCCGGTATTGGACCCCTCGTTGATCCCGGAAATAACCAGGTCGGGACGGCGGTCCATCAGGGCGCTGATGGCGATCTTGACGCAATCGGCCGGTGTGCCGCTGACGGCCCAGCCGAAGAATTCCAGATCCTTGAAGTATTCCTTGGCCCGCAAGGGATCGGAGATGGTGATGGCATGCCCCTTGGCGGATTGTTCGAATTCCGGGGCTACCACGGTGACGTCGGCGATCTTCTTCACCTCCTCCACCAGGGCAGCCAGTCCCGGAGCGTAAATACCATCGTCATTGCAAATCAATACCCTCATACTATCCCATCTGACGCAAATCCAGTGTTCACCAGGAATGTCAGTCACACAAATGTTTTAGCATCAAGCTTACGGTATCCTTCAGCCGGGAACGATCGACGATCATGTCCAGGAACCCGTGCTGGAGCAGGAATTCGGAACGCTGAAAGCCGGGGGGAAGGTCCTGACCGATGGTCTGCTTGATGACGCGCGGACCGGCAAAACCTATCAGCGCACCCGGCTCGGCGATGATCACGTCCCCCAGCATGGAGAAGCTGGCCGTGGTCCCCCCCGTGGTGGGGTGGGTCAGGATGGAGATGAAAGGCAGCTTCTCTTTGGCGTACTCGCTTAAGGCGCAGGCCGTCTTGGCCATCTGCATCAGGCTGAACATGCCTTCCTGCATGCGCATGCCGCCGGAGGCGCTGACCAGCACCAGGGGATATTTCTGTTCCCGGGCCCGTTCCACGGCCCGCACGATCTTTTCCCCCACCACCGATCCCACGCTCCCGCCGAAGAATTCGAAGTCCATCACCCCGAAGACGATCTTGCGGCCGTCCACCGTGCCAATCCCGGTGCGGATGGCTTCGTTGATGCCGGTTTTCTTCACCGCCGCCTGCAGGCGGTCGGTGTACCGCTTGGTGTCCTTGAACTTCAGCGGGTCCACGGAGATCAGGTCAACGTTGAATTCGCGGAATGATCCCTCGTCCAGCAGCAGTTCGATGTAATCGCGGCTCCCGATGCGGAAGTGGAAGCGGCACTTTTGGCAGACGAACCGGTTCTTCTGCAATTCCTTGCGGAAGATGATTTCGTTGCAGTTTTCGCATTTAAGCCAGAGTCCGTCCGGGACTTCCGCCTTTTCTTTGGGCGCCAGGCCCTTCTTGGTCTTCTGAAACCAGGCCATTCGCTTCTACAGTGTTACGTTTCAACCGGGCTGAATGATTAGTTCGATGATCTGATCACAGCTTTTTCACCAGTATCAGGGCGTCTTCGCCGTCGGGATAATAGTTGCGGCGCACGTATACCGGGGCGAAGCCCAGGCTGAAGTAGAGCTTCTGGGCGACGCGGTTTCCGGCCCGCACTTCCAGGTAGAAACTGGTGATCCCGCGGGGGATGGCCCGCTGAAAGAAGCGCTCCATGAGCCGTCGGGACAGGCCCTTGCCGCGGTGCGGCTGGTGCACCGCCAGGTTCAGGATGTGGGCCTCATCCACCACGCTCTGAACGATCAGGTAACCGGCGATATGGCCTTCCACCAGTGCGGCTTCGCCTTCCACGCTGGTCAGTTCCAGGCAATCGCGCAGACCCTGCTCGCTCCAGGGCGCCTTGAAAATATCCAGTTCGAGGTACGAAAGTTCGGCGGCGTCCCTCGGGGTCAACCGCCGAAAACGGACCTCCGAACCCGCGGTCACGTCCGGCTTTCGGGCTCTCTGGGTTCGGCTCGAGTCAGGCATTGATGGGCAATTTCGGCTGCTTGAAATATGGATTTTACGTCGTGTACCCGCAGGATGTCGGCTCCCTGGACGGTCGCTACGGCGGCGGCGGCGGCGGTGCCCAGAAGCCTCTCTTCCGGGAGCAGATTCAACGCCCGGCCGACGAAGCTTTTGCGCGAGGGGCCCACCAGGATCGGGCCCAGGTCGGCCAGTTCGCCCAGGCGGCCGAGAATCTCAAAGTTATCCCCCGGCCGCTTGCCGAAGCCGATGCCGGGGTCCACGATCAGCCGGTCGGGCACCACGCCGGCGGAATAGGCCGCCTCCACCCGCTCGGCCAGGAAGGCGTGAATCTCCAGCATCAGGTCGCGGTAGGCGGGGTTGGCCTGCATGGTGCGAGGCTCGCCCTGCATGTGCATCAGCACCAGGGTGGCGTCGCCGTCCAAGGCCACTTCCAGCATTTCCGGGTCGCTGCGCAGGGCGGAAATGTCATTGATGATGCGGGCCCCGGCGTCCAGCGCCCGGCGGGCCACGGAAGCCTTGGTAGTATCAATGGACAGGGGGATCGGCAGTTCCGCCGCGATCTGGCGTACCACGTCCTTGACCCGGTTCCATTCCTCCTCAGCGCTGACGGGGTCGGCCCCCGGCCGGGTGGACTCCCCGCCGACGTCAATGAAGTCGGCCCCCTCTTCGACCATGCGGCGGGCCTGGTCTAGGGCGGCGCTGGTCTCCTGGAATTTGCCTCCATCGGAGAAGGAATCGGGCGTGACGTTCAGGATGCCCATGATGTAGGGGCGTCCTTCCCTCCGGTAGAGGCGGTCGCCCACGCGGAAGGCGCGGCGCCCGGGTGCGGCGTCGCGCAACGCCTGTTCGATCTCCAGGCTCAGTTCCGGCAGCCGGAAGGGCAGCCCTTCAAGCTTGGGGCGCAGGGATTCCAAACGGTCCAGCGACAGCATCAGGAGGGCGTCGCTGTGATCCCTCTCCCCGGTGATCAGTCCGTAGTGGACCGCCGCGTCGCCCCCCAGGCTCAAGGCGGCCTGCTTGAGGAGATGCGCTTCGGCCGCGCTCAGCCCGGACAGCTTGAACAGGGCCATCTCCCCTTTCAGCAGAAGGCCGGGAATGGCTTGGGGATGGCAGCCCACGGCCTCCAGTTCGGCGGCCAGATCGCGGGCGTGGCGCGGGAAGATCCGGCGGGTATTGGCGCTCTTCACGGGATCATCCTCCGGGTCGGGACTCCAGGGCATTGGCGATTTCCAGTGCTTTGCGGCCGAAGGCGTCATTGTCTCCCTGGCGTTTTTCCCAGCGTTGCCGGAAGAAGAACTTGGCCCGGGACCGGTCTCCCTTGGCCTGGTAGATCAGCCCCAGGTAATAGAGGCAATCCACCGGGCCGTTCAGCCCCTGCACGGTGCGAAAGCGGTCAATGGCCTGGTCGTACAGCTTGGCGCGGTAATCCAGTACGCCCAGGTTGAAGATGGCGATGGCGTCCTGCGGATTATCCTGCAGGAAGCTTTCGTACAGTTCCCGGGCGGCTTGGGCATGGCCGGAAACGATCTCCACCGCCGCCAGTTTCAGTCGGAGGTCAGCGGAAGCCGGATTGATGGCCAGCCCATCGCGCAGCACCCGGACAGCTTCGCCGGTGGCCCCGCTGCCCGCCATAAGGTGGGCCAACTGGATGCGGGCCAACTCAAAGGCGGGATCCAGGCGCACCGCTTCCATCAGCAGTTTCCCCGGGTTGTCCAGGCGCAGGTCCTGCAGCCGCTCAGGGGAGAGCCGGGCCAACCCTTCCTGGGCGCGCGCCAGTTGCGGATCCTTCGCCAGCGCAACCTTCAACGCGGCCTCACCCAGTTCCCACTGGTTGCCGCGCAGGTAGTATTCCCCCAGCGCCAGCAGGGCTTCGACCGATCCGGTATCCCGGCGCGCAGCTTCCCGCAGAACGGGTTCGGCTTGGCCGTATTGGATCCGGAGTTCCAGGTAGCGGGCGGTCAGGATCTGGGCCGGGGTAAAGTCCGGGACGGCCAACAGGGCGGCGCTCAGGTACGCCAGGGCGGAATCCATGCGGCCGGTGTGCACCAGGTAGGCGCCCCGGTAATAATCTTCCAGCGTTGGTGGAGGGAGGTCCCGGGGGAAGGCGGGAGCCAGGCCGGCTCTCTTGCCCAGGTCATCGAGGATCCATTCCCCCAGCCGGGCGCCGAGAGCGGAAAGATCACCGGACGGTTCGGAGAGGGTCTGCTGCTTCCCCTTTGGTCCGGTGACGGTAAGAGTTGAAGGGTTTCCCTGCTTCGGAGCCGCGACGCGGTACACCCGGTATCCGGCGCGGGCCAGCGCTTCTGCCGTCGGTTGGGGATATTCGCCCGGGCAGGCCCAGGGATTGACCACGGCTTGGGGCAGGGTGCGCGCCAGCCGCCGGGCGGCCAGGTCCGAGGCGGCGTAAGCCTGCCAGGATGAGGCCGCGGTTTTCTCCTCGGGGATGACCGCCAAGCGCAGCGGATCCAGCTTGGGCGGGGACTGAATCCAAACCAGGACGTAGAGCAGGGTCAGCACCACGGGGCCGCGCCACCGCCACTTGCGGTACCGGGCCCGGGGCAGGGTTTCCCCGGCACGATATACGAATTCCAGGACGGCCAGGTACGCCGCCACCGCCACCAGCAGCAGGGCGAATCCCCCCGGCACGTCGCCGGAAAGTAACAACCAAAGGTCGGACATCAAGGGTTCCGCAGTGAATGATGAAACACCCCGGATTCACCGGTAGAACTCGCTCAGGTATGCAGTGAGTCGGGGGGACGGAGAAGGCGGCTCGCGGGATCAGAACGGTTCTTTGCCGTCCATGAGCATCAGGGCCTCCAGCCGGGTGGCTTCCTTGCGCATGATGCCCCTCATACTCGAGGTCACGGTCAGGGCTCCGGCCTTTTTCACGCCGCGCATGGAGGTGCACAGGTGCTGCGCCTTGATGATCACGAATACCCCCAGGGGCTTCAGCACTCGCATGAGCATCTCCGCAATATCCGTGGTCATGCGCTCCTGCAACTGCGGCCGGCGGGCACTCAGTTCGACGACGCGGCCCAGGGAGGAGAATCCGGTGATGCGGTTGTTATCCGGGATGTAGGCGATGGAGACGGTTCCCCAGAAGGGCAGCAGGTGGTGTTCACACATGGAATAGAAGGGGATGTCCCGCATGAGGATCATCTCGTCCTGGTTCTCGGTGGTGAACACGGCGATTTCCGGTTCCACTTCCACGCCCACCCCGGCGAAGATCTCCTGGAAGGTTTCGGCGACTCTCTCCGGAGTGCGCTCCAGACCCTCCCGGTCGGGATCTTCCCCGATGGCCAGAAGCAGTTCGCGGACAGCGGTTTTAATGCGCTCGCGGTCGAATGACATGGCAGGGGTAATTCCGTTATTTCCTACCGGCCGACGATGGAATCGGCCGGGGCTGGGGCGAGATTGAAGTGGAGGACTTCGGTTTTGCCCCCTTTCAGGTCCACGCGGCGGACCGGCTGGCCCTGAATGCGGTATCCTTCCAGAGCCACGGTGACATAATGCTCGCCCGCCGGTTCTTCCTCGATGACGGCGTCAGTCAGCAGGTCGCGAGGCTGGCCGTCAATGATGATCTGGGCGCCGGGGACATTGGTGATCACCTGGATGTTGCCGCTGCCTTCGCTTAAGAAGGCGAAAATCACGGCGGCCAGGATCGCCAGCACCCCGGCAGACGCCAGGAGGACGTAGCGCATTTTCTTGCGGGCCACGTCAGGATCTTCCAGGACCTCATCGAACAGGGCGGCGTTGTGGCGGACTTCCGCTTCCGGTACCCAGTCCACTTCGCCGTCGTCGCGGATGACTTCCCGGTATCCGGGCTTATCCTGGTAGTAGCGGCGCAGCTCCTCCTGGTAGATGCGCCGCCGCTTTTCGGCTTCGGCGTTGGCCGAGCGGACCGATTCCCGCTTTTCGTTCTGTTCGTGGCGCTGCCGGTCCCGTTCTTCGATTTCCCGGCGGATGGACTGCCGGAGCTCCTCGTCGTCGGAGATGGGGGGGTGTTCGTCAGCCATAGAATCCGTTGGTGAATGTTCCGGTAATGTCAGGCAGAAGAGGGAGATGGTTCCGGTTCTTCTCCGCCGGTGGGCCGCCGCTTGACGCGAACCCCGGAGAGATTGGCGCCCTGGCGCGCCGCCGCGGGAAGCTCTTCCCGGCGCGAGCGGGGCTGTTCCAGGGTTTCGCCGGCCAGCACCCGGTCAATTTCGTCGCCGTCCAGAATTTCCCGCTCCAGCAGGGCTTCCGCCAGCAGGTGGAGCTTGTCAACGTTCTCGCCCAGGATCTTCTCGGCCCGGCCGGCCGCCTCGGTGACGATCTCGCGGACTTCCCTGTCAATCTCGATGGCCGTCTGCTCGCTGTAATCGCGGTGTTTGGCGATTTCTCGGCCCAGGAAGATTTCCTCCTCCTTTTTGCCGAAGGTCAGCGGCCCCAGTTTGTCGGACATGCCCCATTCGCAGACCATCTTGCGGGCGATTTCGGTGGCTCGTTCAATGTCGTTGCCGGCGCCGGTGGTCAACTGATCGAAGACCAGCTTTTCCGCCGCGCGGCCGCCCAGCAGGTGGGTCAGGATGGCGCGCAGGTAGTCGCGGGAATAGTTGTGCTTCTCGTCAATGGGCAGGTAGTGGGTCAGACCCAGGGCCCGCCCGCGGGGGATGATGGTCACCTTGTGCACCGGGTCGGCGCCGGGGACCAGCTTGGACACCAGCACATGGCCGGCTTCATGGTAGGCGGTGGTGCGCTTTTCGTCCCCGCTGATCAGCATGCTCTTGCGCTCGGCCCCCATCATGACCTTGTCCTTGGCGTCCTCCAGGTCGTCCATGGCCACCTTGTCGGCATTGCGCTTGGCGGCGACCAGGGCAGCCTCATTGACCAGGTTGGCCAGTTCCGCCCCGGCCAGTCCGGGAGTGCCCTTGGCCAGGGTGCGCAGATCCACATCGTCCCCCAGGGGGATGCGCCGGGTGTGGACCTTCAGGATGCCTTCGCGGCCGCGTACGTCGGGCCGGTCCACCACGATCTGGCGGTCGAAGCGGCCGGGGCGCAGCAGGGCCGGGTCCAGCACGTCGGGACGGTTGGTGGCGGCGATCAGGATGACGCCTTCGTTGGAATCGAACCCGTCCATCTCTACCAGGAGCTGGTTCAGGGTCTGCTCGCGCTCGTCGTGGCCGCCGCCCAGGCCGGCGCCGCGGTGGCGTCCCACGGCGTCAATCTCGTCAATGAAGATGATGCAGGGGGCGTTTTTCTTGCCGGTCTCGAACAGGTCGCGCACTCGGGAGGCGCCCACGCCGACGAACATTTCCACGAAGTCGGCGCCGGACATGGAGAAGAAGGGCACGCCGGCTTCCCCCGCCACGGCCTTGGCCAGCAGGGTCTTGCCGGTGCCGGGAGGCCCCAGCAGCAGCGCCCCGCGGGGGATGCGCCCGCCCAGCTTCTGAAACTTCTTGGGGTCGCGCAGGAATTCGATGATCTCCTGCAGCTCTTCCTTGGCCTCGTCGGCTCCGGCCACGTCGGCGAAGGTGACCTTGGGGTGGTTCTCCGTCAGCAGCTTGGCCTTGCTCTTGCCGAAGGAGAACACTCCCCGGGCTCCCCCTCCCTGCAACCGGCGCATGAAGAAGATCCACAGGCCGATCAGGATGATCCAGGGAAAGATGGCGGTGAAGAAGTAGCCCAGGATGTTGGTGGCCTTTTCCCGGAACTCGTACCTGAGGCCCAGTTCATCCCAGTAGGCGCGGGTTTCCTTGTCGGGTTCGTTGGGCGGCAGAATGGTGAAGAAGCGGACCTTCTCCATCTTCCCCTCACGGGTCTCGACGGTGCCCTGGCCGTGGAATTCCGCATCGCTGACGTAGCTGGTGTAGGTGGTGTCAATCCGTCCTTCCGCCAGCATCTCCTTGAACTGCGTGAAAGGGACCGGGATTTCCTTGGTCTCGCCGAAATTGAACGCCTGAGCGATCACGATGGAGGCGACGAAGATCAGGATCCAGAAGGATACCGTCTTGGTGGCCCGCTTCCACTCGAATTTGTCGTCAGGGTTGGGCCGGCGTCCGGGTCCCTTGCGATTATTATTTTCTGGCATGTTCTATATACGGCTTTCTGTCAGATGGCTGTCGTGGGAAGGAATCAGGGTTATACGCCAGTTTCCTTCGGAAATGTCCCGGACGCGGGCAAATTCGGACAGGCGGTGTCCTACCACCCAGAGGATGATTCCGTGCCGCTCCAGGACCAGGGTGGCGCGCTTGTCTTCGCGGGACACTCCCCGGTCGGTCAGGAAGCGGAACAGCCGCTTTTCCCCGGGGGACCCCAGGGGAAAGAAGCGGTCGCCTTCCCGGGCGCGGCGCAGAATCAACGGATCGGCCGGGGACTCCAGGGCCAGGTCGGCGCTGGACCCCTGGCCGGACTTCCAGGGCGGCGCGGGCGTTTCCTGCCAGACGGCGCGGACGGCCAATTCCGGCAGTTCCCGATCCCGGCCGGGAATCAAATGGTAATGAACCGGTGCGGCGGAACCGCGAGTGAAAATGATCCTGCGCCGGTGCCGGACTGCCCGGAGGCCTCCGGGAAATTCCAGGAATGCCCCGGTCCG
Organism: Candidatus Zixiibacteriota bacterium; assembly: GCA_003599535.1. GTDB lineage: Bacteria > Electryoneota > B3-LCP > B3-LCP > B3-LCP > SURF-9. Next base: position 13,690 of record QZKQ01000018.1, on the reverse strand, counting down.
ACCGTCGTGAAGCAGGGCGGCCAGGCGGTCTTGATCGGCGGCCGAGAGGCTGAGTTCAGAATCCCCGGCCAAGCTTTCCAGAGCCCGGGCCAGCGTATTCTTCTGTATCACCTTAAAATACGGTAAAATCGCGTCAATATCAAGAGCAATCTTAGTTTTTTGGAAAATACGCAGACTCTCGCCCCAGCAGAGGTCGGTCTGCGTCTCGATCAGTTCGCGGGCTTCGCCGGCCCATTGCGCCAGGCGATTCAACGCCTCTTCGACGCGGGGATTGATTCCTTCCTGCAACCGGGGGATGACGTTGTGGCGCAGGCGGTTGCGCGGGAGGGACAGGTCCCGGTTGGCGGGGTCTTCGGCGAAGGGGATGCCCTCCCGTCGGCACCAGGCTTCCAGGTCCGCCTTGCGGAGAGACAGGAAGGGCCGCAGGTACATGCCGCGCTCGGCGCGAATGCCGGAAAGCCCCTTCAACCCGGTGCCCAGCAGCACCCGCAGCAGCACGGTTTCAGCCTGGTCGCCGGCGTGATGGCCGGTCAGAATCCAGCGGCAGGCCAATTTTTGCGCCCGATTTTCCAGGAACCGGTAGCGGGCCCGACGCATTCTCTCTTCAGGGGACCCCTGGCCCAGTTCGGCGGGATCCAGGTCGGCCGTCTCCAGGGGAATATCCTGCCGCCGACAGAAATCCTCCACCAGGGAAGCACGGCTGCGGGCTTCGGGGGAGTTGGGGTGGTGCACCAGGTGGGCGGCGTAGAGCCGGATCTCCCCGGCTCGCGCCAGAACCAGCGCTGCCCCCAGCAGGGCCATGGAATCCGCCCCACCCGAGGCCGCCACCAGCACCGCAGGCGCAGAATCCGGGCCGTCCGGCCGGACGTGCCCGCGCAGCGTCTCCGCCAGAGCTTCGACCGGAAGGCGGTCCGAGGGTGGATGGTTGGGGGGGTGGTTCATTATCATCACCGGCCGCGGGAGCGGTTAAGGCTGTAAAAACGCTTGCAGAATATCCCTTCAGGCCGTATATTATTAGGCAATTACCGTGGAGGCATCATGAAACATCACTGGCGTGCACTATGGCTCATCCCCGCGGCGTTGTTCATAATTGATACGGAGGTCGCCATGGCAGCGCAGAATGGACCCGTTACCGTGGAATGGTACGGGCATTCCTGCTTCCTTCTCACGCTTGAGAACGGTGCAAAGATCCTGATTGATCCCTACGACACCACCCGTGTCCCCTATGCTCCTCCCCGCGACCGGGTCAACGTCATTTTCTCCACCCACGACCACTTTGATCACAACAATGTGGACCTGGTGCCCGCGCCTATCGTGCTGCGCGCCGACGGCCGCGAAGCGAAATTTTACGGCAAGACCGGCGGCACCGTGGAACAGACCGACGGATCCACCGTGGTGGATCTGAAGGGCCGGCCCCTGAAGGCCGTTACGGTGCCCTCCTTCCATGATGATCGCGGGGGCGGCCAACGAGGGGCCAACGGCATGCTGCGCCTGGAGGTGAACGGCCTCGCCTTCGTTCATCTGGGCGACGTCGGCACCATGCTCACTCCCGGGCAGGTGGAGGCCCTGAAACCGGTGGACGTGCTGATGATCCCGGTGGGCGGGTACTATACCATTGACGCGGACACCGCGGCCCAGGTGGCGGCGGCGCTGGGATCGAAAGTGGTGATCCCCATGCACTACAAGACCTCCGCGCTGAACGAGAGCTGGCCCATCGCGGAAGTGGATTCCTTTTTGACGCATTTTCCCCGGGTGCACCGCAACCCGGGCAGCACGATCACCCTGCAGGCCGGCAGTATGCCGGATTCCCTGACTATCGAGGTGCTCGAGTATCATGGCCGGAAATAGACCATTTCTGGCGTTCCTCATCCTGATGGCGACAGCCGTCTGCGGCTCCGCCGCCGGGGATGACGCGGTGCAGATCCGAAATGGCGTCCTTCGCCGCCTGTGGGACGAACGCCTCCTGGACAGCGGTTCTGTCCCCCAGGTAGCAGTGGAACGCTTCCTGGCGGAAAACCGGAGTCTGTTGGGCCTGGCGCCGTCGTCCCGCCTGCGCCTGGACCGGGCCGAACCGGTCGCCCTGGGGCAGCGCTATCGGTATCTCCAAACAGCCTGGGACCTGCCGGTCTTCGGCGCGGAACTGACCGTGGTGGCCGACGGCGGCCGCCTGCGGACCCTGTTCAGCGCCCTTTCTACCGTGCAATTCCCCCCGCCGGACGCACGCCTCGCCCCGGACCAAGCGTTGCACCTGGCCCTGGAGGCGACGGATACTCGGGCCCTGGCTTACCCGGAAACCGTGGACCTGGGCTACACCTTCGAAGGCGTCCTCATCTACCGCGTGCGCTTCACCCCGGAAGACCCCCCGGCCGCCTGGGAAGTGTGGGTGGAAGCGCGGACCGGAACCATCTTGCGGCAGGAAGATCTCCGCGTTTACGTGGACGGCACAGGGCGCATCTTCGATCCCGATCCCAAGACCGCCACGAACGACAACAGCCTGCAGGACGAAGGCGACGCCAATTCCGCCATCCCCCCGGAAGCCTACGACACCGTCACCCTGACGGCGCTGAACTCTCCCGTCGGAGGCTGGTACACCCTCGACGGTCCCTTCGTCTCCACCTCGGCCACGGCCAACCGGGCCCAGGAAGCCTCACCCGACTTCCTCTACTGGCGCCAGGACGACCGGTTCGAAGAGGTCATGGTCTATTATCACATTGACCGGGAACAGCGCTATTTCCAGAATGACCTGTTGACGTTCAACGCCAACAACACCCAGCAGGTCTGCAACGTCAACGGCACCCCGGAAGACAATTCCTGGTACAACCCCCAGACCCGGATCATCACCTACGGCTACGGCGGAGTGGACGACGCGGAAGACGCCGACGTCATTCTGCACGAGTACGGCCATGCGGTGCACTTCGATATCAACCCCGCTTGGGGCGGAGGCCACTGCGGGGCCATGGGCGAAGGCTTCGGCGACTACCTGGCGGGGTCCTACAGCCTTACGCGAAACCCCGCTTTTCAACCCGACTGGGTGTTCAACTGGGACGGACACAACCAGTTCTGGGCCGGCCGCATCCTCAACGCCCCCTATCATTACCCCGATGAATTGACCGGCGACATCTACCACGACGGAGCGCTCTGGTCGGCCGCCCTGGTCGAAGTCTGGTGGGATATGCCCGACCGGATCGCCTGGGACCGGATCGTGTTGCAGCACCATTTCCTGATCGGGCCGGGCGCCCTGATGAGCGATGCCGCCCAGGCCATTCTGGCCACGGAACTGGCGCTCTACGACGGCCTCTACCGTGAATTGATCGTAGACCATTTCGGCGCGCGGGGGCTGGTGAATCCGGAGCAGTACTATCCTGCCATCACTCATGAACCCCTGCCGGATACGGAAGACACCCTGCAGGTGGAATTCGAGGTCCTGGCCGCGATCACTTCCGCCCTCCCCCTGGATACCACGTCGCTGGCCCTCTTCTGGCGGGCAGGCGCAGAGCCCTACAGCTCCGCCTCCCTGGCCGCTACGGGGACTCCCGGCGAATATCGCGGGATCATTCCCGGCCCGTTCAACAGCCAGATGGTTTCCTACTATCTGACTGCCGCCGACACCCTGGGGCTGGGGTCGTTCTCGCCTCCGGGCGCGCCCGCGGAAGCCTACCAGTTCTACGTCGGTCCGGACCCGCAGCCGCCGGAGATCGCCTGGGTGGATTCCCTGGGCGAAACGATCATGGTGGCCGCCTCCCTGCCGGTCAGGGCCGTGGTGCGGGACAATCTGGGCGTGCAATCGGTGGAAATCGGCTGGCGGGTGGGCGACCAGGAGTGGCAGTTCGCGCCCATGAATCCGGTCGCGGCCGACACGTTTCTGGGCACCCTGGCATACTCCATTGAGGAACTGGGGCAGACGGTCTATTATCTGGTGCGCGCCGTGGATGCCTCCAGCGTGCACAACCAGGCCGAAAGCGCCACACAGTTCTTCACCATCAACGGCATGGCCCACCTGGACGATTTCGAAGGCCCCCTGGGACCCTGGATTATTTCCGGCAACTGGGGCGCCACCGCGCAGTACGCGGTCAGCGGGACGCACAGCCTGGAAGACAGCCCCGGGACCCTCTACCCGCCCAATACGGATACCTGGGCCGAATGGGGGCAGGTCTGGGATCTGTCGGTTTACACCCACGCCACCCTGTCGTTCTTCGAACGGCACCTGCTGGAAGAGGGCCACGACTGGGGCCGGCTGGAAATCTGCGCCGACGGCGGCCCATGGGAACCTCTGCTGCAGGTTACGGGAATCGCTTCCGGCTGGACCCAGCGGGAGGTGCCGCTGGACCCCTATTGCGCGGGCCAGTGCCAGGAACTGCGCTTCCGCTTCCGCGTCACCAGCGACGCTCAGCAGCAATTCCACGGTTGGTTCATCGACGACCTGGAGGTCATGGCCGAACTGGTCGTACCGGTGGCGCCGGGCAAAGCGGCTCCCCTTCCGGCGGACTACGCCCTGGGCGCGGCTCATCCCAATCCCTTCAATCCGGAAACAGTGATAAGCTATAAGCTCAAAGCGTTAAACTACGTCCAACTGAAAGTCTATGATACCGCCGGCCGTGAGGTTCGGACATTGGTGGACGGATGGAAGGAAGCGGGCGCCCACGAGGTGACTCTTGACGGGACGGGGCTGGCTTCGGGGGTGTACCTGGTGCGGATGGAGGCGGGGGATTTCGTCCAGACGCGGAAGGTGATATTGTTGAAATAATCTTATCGTGCCGTAAGGGTGGGGCTTGTCCCCACCCGGAAATGCTACCTTCCAAACGCGAACACGGGCGGGGACGAGCCCCGCCTCTACGCGATAACGGGGCGGCCACACGGCCGCCCCGTTTTTCTGAAAATAGAGAGTTGATTCCAGTGAAATGGAAATAAAAAGATCAGCCCCTCGAACGCCTGGTTCAGAGATCTGATCTTTCCATGAAACGCCAAAGAGGCATCAGGAACCCTGAGGCCTCGCATCCCAAAAGGGAAGGGGATCTATGGGAATTTCGAAGTTCCGGTTGGCTACTCGTTCATCAAACGCATCAGCTTGCGCATTTTGCGGCGCGCCTGGTTGCTCTTGCGTTTGCGGGCTTCGGAAGGTTTTTCGTAGCGCAGGTGTTTGCGGATCTCGGCCATCAGGCCGGACTTCTCGCAGGACTTGGTGAACCGGCGGAAGGCGCGTTCGAAGGGTTCGTTCTCACGGACTTTGATGTACGGCATTCGGTGTTTTCCCTCACTCCTGTATTTTGGGCAAAATGATTCTTAACGTAGTCAACTATTATACGAAATTTCTGTTCCGTAATCAAGGGATTTTTGGGCAATTTTTGAAGCCGGGGCAGACTTCCCCGGCTTTTTTATTCGTGAATTCCGCCCCTCTCGAGCTACCTCCGTGAAGCAACAAGAGTGGCTGTGCCACCGCGAAGCGAAAAGAGGGGCTGTGCCCCCCTGGCTTTTCATGTCCACCACTGACGGTTTGTCCACTTCGCCCGTCCATCGCCGCGCATAGCGAAAAAAATGAACATGTCACCCCGGAGGCCAGTGCATGGGGCGGCCGCCCAGGAGGTGGAGGTGGAGGTGGTAAACTTCCTGGCCACCGTGAGCTTTGCAGTTGATGACCAGGCGGAAACCCTTCTCCTCCAGGCCCTGGGATCGTGCCAGGTCATCGGCCAGGCGCAGCATTCTTCCCATTACCGCGTCATCCCCGGGTTGCAGATCGAGAACGGTTTCGATATGCTTCGTGGGGATGATCAGCAGGTGCACCGGCGCCTGGGGACGCAGATCCCGGAATGCCACCAGGTCGGCGTCGCGGTGCAGGATGTCCGCGGAAATCTCTCCCGCCGCAATCTTGCAGAAGATACAATCCATCGCCTTGCCTCCGGAATAGACTTCAGGTATTGAGTTTCATGGACAGCGCCGCCAGGGCCGCGATAGAGGCGATTTCCGACCGCAGCCGCCGCGATCCCAGGGAGAACCGTTTCGCTCCGGCCTGCCGGAACAGCGCTTCCTCTTCCCCACTCCATCCCGCCTCCGGTCCGACCACCAGCAGCGCGGGCGTCTGAATACCCTCCAGCGGCTGCCCCTCCGCGTCCGCCAGGTAAATTTGTTCCCCCGGAAATATTTGCAGCAGATCCGCCGGCCGGCAGGGCCCCAGTATTCGCGTCAGGCGGGTGCCGCCGGACTGCTTCAGGGCTTCCACGGCCTTGCGCCGGGCACGATCCGCGCGCGCCGGGGACCAGGCCACGGCGGCCTGGCGGTAATCCACCAGCCACACCTCGCCGGTGCCCAGTTCGCAGGCGGCTTCCAGGGCCAATTCCCAGCGGTCGCCCTTCAGGCAGGGCAGAGCCAGGGCCAGGGGAAGCAATTCCGCTTCCGGCGCGGCCGTACGCTCCACAATTTCACCATGCCACTGACCGCCCCACTTGCCGGTCAGCCGCACGGCGAACAGCTCGCCCAGGCCGTTGGTGGCCTCGATTTCCGCCCCGGTTCCGCGCCGCAGCACTCCGCTTAAATGGTGGCTTTCCCCCGGATCGAAGCGCACTTCCAGCCCTTCGATGGCCGCGGGATCAAGATAGAAGCGGAATTGGTGGCCCATTTTCCAGCCGGATCAGAAGGAGATGTTGGTCTTGAACGAGTACTGCGTCGCATCCCAGGAATATTCCGGATTCCAGGACAGCTCCAGGCGCACCACGTCAACATAGGGCAGAATGAACAGTAACCCGCCGCCGTACCCCCAGTGCATATGGGTCCGGGTAGCGTCATGACCGGAAAAGTAGGCGTCTCCGGCATCCACGAACAGCTCCGACGACAGGCCGAAACCTAGGTTGCGGAAGTACTGCTTGAACAGGGGAGCGCTCTTCCAGGTGAAGTAACGGACGGGGATAAGGTCCACGCGCGCTTCCAGCGAGGCCATGTAGAAGGAGTTTCCTTCGTCTTCCAACCGGGCGCTGCGCAGCGGCGAGGTCCCATTCATGAAAATCCAGTCGTAGGGCGGGAGATTGCCCCATCCCGGCACCCAATGGAGGCGCGAGGCCAGCGCCCACCCGGTGAAGGGGTAATACCAGCGGGCATCCAGGTTCAGTCGGCGATATCCCTGGGCCGTGTTCATGATCCAGCCGTTGATCACGCCCCCTTCCAGGTACACGCCGGAACGGGGGAAGATATGGGAATCCCGGGCATCCCAGACGATCCCGGTGCGCAGTTCCATCAGCCGGTCAATCATGCCCGGGGAGGCCGTCTGCAGGGGGTGTTCTCCCCGGATCAGGCGGAAACTCCCCCCCAGGTAACTGGACAGGTCAATGGTCCAACGCTTGCCCACCAGTACCCCGGCGCTGGAATGGCGCTCTTCCACCCCCAGGTCCTTCAGCGCCTCGCGGCGGCTGCCGGCGGTGCCGTGGCGCAGCTCCACCCGGCGGCTGAGTTCGGGCGTATTCTGCACCCAGGGATTGCTATGGGCGAAGCTGAATCCCCGATCGTAGCCGTTCCAGAGGTCCAGGTTCAGGGTTTCGTTGCGGCCCCGGAAGTTCTTCTGCATGTAGCGGAAGCCGTAAATCATCTGTTCCGGGTCGTTGTCCTTGAACAGCCAGTAGGGCTGTGGGAAAATGTACCACTCCTCGGTCACGGTGATGATCAGCACCGTCTGATCCTGCAGGCGGGCCAGGCGGAATTCCACCCGGTTGAACAGGTTCAGATCTTCGACCCGGTGGAGATCCGCGCGCAGGCGGCGCTCGTCGGTCACTGATCCCGGCTGAGTGATCATTTCCCGCAGGATGATCTCCGCCTTCGTGATGCGGTTGCCCACGATGCGGACGTCGTCGAGGCGCTGGTTCAGGAGAGCGGGATCATCAATGGATAGCTGGGCCTGGGCCGTTCGCAGGGGCGCCAGGGACAACAGAGCCGCCAGAATTGCCAAATATGTGCCGCTACTCAAATATTTCCACGTTAACGCCAAGTAAGCCTCACGTCCAGGTTGACGATGGTGTAGTCGTCCCGGCCCCACTCATGGACCCAGGACAGATCCCCGGTGGCTTCGATCTGCACCCGGGAAGCCGACGGATAATTGATCTGCAGCAGCGGTCCCCAGCGGGAAAGGTAGAGGAACGGCGATTTCACTGACCCCTGGACGGGATCCAGTTCGTGTTCCCAACCTTTGCGCTCGTACACCGACAGGCCCATGTCCACGCGAACCCCGGTGTGCGTGGTCCGGCTCAGGCGCACATTGGCCTGATGGGACCGGTATTCCTCGGATATCTGCTGCACCCATTCATTCCAGAGTAGTCTGCCGCCGTCTTCCAGATCCAGGGAGTATTCCAGGATCATGTCCCAGCCGCGGTTGAAATTCCACCCCAGGGAATCGGCCGCCGTGTAGCGCCGGTAGATGGTGCTCTTGATGAAGGCCGGGTCCAACTCAAAATCGTAATCCGTGGTGTTGGCCACCAGCTCAAAGCGAGCCCGATTGGCCACCCCCGAACAGGGAATAAAGTAAACTTCCGGACCCAGCCGGAAGATCCTATTCCAATTATTCTGATCGCTTTTTTCACTGAACAGGTAAACCAGGTGTTCCAGGATGACCTGGCCGCGGGCGGCCAGACGGAAGCCGGGGTGGAAGGCGTGCCCGTATACCAGATCAAATTCGTAACGCAGGCGATCCCGATCGTCATAGTTGGCGGTGTCGGAGGTGTCATATTGCCGCTTCCGCACGGCCGCGGTGAAGATCAGGGAATCGCTCCGCTGGGGGCTCCAGGCCAGGCTGTTTTCCAGGCTGGCGCCCCGGTCGCGCTTCAATCCGGTGGCGTCCTCCTGGGCGCCCCAGTCAAATTTGGTACGTATCCAACTGGCCAAAGTGTTACTGGAAGCCCGGAAGGTCACCGCGGCGGCGGTGTTGACTTCGTCGCGCACCGCGGCGGCGGTGGCCGAGCGATCTTCGTGCCGGGAGCCGGTGAACTGGGTATCCAGGAGGAAGCCGGTGCGCCGGTTGAGGTCGTAACGCAACTGGTTCTGGAACTGCTGCTCGGTGTCCAGCCGGGTACCGATGGCGCCGCTGCCCCAGGTGTGGAAGTCGTGGCGCTTGCGGCGGTAGCGGAAGCCCAGCCGATCGGAGCTGTATTCGGAAAATTCCTTGGCCAACCCGTACTGCACGCGCCACTCCCGGTTGGTGCGGGCGCCCAGCTCCTCTTCCTGCAGGAACAGGTCGAGATCGTTGTGGTACCCCTTCAAATCCCAATCCGACACCGCTCCGGACAGCGAGGCCGACAGGCCCCGGTCGTCGAACCCCTCCCGCTGGTCCCAGCCGTGCCCCAGCACGGCCGTAAAGGCTACGGCGGTATCGGGCCGGAAGGTGCCGCCCAGCCCCACCATGGACTGGAGGATGCGCTGCGCCGGGCTGACCGGCACGGGCGTAGCGGCGCCGTATTCCCAGGCGCCGGTGGGACCGGGACCGGTAGAGATGAAGGGCAGGGGGCCGGAATACTGGCGGAACTGGTAATCGCTGTGCTCGAGGCGGGCGTGAAGGTCGAGGTTGTGGCGGAGGGCACGGCCGATCTCGCCGTGCAGCCGGGCGTCGGTCCGAAGATCCCCCTGGGATCCCGGCGGCCGGCGGAAGAGGCCGTCACCGCTTCCCTGCCAGAGGGACCAGATCGGGCCGTAGCGCAGGTGCCGGAGGAAGGCGGTTCCCGCGCCCATCTCATCCAGGCGCTGGTAGAGACGGACTTGGAGGGAATCCGGTTCCATCGGCCGGGCCGTCCCGGCCGCCACGAACAGGCAGAGACTTGTCAGGATCAAACGGGTGGGGCGCATGCCGTGATCAACTGCCGTCGGAGACCTTGGAATCAACCACTGTAGCGGGGTTGGCGATGACGATGGGGCCGGAAGTCAATTGGCCTTCGGAGGCCACCACCCCACCGGAAATGATCAGTTTCATGGCCTCTTCCACGGTGATGTGCAATTCCTGGACCTGGGAGCGCGGCACGACCAGGACGAATCCGGTGGTAGGATTGGGGGTGGAGGGCATGAATACCGTGATGGCGTCTTCCGGGATGTACTCCTTCAGCGGGCCGCTCGTATTGCGGGTTTGAAAGCAAATGGAGTAGAGCCCCTTGCGCGGATATTCGATGAGCACGGGACGCTGGAAGGCCTCCCGGTTGGTGGACATGAACGCTTCCACCAGTTGGCGTAACGTTTTATAGATGCTCTTGACCACCGGGATCTGGTCGGCCTGGCTGTTGAACCAGTCAATGAACTTCCGCCCCAGGTAGTGCCGGGCGATATAGCCGGCCAGCAGCACCACCGTGAATAAGGTGATGATTCCCAGGCCGTAGATCACCCGGTCTCCGTTCAACGGCAGGCCCAGCGCCGCCACCAGGGCGCGGGTGGCCATGCGGTTGAAGATCCCGTCAATGATCAGGAACATACGAACGAGGATGATATAGGTCAGATAGGCAGGCAGCAACACCAGCAGTCCCGCCATCAGGTTCAGCTTAATGCTACGCCAGAGGCTCGCGTTCTTCATGTCAACCAATTTCCATCATGCGTTTAACTGCGCGGTAAGCGCGGCGCCGGATCTCATCATCCAGGATCATTTCATTGGCTTCATGGTCCAGGCACCATGCCACCTTGGCCAGGGTCGTCAGCTTCATGGTGGCGCATATCGCGCTGGAGGCCAGGGGGTAGAGGGGCAGATCGGGATGGTCGGCCTGCAACAGTTCGACCAGGCCGATTTCCGTGCCGATGATGATCCCGCGGCGGCGGATCTCTTCAGTGTGATCCCGGACAAAGTGGATCATGCCGGTGGTGGAGCAGACGAGGTCGGCGCGAGCCGCGATTTCCGGGCGGCATTCCGGGTGGGCGAGGAGAAGGGCTCCGGGATGGGCAGCCAGGGCCTCTTCCACATCGGTGATACGAAATCCATCATGCACATAGCAGAAGCCCATCCAGGGGATGACGTCCGCGCCCGTCTGGGCCCGGCAGTATTCCGCCAGGTTGCGGTCCGGGGTGAACAGGATGCGCCGGTCCATCACGGAGCGAACCACCCTCACGGCATTAGTGGAGGTGCAACAGACGTCGGACAACGCCTTGGCGGCCGCGGTGGAATTGACGTAGGTGACCACCACGGCGTCGGGATATTGCTTCCGGGCCAGGCTCAGCGATTCGGCGTCAATCATACCGGCCATGGGGCAGTTGGCCCGCCGGTCGGGTAGCAGCACCTTCTTCTCCGGGTTCAGGATCTTGGCCGTTTCGGCCATGAATTCCACGCCGCAGAAAACGATCAGCCGGGCCGAGGTCCTTTCGGCCTCCTGCGCCAGGCCCAGGGAATCACCCAGAAAATCGGCGATCTCCTGGATCTCCCGGCGCTGGTAGTTGTGCACCAGGAGCACGGCTTCCTTTTCCCGCCGGGCGCGCTGGATGCGAGCCTTTAGCTCCTCGGGGGGCAAATGCAGGTATGCGGTCAGGTCCATATCGGAACAGGATGGCTACGGAGATGATACGGGATGCTTTCGGGTGTTCACGGGATGCCGGGGGCCTCGACCCCTGTCTTTCACTCGATCGGGGGATGATTGTTTCCCACCGCCTGGAGGTAATCGCTTTCGATCTGGTGAAAATAGTGGTCCAGGCTGTAGTAGAGAAATGCTTTCAGGGTGGCCAAATCCCAGTCCTGGTAGGCACTCCCGTTGATCATTTCCCGCACGCTTGCCGGCTGCAGAGTGAGGCGCAGTTCGGAACGGTTCTCCTGCTTGAGGTAGAGTCGGCCGAACTCGAAATCGAGGATGCCGGAATAGAGGCCCACCCCTACGCCGTGGCTCAGGATGGCGAAGCTGAGCAACCGCATGAAGGGTGGCAGCGGCAGTCCCCGGGTTTCGATTTCCCCCAGGTCCGGGGCCAGGTGGTATTCGTACAGAACTTCGGAGGGAGCAAAGGCGTACTGGTGGCGGGCGGTCACTTCCGCAATCAGGGGGCTATACTGCTGGTTGTTCTGCTGGAACCGGGCCGGACCGGATAGCAGGAACCGCACTACGCGGCTGCGGACTTTCTGCTTTATGGTCTCCTCAAACTCCCGGGCGAGGGCCAGCTTGGTGGTCTCCTTCTCTTCCAGGATGCGCCGGTCGGCTTCCGTCCCCGTTTCGCCGGAGATGATGCGGTCAAACCGATCGATGCGGGCGGCCAGGTCCGCCACCGGAGGCCGCCAGCGGTCTTCCAGCACCGCCAGCATTACTTCCAGGCCGGCGGCGGAACATTCGGCCAGCAGGTCCATGAAGGCGGACACGTCGGTGTCCTGGGGGACGGCGGCGGAATCCTCGCGAGGCAGGGAGCGGTCGGCGGCGCGCTGGGCGGCGTAGTACTTTTCCCGGTCCTCGATCAGGGCGGGACCGTAGCCGGAGCGCATCAGGACGAAGTCGTCAATCAGCCGCGCCACGCGGCCGTTGCCGTCCAGGAAGGGGTGGATCAGGGAGAGGCGGTGGTGAAAGCGGGCGGCCAGTTCCACCGGGTGCAATTTCGCGGCATATTGGTGGTACCACTCCAGCAGGCGAACCATCTCCTCCGGGACGCGGTCGTGAGGTGTGAATTCGATGCGCGATCCGGCTTCCCCCAGAATGGGGACGTCGCGCGGGGTGTATTCGCCGGGGAAGTAGCGTTCGTCCTGCTCGATGGGCCGGGTCAGCTCCGCGTGCAGTTCCCGGATGAAGCTCTCGCTCAGGTCGCGGTTCTCCGCCAACGCCCGCTGCAGGTAGCTGATGGCCTGCTGTAATCCCCGGATCTCGCGAAACTCCCGCTCCAGCTTCCCCCCCACCATGCGCTGGGTGTGGAGATAGTACTCGGTCTCTTCCAGGGTCAGGCTGTTGTCTTCGAAGACGTTGGAGAGGTAGACACGCCGGGACAGCAGCACCGCCTCCAGCCTCTGTTCCTGCTCCGGGGCGAGGGGCCGCAAGGCCTCCAGGCGGGTTTTCAGGGATTCGAGGGTATCGTACATAATCCGGGTTTCCGTATCCATTCCGAGGTTTTCGCGCCCTGCCCTTGGCCAGCCCTGCCACGCAGTGGTCTCTGCGGGGCGGGAAAGGACGGGGCTATTGATCTTAACCAAGCCCCACGATGGGGCTAAAAGCAGAGTCTCCACTGATGGTCAGAAACTATCTGAATGACCCGAGGTCATGGCGATGGTGTTGTAGGCCCCCCTACCGAAGGCCCTTTGGTCCTGTCATTGAATTGGGACCATTTCTGCTGCAGGCACGCGCATGGCCTCATCCCAGCGCCGCATACCTCAAGACAAAGATCGCCCCCAGCACATAGACCAGCCAACTGACTTCCCGGCCCCGGCCGGAGAAGAGCTTGAGCAGAGGATAAGTGATGAACCCGAAGGCCAACCCATCAGCGATGGAGTAGGTCAGGGCCATGCCAATCATGATCAGGAAGGCGGGCACTGCTTCCGTCAGATCATTCCACACCACCCGGGCGGCGGATTGGATCATCAGGCAGCCGACTACGATCAGCGCGGGCGCGGTGATGGGATAGAGTACCAGGGAACTCCCTTCAGCCACCGGCACCCCGCCGCCCACCATGCGGATCAGCGGCGCGAAGAAGACGGCCAGCAGGAAGAGCAACCCGGTGAACACCGCCGTCAGCCCGGTGCGGCCGCCCGCTTCCACCCCGGCGGCGGATTCGATGTAGCTGGTCACCGTGGACA
>QZKQ01000044.1 GCA_003599535.1 Candidatus Zixiibacteriota bacterium | reverse complement strand
CCTGACCTCCCGCCCGGCAGTGTCATAGATTCTCAGGTTGACGTAGCCGGGAGCCGGAAGCCGGAAGCCGATAGCCGTCACCGGGTTGAAGGGGTTGGGCCCGGCGGACAGTTCCGGCCCCTTGTCCACGCTCAAGGCGAGGTGATCCAGGTAAATCTTCTCGCACTGCTCCCAGCCGGACAGGATCACGTAGCCGGTCTCGTAGGGAGCGGGCCCGTCGTAGGGCGTCTTCTCGAAACTGAAGGAGTCGGCCGCCACGTCAACGCCGGTGGTCAGATCCCCCAGGTAGCCGCGCAGCCAGTAGACCCCGGGCATGGCCCACTGGGAAACGTAGAGGGACAGGTCGGCCGAGAGGCTGGCGCCGGCGGCCAGGTACATGTTGGTCTTGGTCAGGATCGGCCCCATGATCTGGCCATCGGGCAGGCGCAGGGAAATCCAGGCGTCGAAGATGGCGTAGTTGGTGCTGTCGCAAGCCCATTCGGCCGTGTAGTCGAATTCGCCGCCCTGCGGGGGGATGACGGTGGGATAGCTGACCGGTTCCAGATCCACGCTGAGCTGCCCGGGAGTGAAGTTCTGATCGAAGTAGTAGGCCCCCATGTCGGTGATGGTATTGTCGGGATCGGGCGGGGAGGCGGGATTTCCGGCGTCAATGCAGGGGGAGGTGGGGAGGAGGTGGAAATCGTTCCCGGCGGCGTTGACGAACTGGGGGTCGGCGTTGATATTGCCGGTGCCGGGCCAGCCGCCCTGGAGGTCCGACCAAGTCCAGGGGATGGAACAGCCACCCCAGATGTAGAAGGCGTACCCGTTCCCCCAAACGATATTATTCTGGCCCAGAATCTGCGAACTACTATAGGCTTCGACCCCGCCGGTTCCGTTGTACGCCACCGTGTTATTGGTGAATTCCGGCTGGCAACTTGCGCCGGCGAACACCCCGAAAAATTCATTCCGGCTGATTTCGTTGTAGGCCACCAGCGGATTCGAATTATAGGCGAGGTAGATTCCCGTTCCCGAATCCTCAACCGACTGGTTCCCGCTGATGACGTTGTACCGGACTGTAGGCGAGCAGTGGTCAATATTGATGCCGCCGCCGCTCCACTGCACCGCATTGTTGTTCCGGATGGTGTTGTGCTCGATGATCCCGCCGCTGTACTGCCAGTTCAATCCTGCGGCGTGGTTGGCAGAATTGTTTTCTATAAGATTATGATGGACGTAATTTTCCGGGCAGTTTATCACGTACACGCCGCCGCCCCAACCGCCGACCGAGGTGTTGTTCCGGATAGTGCAGTATTCCAGGATCAAGGCAGACTGGTTGCAGTATATCGCGCCGCCGTGGTTATCAGGGGAAGAGCCCGTGGCCTTGCCGTATTCCAGGGTGCAGTAGGCCAGGTGCGAGGCACCCGTGGCATTGACCAGCCGGATTCCGTGCCAGCCGGTGGTGGGATTGGCGGCGGTAAACCCGATGGAATCCGTAGCGGTCCCGGCGGCCTCCAGCGAACCGTACACGTTCAGCTTGTAATGACCCTGGAAAATGACTTCCACGCCGGGTTCAATGCTCAGTTGCAGCCCGGCCGGAACGGTAACATCACCGGTGACGAAATAGGGCGAACCGGCCAGACTCCACGTTCCCGACTGGTTCCCGCTGACGTAAGTATCAGCAAGGGCCAAGCCCCCGGCGGTCGTAAGCAGGCCAAGGGCGGCGATCAGGGTAAAAATCGCTTTGCGGCGCATGAATCCTCCACTAGTTGGATGGACCATTATATGCAATTAATTCGATTTGCCAGCCACGACGGTGAGACGGTCCCCCCACCGTCCCGTCAATCCGGTGACATAAACATTCAGGGTCTGCAGGGTATATTTCAAAGCATTGGACAAGGGAGAATCCCTGAGGCCAATATCCCGCGGCGAGACCACGGCCTGTTGGATGTCCGCAATCTTGAATCCGGCGGCCGGCAACAGGCTCCGGAGGCCGCGCGGGGTGAATTCGAACAGATGATATGGTGGAAGGTTGATGTATTTGGTCTTCCCCAGGAGCCGCATGGCCAACGATCCGATCCGGGAATACAGTCCGTTGGTCACGGCCGGCACCTCGATGTAAACGATCCCCCGGTCTTTCAGGAGGGCCCGCACGTCCCGAAGGAGGGCCCGGGGATCGGTCACGTGTTCCAGCAGGTCTCCCATGAATACGACGTCATATTCGCCGGCGGGGAGATTCGCCTCCTCCAGGGTTCCGGTGATAACGTTCAGGGAAAAGGTTTCACGGGCAAACCGGGAGGCGAATTCGGAAATCTCCACCCCGGTAGTGTCCCATCCGGCCTGCCGGGCGGCCGACAGGAAGTGCCCCGGCCCGCAGCCGATTTCCAGCAGCTTACCAGCGCCGCTATATCTGCGGAAATGCTCCAGCCTTTGGCGATAAATCCGGTTTTCCCGGTCGGTGGTGACGCTCTGAAAGTAATCCCCCCGCCCATGCGGGCGAACGGACACTTCGCCGGAAGTGAAATACTCTTCGGAGTACATCTGCCGGACCTCCGCCACCGTCGGCTGGGGATGGATGAGTTGCAGCCCGCACTTCCGGCATTTCATCCCCCGCAGCTCGCGGCCGCGGAAGCGATAGCCGAAGGGTAGCGGCGTGAAATCTTTCCCGCCGCAGGCGACGCAGGGATGGTCTGGAAGGTGTTCTGGATTCATGGGACAGGATCAATATAATAAATTTACTTCTACTTGTCAAGTGCAATTTTTTGCATAATTATCTTTTCCCCTGCGGCCTCGCCGGAACGCACCGCCGCCTCCACGGTGGGCGGGAGCAGCGGGTCCAGCCAGTCGCCGGCCAAGACCAGGTTGGGCAGGGCGGTGGTCGGCGACAGGGGGTGGCCCCACAGCGCCCGGGGGCGCAGCGGCGTGGCGCGGCGTTCGCGGACCAGTTTCCAGGCCCGCCACGGCACCCGGGAAAGCTGCGGCAGGGCGGCGGCCAGCTCGGGGAGGATCTCCCGCGCCACGAAACCCCGCATGGCTGCCGCCGTCTGGCTCTGGGGGAGGTCAGGCCATTCCAGGATCAGCCCCAGGGGGGCCCGGGAATCGCCCCACAGGCGGGTGTAGTCGAAGACCCAGGCCGCGCGGCGCCCGGGCAGGCTGGTCCACGGTTCCACCCAGGGCCGCTGCCCGGCCCACAGGAACAGCGACACGAGGCTCTGCGCCCCCCACGCCTCCAGGTGTAGCGGGGCGACCAGGGGGGTGGGGTGCGGCAGCGTCCTCAGCCAGTCGTACAGGGCCCAGGGGGGCAGCGCCGCCACCACCGCCCGGCAAGGGAGGCTCCGTCCGTTGCGCAGCTTCACGGAAGTGATACGCCCGGCGGTAATCTCGGCCCCCCCGACGGTATGGCCGGTGAGCACCTGCACGCCGGCCTCTTCCAGCGCCCGGCGCATGCCCTCCCCGAAGATCTTACCCAGCGGGCGCCGGGCATGCCCCAGGCGGCCCCCGGTGAGACCCTTGGCGAATCCTTCCCGCAGGATGACCTGCAGATCCCGCACCGGGACGGCTTCGGAGGGCGCATTCAGGGCGGCGCGCACCAGCGGTTCCCAGAAGAGGCCCCGCTCCTCGGCTTCGCCGTGGGCCTCCAGCCACTGCGCCGCGGAGACTTCCGCCTCCAGGGGGCCGGTCAACAGGTCGCGGGCGGCCAACACGGCGCGGTTGCGGGCCTTCCAGGATAACAGGGGAAAGCTCAGCAGCCCGGCGGAAAAGTTGAACGGCGCCGGTAGGGGCCATTCCCACAGTATGGCGGCGCGTCCCTGGGGCCCGATGACGGGGAGACGCCCCGGCCAGGGATAGTCGAAATCCCTTTCCAGGCCTATCTCGCGCAGCAACCGGCGGGTGCGGACGTAGCTGCTCAGGAACAGGTGCGGACCGTTGTCGAAGGGGGTGGGGGCGCCGGCGGCGCGCAGGCTGTCCAGGCGCCCGCCCAGGCGCGGCCGCGCCTCCAGCAGGGTGACCGGCAGGCCGGTGGGAATCAGCCGCCAGGCGGCCGCCATCCCGGCGATGCCCCCGCCGATGATGATGATGGGATCAGGCATGGAAATAATCACACCGAATTATCACCTGCGCAGCGATTCTGGCAAAATTGGCGAGAGAAGTAAAAAGCGAAATAACCATTGACATTTCCTTTTTAATTCCGTATATTATATCAATCCAGTCATCTGGAGGTGGAAGGCATTGCCTTTGGCCCAGCTCGTGCAAGCGAGTTGGGTTTTTTTATGGCAGCCATTTTCTGCCGTAGCCCTGTATTTCACCAGCGGAGCTGCGATAGTATTTACTGGTCTCCAAAATGGTAATGATCTTTCCACTAAAATCCTCGGGAAGGGGTCTGTTATCATGGCGTGCCAGCGCCGCCCGGTAACTGGGATACGCGATGATATCGGCAAACTGCAATCCTGCAATGTTGTTCGATTTGCTTTTTACCTTTAACTGGCTGCTGGTCAGCCGCTGAGCAATCTTTTCGGGATTTATGAACCTTGTACCCGTCGAAAAGTGACGATGAAACGAGGCTTTCAACCGCCGATCTTCTTTACCCCCGCGGGACTCAGCCAAAACATCGCCTGTAGCCTCCGACGTTTCCAGAAAGAAACAAAACCTTTCGATCAAGATCTCAAGGCAGTAGTGATAAGGATCATATTGCCATACACTATATTGTCTCATGTGCTCGTATTTATCTATAACTGCAGTAAATACGGTATACTGAAAATCCATTAAAATCCGCAGAAGATCCTCATTGAACGCCGCCTCGATTTTGGGATCCCGTAAGGAATCGAATGGCGCCTTCTTTTGCAGGATCTCCTTTCGGTGAAGACAAATGGGGTCATCGGCGTGGTGGTGGAAGTAACGTCTTTTTAAGGATTCGAGAGTCGGAAATACCACCTGATCCACATAGTCCAGCGAAAAGGCCACCCCGGTCAAACTCAGGTACCTGTGGTTGGGGTCAGACGAAGAATGCAGGTCTGAATTTCCGACTTCATCAATGTAAAGGCGGTACTTCATACTTGATCCATAGGGCCGGGATGGAAGATATCAGCGATGTTTTCAGATCCCATACAATATAACCAACACTTCCGTCTTAGGCAAGGAGAAATCCACCCGGAATTTCGCCGTTTCAGCCCGGATTTCCCTTGATTTTCCGCCATAATTTCCTTACATTAGGCATGATAACCCTTTTTCTCGAACAAGGAGCCGGTATGCGAGTAGAAACCAGGGAACAGGACAGCGTACTCATTCTTAAAATCCACGGCAAGATGATGGGCGGCCCGGAAGCCACGACGTTCCAGGAGACCATCAAACAGCACGTCGCCGAAGGCTACCGCAAATTCATCTTCGACCTGGGCGAAGTGGACTGGATGAACTCTTCGGGCCTGGGCAGCCTGATCGGCGGCCTGACCACCATCAAGAACGCCGGCGGCGAATTGAAGCTGGCGGCCGTGACGGAAAAGATTCACAGCCTGTTCCTCATTACCAAGCTGGTGACGATTTTCGAATCCTACGACACGGTGGACGAGGCCCTGAACAGCTTCCCCGCCGGCAAGTAAGGAACGGATGGATTCCTCCCCCCAATCCAAGGATATCCCTCCGGCGCCACCGAGAACCTGGGCCCAGCGGCGCATTTTCCGGGAACTGTCGGACGCCCTGAGCGCGGTGCGGCAGGAAATCCGGCGCTTGCCGTCCCAGTCCGTGGATGGGGACCGCCTGCGCACTTTCGAAGAGCAACTGGACCGCCTGGCGCACCTGCTGGAACACGTGGAGGACGTGGAGCGCACCCGGCTGGAAATCCACCTCATCACCCAGGTGGCCTTGAGCCTGTCCAACGCCCTGGACCTGGACGAAGTCCTGGCCCTGATCCTAGACTCGGTCAAGCAGGTGGTGGATTACGACGCCGCCGGCATCTTCGTGCTGGATGAGGGCGGCCGGGTGGTGGTGGGGGAAATCCTCCGCGGGTACGACACTTTCGCCTCCGGCAAAGTGCGGCAGAAGCTGGGCCGGGGGCTCATGGGCTGGGCCATGGAGCACATGGCGCCGGTGGTGGTGGCCGACGTGGCCCGCGACCCCCGCTACGTCAACGCCCGTCCCCAGACCCGCTCTGAGCTGGCCATGCCGCTGTTCACCGGGGGCAAGGTCGTCGGCTGCTTCAACCTGGAGAGCGATAGCCTGGGGACCTTCACCGGTCGCGACGCCGACCGCCTGATGACCTTCGCCTCGCACGCCGCCGTGGCCATCGAGCGGGCCCGGATGCACCGCGAGATACTGGCCAAGCAGCGTATGGAGGAGGAGCTGGCCCTGGCGCGGCGCATGCAGCTCAGCCTCCTGCCGCGTTCCGCCCCGGAAGTGGAGAACTTCGACCTGGCCGGAGTGAACACGCCGTCGGAGATGGTGGGGGGCGACTACTTCGACTACATCCGGCTGACGAACAAGGACCTGGGGCTGGTCATCAGCGACGTGGCCGGCAAGGGGGTGCCGGCGGCCTTCATCATGGCTTCGCTGCGGGCTTCGTTGCGCATTGAAGCCGTGGCCCATTACAGCATCTCCACCATTCTTTACCGGGTCAACAATTTCCTGTACGAATCGGTGGAGCCGGAACGCTTTGTCACCGCCTTTTACGGCGTGCTGGACGTCCCCGCCCGCCACCTGACCTACTCCAACGCCGGCCATAACCCTCCCCTGTTGCTGCGCCGGGACGGCCGCCGCGAGTTGCTGACCGAGGGCGGGCTGATCCTGGGCGCCTTCCCCGGCGCCGCCTACCGCGAAAGCGTGGTGACCTTCTCCCCGGGGGATATGCTGGTACTCTACACCGACGGCGTCACCGAGGCGGAAAGCCCCGAAGGCGAGCAGTTCGGCCTGGACCGGCTGGAAGAGGCGGCCCGCGAAGTCGCCTCGCGCGGCGCCCGGGCCGTGACCAGCAACCTGGTCCGCGCGGTGCAACGCCACGCCGGCCAGTCGAACCTGCAGGATGATCTTACCCTGATGGTGATCCGATGCCGCTGAAGAAGGTGGGGGAACTGAGCGTCCCCAGCACTCTGGACCACCTGGCGGACGTGGACCAGTTCACCGAAGGCCTGTTCCGCAACCTGGCGCTGCCCCGGGAAATTCTGGACGACGTGGCCATCTCCATCTCCGAAGCGGTCAACAACGCCATGGTGCACGGCAACAAGCTGGATCCCGCCCGCAAAGTCCTGATCCGCTTCTACGTCTGCTCCCGTTACCTGCGCCTGGTGGTCCGCGATCAGGGAACCGGTTTCCAGCCCGAAACCGTCCCCGACCCGCGCCAGGAACAGAACCTGCTGAAAACCTCCGGCCGCGGCCTCCTGATCATGCGCCACCTCATGGATCGGGTGACCTTCCAGCCGCGCCGCGGCGGCATGCAGATTGTCATGGATAAGTACTGTCCCCAGGATTGCTATGGCGGAACCGAACGCAATTGCGCCTAAAGTGGCCATCTACCCCGGGTCCTTCGACCCCATCACCTTCGGCCACCTGGACATCCTGGAACGGGCGGTCAGCCTGTTTGACCGGGTCATCGTGGCCCTGGCGTTCAATCCCGGCAAGAACCCCCTGTTCAGCCTGGAAGAGCGCAAGGCGATGATCCTGGAGGCGGTCTGCAATCTGCCCACGGTGACGGTGGCGGAAGTGCCGGGGCTGATGGTGGAATTCGCCCGCGACCAGGGCGCCGTGGCCCTGATCCGCGGATTGCGGGCCGTGTCCGACTTCGAATTCGAATTCCAGATGGCCCTGATGAACCGCAAGCTGGCCCCCCGGGTTAACACCGTCTTTTTGATGCCCCACGTCAATTATACGTACCTGAATTCGTCCATCGTGCGGGAAGTGGCCCGCTTCGGCGGCGACGTCTCCCCCTTCGTGCCGCCCGGCGTGGCCCGGCGCCTGCTGGAAAAGTTCGCCTCCCCTGCATCGTGATCCGCTTCCTCAAGGTCACCCACCAGCATGCCAACGGCCGCGGCGTGGAGGACGTCTCCTTCGCCCTCGAGCGCGGCGATTTCGCCCTCCTGGCGGGGCACACCGGAGCGGGCAAGACCACCATTCTGCGCCTCATTTACCTCGACCTCCTGCCCCAGTCCGGCCAGGTCATGATCGAAGGGAAATTCCGCCATGCGGTGAATCCTCACGAACGGGCCCTGCTGCGCCGCAAGATGGGCATCGTCTTTCCCGAATCCCGCCTCCTGCCCGACCGCACCATCTTCGAGAACGTGGCCCTGCCGCTGCGCATCTCCGGGGAATCCTCCCACCGCGTGCACCTGCTGGCCAACCGCATGCTCTACCGCTTCGGCCTGCAGAAGCGGGTAAACTCCCGCCCCGGCGAACTCTCTTCCGGGGAACAGAAGAAAGCGGCCCTGGCCCGGGCCCTGGTGGTCCGCCCCTTTATCCTCCTGGCCGACGAACCGCTGACCAACATTGACGCCCAGGCCGGCGCAGAGATCGTGGAGCTGCTGCGCCAGGTCAACGCAGAAGGGACCACCATCCTGGCGGCGACTCACCAGCCCCAGGCTTTCGACGGGGTCGCGCGGTTCACCCTGCGCCTGAAAGAAGGGCGGCTGGCGTCCGCCGGCGGAGGGATCCTATGAGACCCCGCCTCTCGTTCGTCCTGCGCGAAGGCTGGCAGGGCATCCGCCGCAATGCGTTCCATTCCTTCACCGCGGTGGCGGCCGCGACCCTGGCCTGCGGCATGCTGGGCTTTTTCTACTACGCCGGGCTGAACCTCCAGCGTCTGGCCGGCACCCTCCTGCGCCAGTTCCAGTTCGAAGCCTTTATCTCCCCCGGCCTGCCCGAAGATCAGCATCCCACCCTCCTGCGGCAGCTCCAGGCCATGAATTCCCGCTGGACCGTGACCTACGTCTCCCGCGCCGAAGCCGCCGCGCGCTTCGCCGCCGAATTCGACCCCGACCTGTTCAATGTCTTGGACGAGAACCCCCTGCCCGCCTCCTTCCGCCTGACCCTGCCGCCGGACTACCTGCGCCCTGATTCGGCCCAGGCCCTGGTGCAGCGGCTGGGCGCGGTGGAAGGCCTCGAGGAACTGGTGTACGACCCCCACCTGCTGGCCCTGATCCACAACGGACGGCAGCGGGTGGCCCGCTGGGGAGCCTTTCTGGGCGGCGCTGCGCTGCTGCTGGCCCTGGGGCTGACCTGGAACGCCGTGCGCCTGAAGATCGAAGCCCAGCGCGAGGCCATCCACCTGATGGGGCTGATGGGGGCCACTCCGGAAACCCTGCGCGGCGCCTACCTGGTGCAGGGGGCCATCCTGGGAATGATGGGCGGAGCCTGCGGAGCGGCGCTGCTCTCGGTCGCGGCGGTGGTCCTGCAGACCCAACTGGCTCCCGGTTTGGGTCTGGCCCTGCCGCACCTCTGGCTGCTGATTCCCCTGGGCGGTCTGTTGGGCATGCCCGGCGGCCTGCTGGCGGTGGGAAGATACCTGAAATTATGAATATTCTCCTGCTCCTGGTCCTCCTCGCCCTTCCGGCCGTTCCCGCCCGTCCCACCGAACCCCTCACCCTGATCCACTGGAATGACTTCCACGCCCGCAACCAGCCCTGGGTGACGGCGCTGGAGGGCGATTCGGCGGTAGTGGGCGGGGCCGCCCGGCTGGCTTGGATGCTCGATTCCCTGCGCGCCGCCCACCCCGAGGCCCTGGCCCTGCACGCCGGCGACGAATTCACCGGCACCCCCGTGTCCAGCCTGACCCGCGGCGCCTCCCAGATCGCCCTGCTGAACCTGCTGCGCCCCGACGCCTTCGTCCCCGGCAACCACGAATTCGACTACGGCTGGGATACCCTTCGAGCCCGGTTGGCCCAAGCCCGCTTCCCCGTGGTCTGCGCCAACCTGGCCGACAGCGCCGGCGCGCCCGCCTTCCCGCCCTGCGTGGTGCTGGAACGCTCCGCCTTGCGGGTGGCGGTCATCGGCGTCACTCTGCCCGGGCTGGCCCAATCCGTGCTTCCCGGCAACCTGGGCGGGCTGCGGACCACCGATCCCGCCGCGGCCGTCAACCGCCTGCTGGACAGCCTGGAGGCCGTCAGCGAGGTGCAGATCGCCCTGACTCACCAGGGGGTGGAGGCCGACCGCGCCCTGGCCCGCGCCTGCCCCCGCCTGGAAGCCATTGTCGGCGGCCACCGCCACGCCGAACTGTTCGAGCCGCTGGTGGAGGCCGGAGTGCCGATCCTGCAGGCCGGGGAACAGGGGAAGTACCTGGGGCTGTTCCGCGCGGAGGTGGATACCGCCGCCGGGCGGCTGGTCGCCTTCACCGGGCGGCTGCTGCCGGTGCGGGCCGAAGCCGGGCTGGCGGTGCGGGCCGAAGTGGGCAGCCTGGTCCGGGCGCAGGAAACCGCCGTTTCCGCCGAACTGGACCGCGTGGTGGGGCGGCTGGCGCGCCCCTGGGTGCGATCCGAAGCGGGCGAAAGCAACGTGGGCAACTGGGTCGCCGACGCCACGGCCCGGCTGACCGGCCGGCCCGTGGCCTTCATGAATTCCGGCGGGCTGCGCGCCGACCTTCCCGCCGGGCCGGTGACCCTGCGCCAAGTGTGGGAACTGCACCCCTTCGGCAACCGCCTCGTGGGGTTCGACCTGTCGGGGGAAGAGCTGCGCCGGGCGGTCCTCTTCCAGGCGAATCAGAGCCGGGACTTGTTGCAGGTATCCGGCCTGCGTTACCGGGTGCGGCGGGAGAGCGGGGAGGTTCTGGAACTGAGCGTCGGGGGCGAACCGGTGGACCCGGAGGGGATCTACGGCGTGGCCGCCAACGAGTACATCGCCGCGCACGCGGAGAAGTACTTCGGTTTTGCCCTGGAAGACCGCCTCGTGACCGACCTGGGCTGGACCGACCGCGACCTGACCGCCGCCGCCCTGCAACAGGCCGGGGAAGTGGACGCGCGGGTGGAAGGGAGGATAAGGGTGGAGTAGGGGGGCTGGAAAAGAAGCCAGGAGTAAGGAGTCAGGAGTCAGGAGGCAGGAGTCAGGAGCCAGGAGCCAGGAGGCAGGAGCCAGGAGCCAGGAGCCAGGAGCCAGGAGTCAGGAGTCAGGAGCCAGGAGAAAAGAATCCAGAATCCAGAAATCAGGAGCCAGAAGAATAGGAGTCAGGAGTCAGGAGTCAGGAGTCAGAATCCCGGCGGACACCCCGTCAGGGTTAAATTCGGAGGGCCACGCTTTGTCGTGGCCAACAACCCGTCAGGGTTGAATATGAATAGCCGTAGCGTGCCACGCAGTGGTTCCTGCGGGAAAACCTACGGAGACCAGCGATTCCCCTCCTCTTCTCACGACCCCGAACGGGGTCGAAATGTTTGGGGGAGGCAAGAGGGAAACAATAGATTATTTTTGCGATGGGGCTTGACAAAATCAGAAACGGGTTGTATATTAGGGAGGTTTACTAAACTTGGGGAGACCGCCCTTGACCGCTAAAACCGCTGTTGCAGTAATCTACACTGCCCTACTGTCCACCGCCGCGTGGGGGCAGGATAGCTTGAATGTGACCCTGGCCAACCAGCTGATATACGGGGGCGCAACGCGAGGTGTCTGCATTCAGGGGAATATTGCTTACATCGCAGACGGCGTCGCAGGTTTGATTATCGCGGATATCACCAATCCGGCGATACCGATTTTATTATCCGCCTTGTCGCTTGATAATGAACCGACAGATATCACGGTGGAAGGCAATTACGCTTATTTGGCCGGTTGGTATGGAATCAGTATAATTGACGTAATAAATCCTGAGGCTCCGATACTCCTAGGCAACTATCTTGCGTCTTCAGGTTGGGCAGTGGATATTGATGTTTCAGGGGATTATACGTACATCGCTGAATCATATTGGGGTCTGGAGGTGGTAAATATATCCGACCCGAATCATCCTTGTCAACAGGCAGTTATTGATACTTTGGGGAGTACGGAAGCGATTTTCGTTGGCGGAAATATTCTATATTCTTCCACGGGCCTTGGATTTATGCTGACGGATATTTCTGTTCCTTCCACTCCACAATTCATTTCATACCTGAACTTGGCTTATCAACCCCGTGACATCAAAGTTGTTGATGGGGTGGCCTATCTTGCTTCCAGAGAAGCTGGATTAATCCTGGTGGATGTTTCTACCCCAGCAGTTCCTTTCATCCTAGGCATCTGCGATACACCGTATGACGCTAGGGCTGTGTCCGTTTATGGCAACTATGCCTATGTGGCTGATGAGGACGCTGGATTACGCGTGATCGATGTCAGTTTACCCACTAATCCGACCGAGGTAGGATTCTATGTCTGGTCTGGCTTATCGGGCCAGACTTTGGATGTCGCTACAGGGCAAGACCATGCTTTTGTAGTCACGCTTGAATTAGGAGTACGAATTTTAAATGTGGAGCAGCCCGTTACACCTGTTGAAGTAGCCTTCATCCCCTTCCCGGGGAATGCTTACGATGTTGTGATTTCGGGGAATCACGCATTTGTGGCCGCAGCTTCGGGGGGACTTCAGATCTTTGAAATCGTAACTTTTTCACAACTGCAGTTAACCGGCTGGTGTATACCCGGTGGTTACTCTGACTTGATCAGAGATATTGATGTAGAAGGAAACTATGCCTATTTGGTTGATCACTTTTTTGGCATGAGGTCAGTGGATGTATCGGATCCATCAAACCCAGTGCTTTGTGGCTATATACAAATGGATTTTTCATGGAACATTGATGTAGAGGACGATTTAGCGATTTTGTGCCACGACTATGGGTTTAACTTGATTGATATAAGCTCCCCTGCAAATATGACAATATTAAGTACAACTTCTCTTGGCTCTTCAATAAATAAAGCATTATTGAATGGAAATTATGCTTACATTGCTGACTCACAAGAGGGTTTAGTAACCTACGACATATCTGATCCAAGCAATCCTGTCAGAATAAATGAAATAGCTTTGGAAGGGAATGCAGGGCAAATTTTTAAGTGTGGAGATTTCTTATATGTTGTTAGATCATTTACAACAATGGGTTTACACATTTTTAATATTTCCAATCCGGCAGTGCCATTAGAAGTGAATGCGCTTGCGGGTGAATGGGGTGCTCTTCAGTCCTCCTGGCATTATCTATATGCTACCGCGGGCTGGCCCACTTATAGGCTTACCATTTATGATATTGATGACCCAATCAATCCGCAGGAAGTTGGATTTTATCAATGCCTTGGACATCTTCCTCTTGGCAGTATCGCAATCAAGGATGGCTATGCCTATGTCGCCGCAAATTCTCAAGTGTCAATGTTCGATTGCACCCAAGCTGCTTCAGTACTGACAAGCAATTGGCCTGGGACCAGCCTGGCATACCACCTTCATCCTTGCAGTCCCTCCCCCTTCAACCCTCGCACCTCCCTCCGCTTTGACCTCCCCGCCGCCTCTCACGTCCGGCTGGAGGTGTTCGACACCGCCGGCCGCGAGGTGGCGACGCTGGTGGATGGCAGGCGGGAGGCCGGGAGTCACACGGTGACGTTCGATGGGTCAGGGTTGGCTTCGGGGGTGTACCTGGTGAGGCTGCAGGCGGGAGACTTCGTCCAGACGCGGAAGGTCGTCCTGCTCAAATAACTTTCCAACTTTCCAACTTTTCAACTTTCCAACCAAAGAAGAGGGGCGGCCCGGTATGGCCGCCCTTTATGTTTGCGGTGTGCTGTCTGCGGTATGCGGTCCGCTTCTTTCGCGCCGCTATAGTCTCTGACCGCTTTCCGGCGGTGTCAGCCGGGCGGAGCCGGGACGCGCGAGGGGACAGAAATCCCCCCCCGGTATCGGTCTCCCCCGGCGCCGGCCGTCACACCTTGCGAAAGACGCCCACCACCTTGCCCGCCAGGTAAAACCCGGGCGTCGCCCGGTCCACCACCAGGGGGCCGAAGAAGCGGTTGGCCGGTTCCAGGCGGATGTTGCCGTTTTCCGGGTGATAGTACTTCACCGTGGCCTCATCGCCGATCACCGCCACGACGATGTCGCCGCGCCGGTAATCCCCCTGGGGCCGGGCAAACACCAGGTCGCCGTCGAAGATCCCCGCGCCCACCATGGAATCTCCCTTGATCCGCAGGGCGAAGGTGCTCTCCCCCGAGACCAGGTCGCGGTCCATCGAGAGGGTTCCGTCCACGTTGTGTTCAGCCAGCAGCGGCATGCCCGCGGCCACCCGCCCCACGATGGGGATGCGGGTCACGGTCGGACGCACCGGCGCAGCCGGCTGCTTCACCAGCTCGATGCTGCGCGAGAGGCGCGGCGCCCGGCTGATTTCCCCCTTGCGCTCCAGCGCCTCCAGGATGGTGCGCACCCCGTTGGTCGAACGGATGCCGAATTCCAGCCCGATTTCGCGAATGGAGGGGGGGTATCCCTTCTGCTGCACCTGCCGGCGGATAAAGTCCAGCACCGCCTGCTGGCGCTCAGTCAATGCTTTTTTCATTTCTCTCCTCACTGCACGGATTTTCATCCTTCACCCTATTATACTGCACAAAGGGGCAAAATGCAAGAGAGAAATGCAATTTTTTTTGAGAATTTTTTATGGCGGGGCCCCGGTGACCGGGGGAACGGATCACTTCCCGGCCTGAACCTCGGGCGGCGCGGGTTCGGTCTTCCCCAGGCGGCGCAAGTTTACCACCAGCCGGCCCTTCCGGTCGGCGTGGCAGGCGGGGACGAACCGGGCGCCCCAGACGATCTCGTCGTACCGGTAGGAGAAAACGGCGGACATAAACTGGCTGTAGGTCTGGTCGAACCCCCGGATCACCACCACGATTTCGGCTTGGGCCCGGGCCAGGTCGGCAGGGCTTTTGCCGTGCAGCGGGCTGGTTGCATCCAGGGGATGGACGATGGTCCAGGGGGCGGGGAAGAGATCCAGGGTGGACTGCTCCAGGGCGAGCGAATGACACTGCTGGTCCGTGCCACCGTCGCGGGGCTCGGTCCAGCGCAGCAGGACTTCCGCCCGCAGATCCAGCAACACGTCGTTGTGCGGGTTGACCAGGCGGATTTGCAGGTTGGCGCCGCCTCCACGGGGCGCGATGACGGCGCAGGGGCTGAACTGAATCCGGGTGGCGGGCCGGGCGAAACGCCGGAACACCATGCCCGTAATCAAGGCGAATCCCACCCATCCCGCCAGCGCCTCCAGGGCGGCCGCAGCGTTGACCCACGGCCCCTGCGGCGCCAGGTTGCCGTACCCCACCAGGGTCAGCGTGAAGGTGCTGAAGAAGTAGGCATCCAGGAAGGAGTGCAGAAAGGTATCCACCCGGCTGCCCAGCAGGTTTTCCACTCCCAGCAGCAGGTAGAGGCCGGCGAAGAGCAGGTTGATCCCCAGGTAGCCGGCCAGGATCAGGCCCAGGAAGCGCGGCCACGACAGGTTGATCAGGACCTGGTACAGGCCGAATTCTTTTATCCGGCGGCCGGTGCGGCGGGTATTGAAGTTGCCCGTTTGGGTAGCCAGGCGGCCCAGAGGCCCGGCGAAAGCCTCGCGGCTGCCGGGGTCCAGAATGCGTACCGGCATGGTCTTCCCCTTTCAGGGCGTTGCGGCCTGCCGTTCGATCACCGCCAGCCAGGCCGGAGTCCGGTCCCAGGGGGGATCGAAGCGGGTGGCGAAGAAGGCGGGACGAATCTCCCGCACCGTCCAGCCCTCCTCCTCGCGGAAGACGGCGCGGATTTCCGCCTGGGTGACGCGCCGCGGCCCGCCCGGGCCGGTGGCGTGCTCGTTGAAACAGAGCATAAGGTAGAGCCCGCCCGGCCGCAGCGCCGCGGCCAGGCTGCGGGTGAAGGCTTGGCGTTCCTCATCGTCGAAGGAGTGAAACAGGCCGGAATCCAGGATCGTGTCGAAGGTTCGCTCCAGGTCCTCCAGTTCCAACGCGTCGGCCACCTCGAAGTGGACCTTGACGCCCTGCTCTTTGGCCTTGCGCTTGGCCTGGCGGATGGCCTCTTCGGCGAAGTCCACGCCCCAGGTTTCGTGCCCGGCCCGGGCCGCGAACAGGGCGTTTTCCCCGGTGCCGCAGCCGGCGTCCAGCACCCGGCCCCGGATCAGCCCTTCGCGCTCGAGATCCACGAATACCGGCTGCGGTTTTCCGATGTCCCAGGGCGGGGGACCCTGGTGGTAGGCGGTATCGAAGAAGGTCACTGAAAGCCTTTCAGGGGATGGCGCCGGCCGTCACCGGCTGCAACAGTTCCGCCGCCTCCTCGTCCAGCAGCCAGAGAGGCCCGCCGCCGGCGCGGATGAGCTGCGCCGGCAACTGGCGGGGCCGGTGCGGCCCTTCCAGCACCTCGCGCAGGATGCGGGCTTTGCCGCTGCCGGACACCAGGAAAATGACCTCGTCGGCCGCGTTGATCAGGCCCGGGGTGAAGGTGATCCGCCCGAAGCTTTCGCCCGGCTTATGCGCTTCCACCACCAGGCGCACGGTCTCTTCCAGGGCCGGCGACCCGGGGAAGAGCGACGCGGTGTGGCCGTCTTCCCCCAGCCCCAGGAAGATCAGGTCGAAGGTGGGGGGATCCGGGGCGAAGAACGCCTCGATGAAGGCATCGTACTGCTGCGCCGCCTCGTGGGGGAAATCGGTACAGGACGGCTTGTGCAGGTTTTCCGGGGGGAGGGGCACGCGGTCCAGGAAGGTGGTCCGGGCCAGGTGCACATTGCTGCGGGGGTTGTCGGGCGGCACGCACCGCTCGTCGCCCCAGAAGACGTGGACCGCCTCCCAGGGGATGCGATCCCGCAGGGGCGGTTCGGCCAGCAGTTCGTAGGTGCGCCGCGGCGTGGCGCTGCCCGACAGCGCCACGGTGAACAGGTCCTGAGCCGCCGCGGCCAGGCCGGCCCGGTGGGCGAAGCGTTCCGCCGCCGCCCGGCTCAGGCTCTCGTAATCAGGGAATATCCGTATCATGAAGCTGTCTCCTTGACGCGGGACCGCTTCCCGGCCCCCGCCGGGGAAGCGCCGCGCGGAACACGTTCGGTCTCTTCCTCTTCGTTTTGGCCGGCGGTCTCGACCGCCGGCTGAATCCAACTGCGGCCGTCCACCGCGATCAGGGCCTCGGCCGCCTCCGGGCCCCAGCTTCCCGCGGGATAGTTGGGGAAGTCCGGAATCACCGCCGCCCACGCTTCCATGATGGGCATGACCACCTGCCAGGCCACCTCGGCGTGGTCGGCCCGCATGAACAGGGTCTTGTCCCCCTGCATGACGTCCAGGAGCAGGGTTTCGTAGGCTTCCGGGGGGATGTTGCGGAAGGCCTCCCGGTAGGTGAAGCGCATGTTCACCATGCCCAGGCGCATGTCCAGCCCCGGCCGCTTGGCCTGGAACCGCATGATGATCCCTTCGTCGGGCTGGATGCGGATCCCCAGGCGGTTAGGCTGCCAATCCCCCACCATGCGCGCGGGAAAGGAGAAGTGCGGCACCGGATTGAACTGGATGGCCACCTCCGACACCCGCACCGGCAGGCGCTTGCCGGTGCGCAGGTAAAACGGCACCCCCTGCCAGCGCCAGTTGTCAATGAACAGCTTGACCGCCGCGAAGGTCTCGGTGGAGGAATCAGGGTCCACCCGGGGCTCGTCGCGGTAGGCGGGGTAGTATTGGCCTTCGATCCATCCCGCCCCGTACTGCCCCCGCACCGCGTAGTGGTGGATCTCCTCCGGGCGCACCGGCCGGACCGCCCGCAGCACGTCCATCTTCTTGTTGCGGATCTCCTCGTCTTCCAGGGAAACCGGGGGCTCCATGCCGATCAGGCACATGACCTGCAGCAGGTGGTTCTGGATCATGTCCCGCAGCGCCCCGGCGTTTTCGTAGTAACCGCCGCGATGTTCCACCCCGCCCCGCTCGGCCACCGTGATCTGCACATGGTCAATGTAGCGCCGGTTCCACAGCGGCTCGAAGATGGCGTTGGCGAAGCGGAAGACCAGCAGGTTCTGCACGGTTTCCTTGCCCAGGTAGTGGTCAATGCGGTAGATCTGGTACTCCCGGAAGTGTTCCGCCAGCTTGCGGTTCAGCGCCCGGGCGGATTCGAGGTCGCGGCCGAAGGGTTTTTCCACCACGATGCGGGACCGCTCGCAGTCTTGGGACAGCCCCGCTTCCCCCAGCTTGTCCGCCACCAGGCCGAACACCAGCGGCGGCACCGCCAGGTAGTAGATGCGGTTGGCCTGGACCTGCCATTCCCGGTCCAGGCCGTCCAGCGCCCGGCCCAGGGCCCTGTACGCCTGGGGGTCGCCGAAGTCCGCGGCCCGGTACAGGATGATGCGGCGAGCGAAGGCTTCCCAGTCCTTGTCCCGCGATTTGCCCCAGCGGGAGAAGCGGTCCACGCCGTTGCGCAGCCGGGCGAGAAAGGCCTCGCGGTCCAGCTCCTTGCGGTCCACGCCCATGATGGCGAAACGTTCGGGCAGCCAGCCGCCGAGGTAGAGGCTGTACAAGGCCGGGACCAGCTTGCGCCAGGTCAGGTCGCCGCTGGCCCCGAAAATGGCTATCACGCTGGCCGGCCAGTCAGGAGGATGAGGCATCGGGTATCTCCACGGGCTCCCACAAGGTGTGGAAGGATCCGGTTATATCGGTTCGTTCGTAGGTGTGCGCGCCGAAGTAATCTCGCATCGCCTGGATCAGGTTGGCGGGCAGCCAGCCGCTGCGGTAGCCGTCGTAGTAGCCCAGCGAGGCGGTGAAGGCCGGGACCGGGATTCCGTGTTGCAGGCCGGCGCAGGCGACCTCGCGCAGATCCTCCAGTCGCTCCAGCACCGCGCCGCCCAGGTGGTCGTCCAGCACCAGGCTGGGCAGGCCGGGCTGCTGCGCGTAGGCCCGGCGGATCTCTTCCAGCAGCGCCGCCCGGATGATGCAGCCGGCCCGCCAGATGCGGGCCACGGTCTCCAGGTTCAGGTCGTAGCTGTAAGTGCGGGAGGCCTGTTCCAGCAGGCTCAGGCCCTGGGCGTAGGCCAGGATCATGGCGGCGTAGTAAGCGCGGCGCATCCGTTCCAGGAAGGCGTCGCGGTCGCCGTCGAAGGGGCGCACCGGATTCCCCAGCCGGGCTTCGGCGGTCTGCCGCTCCTCCTTGCGGGCCGATAGGTTGCGCAGGGCCACGGCGGCGTCCAGGGCGGGGACCGGAACCTGCAGTTCCATGGCCTCCTGGGCCGTCCAGGTGCCGGTGCCCTTCTGCCGGGCGGCGTCGAGGATGAATTCGATCAGTGGATCGCCGGTGCGATCGTCCTTCAGGCGAAAAATGTTGCCCGCGATCTGCAGCAGGTAGGAGTTCAGCTCGGTGCCGTTCCACGCCTCGTAGGTGGTGCGGATCTCATCTCCCGTCATCCCCCACCCCCGGCGCATCAGGTCGTAGGTTTCGGCCAGGAGCTGCATCAGGATGTACTCGATGCCGTTGTGAACCATCTTGACGAAGTGCCCCGCCGGACCGGGCCCCAGCCAGGCCACGCAGGGCCGGCCGTCCCCGGCGCGGGCCGCCACGGCCTCGAACAGGGGGCGCACCCGGTCCCACGCTTCCCGGGGTCCCCCAGGCATCAGGCTGGGACCACTGCGGGCCCCCGCCTCCCCCCCGGAAATGCCCATCCCCAGCAGGTGAATGCCGTGCTGGGACAGCGTCCGCTGGTTTTGGCCGGTTTCCCGGAAGTGCGAATTGCCGCCGTCAATGACCACGTCGCCGGGGTGCAGGAGGGTGGCGAGCGCCCGCACCACCGCTTCCACCGGCGGCCCGGAAGGGATCAGCAGCATGACCGCGCGCGGCGGACGCAGACTGACAACCAGGTCCGGAAGCGTGGAGGCGGTCAGGACGCGGCCCCGGCCCCGGGCTTCGGTTTCCAGCAGGTCCACCTTGTCGGGATCCAGGTCATAGCCGGTCACGGTGTACCCGTGGTCGGCCAGGTTCAGGAGTAGATTGCGGCCCATGGTGCCCAGACCGACCATGCCCAGATCCGCCGACGATTTCACGTTGCCTCCTTCCGTCGCGTCCTCCATGTAAGCCCGGGGATTGGGAGTCTGCCCCTACGGAGTGATGCCCCGGGAATAATCAGTACGGCGCGTCCACCCCGTGGAGCAGCCCCAAGCCCCTCTCCTCCAGCGCCTTCATGGTGCTCTCGAAGCCGGTATGGTGAATGCCGTCAAGGCCCAGCTCCCGGGCCGTTTCCACGAAGGTTTCCCGGTCCTCTAGGTACACGGCGGCTTCCGCCGGAACCTGCAGCAGGTCCAGCGCCAGGCGGTAAATGGCCGGGTCGGGCTTCTTCAGCCCCACGAATCCGGAGATGACGAAGACGTCCACGAAGGCGTGCAGGTGGAAGGTTTCCACCCGGTGCCGGGCCAGCTCCCGCGACTCATTGCTTAAAGCCGCCACGCGCAGGCGGTAATGCGACTTCAAGTCGTGAATCAGGGTGATCATCTCCTCGTGCGCTTGGGACTGCGTCCGCATGAAGGCGCGGAAGTCCTCCCGGGAGAAGGGGCGGCCGCGGTGGAAGACCACCTGGTCCAGGTATTCCTCCAGCTCCAGCCGCCCGGTGTCGA
The DNA here is from genome assembly GCA_003599535.1 of Candidatus Zixiibacteriota bacterium. Lineage (GTDB taxonomy): Bacteria > Electryoneota > B3-LCP > B3-LCP > B3-LCP > SURF-9. The sequence continues at coordinate 19,974 of QZKQ01000044.1, read as the reverse complement.
ACAGGTCCTGCACCAGGCGGTGCCGTTCATGGAAGTCGTCCCCTTCCAGCTCGAACGTTTCCACCGCCCGGCGGCGCGCCTCGCGGTCCCAGCCGTTGGTCAGCACCACGCCGCCCAGATCCAACAGGATCACCTTCACGTTTCTTTCGCTCACGGCGCCACCCCCTGCACGGCGGCTTCCAGCGCCTGCCTCAGGGCGGCCAGCCCGGTTTCCGGGTCGGCGCCCAGGTGGATCCGCAGGATGCGGCGCCCGCGCCGGTGCAGCGTCTCATGGTCGCCCAGCGCCTGGGCCATCCACAACTGCCCCAGGGTGTAAACCTGCCCGGGCAACGGCAGGTCAGGGTCCGGATCGCTGGTCAACAGGAGGAACACCCCGGTATCGGGTCCTCCCTTGTGGAACTGCCCGGTGGAATGCAGGTAGCGGGGTCCGTACCCCACGGTAGTGGCCAGGCGCAGGCTGTCGCGCAGGGTGCGGCGCAGGTCTTGCAGCGCCTGGTCGGTGGCCGGAGTCTCGCGCACCCAGGCCAGGAGAGCCACGTAGTCCCCGGGGTTGGCCTGCCCCAGGATCTGCCCCAGGGCTTCCGGCATGGATCCCGCCGTCTCCCCGTCGTACACCTCCAGCGGGCCTTCGGTCATGCCCGGGGAGGCGGTCTCTAATTTCCCGCCCGCCTGCCGCATCTGGGACAACAGCCGGTGGGTGACGTCCTTGGCTTCCTGCACGTTGGGCTGGTCGAAGGGGTTCAGCCGCAGGAGGGACCCGGCGGTGGCCGTGGCCAGCTCCCAGCGGAAGATCTCCTGGCCCAGGTCCAGGCGGTCCACCATCTGGATGACGATGGCCGGGTGCCCGGCATTGCGCAGGGAAGCCACCAACTGATCCTGCCCCGGATCGGTCTCGCCTTCCAGGCGGAACTGGACGAAGATGCGGTCGTCGCCGTAGGCGCCCGGATCGCCCGGAGGTTCCCCCGCCACCGGCAGGATGCCGGTCTCTTCCTTGCCCGTGCTCTCGGCCAGAAGCTGTTCCAGCCAGAGGCCCAGGGCGGACAGGCTTTCCGGCAGCAGGAAGGTCACCTTGTCCCGGCCGTGGCGGGCCAGTTCGCCCAGCGCCGCGCCCAGGACGATTCCCGGATTTTCCCGCGCCGGCACGCAGGAGGCGCAGGCGTGCATCATGCGCTGGGCCCGGTCCAGCAGTTCGGCCGCGTCCAGGCCCGCCAGCACCGCCGGCGCCAGCCCGAAGTAGGAGAGGGCCGAGTACCGTCCGCCGACGTCCTGGAAGTTGTAGAAGATCCGGCGGAAGTTGCGGTCCAGGGCCAGGTCCGCCAACGGGGTGCCGAAATCGGTGATGGCGGCGAAATTCTCGCCCGCCTTCTCCGGCTTCTGCTCCTGAACCTTCTCGTAGAAGTAGTTCCCCAGCGCCACCATTTCCGGGGTGGTGCCGCTCTTGCTGGCAAGGATGAACAGAGTCTCGGCGGCCCCGGCGCGCTGCTCCGCCTCCCGCACGGCGGCGGGATCGGTGGTGTCCAGCACGGTCAGGGGCAGGGCCTGCGGCTGGTCCGCGAAAATGCGCCGGTAGGCCAGGGGCGCCAGGCTGCTGCCGCCCATGCCCAGCAGGACCACGTGGCGGAACCCCGCGGCGATGATCTCGGCGGCGAAGTCGCGCAGCTCCGGCAGGTTGTCCTCCATCTTGTCCGGCAGATGCAGCCACCCCAGCGATTCCTGGATTTCCACCTGGCGCGCCGGGTCGCTGGACCACAGCTTGGCGTCCTTGCGCCACACCCGGGGGCAGAACTGCTGAGTGTCCAGCTCGCGGATCCGGTCGCGGACCGTCTCCTCCCAGGTTCCCAGGTGCAGCGTCTGCCGGTCAATGGGTTCCTCCAGGGCAGCCTCGCGTTTCTGCATCAGATCTTTCATCATCTGGTCATAAGGTTTGGTGAACTTGGTCTGCCCTTCGTCCTCCAACTGCGCGGCGACCTGGTCCAGGTCAAAGCCCACCCGGGCCAGGCGGCGCAGGATCTCCGCGGCCTCTTCCAGGTCTTCCGTCAGCCGGACTTGGGGATCGCCGTGGTCGCGGTAGGCGTCAATGGTCTCCGGCGTCATGGTGTTGATGGTCTGAGGGCTGATCAACGGCTCCACGTACATGACGTCGCTGTAGGCGGGGTTCTTGGTTCCGGTGCTGGCCCACAGCAGCTTCTGGGCGCCGGCCCCGTGGCCGGCCAAGTCCCGGAAGTGGGGATCGCTGAAGAATTCCTGGTACACCTGGTAAGCGAGCTTGGCCTGGGCCACGGCCACCCGGCCGACCAGGCTTCCGGCCAGTTCCCCTCGCTCTCCGCCCTGCTGCCGGATCTTTTCCAGTTGCGGGTCGAGCAGCACGTCAATGCGGCTCAGGAAGAAGCTGGCCACCGAGGTCACGTGGCGCAGCGGCTGGTTCTGGGCCAGGCGGTCCTGCAGCCCCGCCAGGTAGGCTTCCAGCACCTGGCGATAGCGGTTCAGGCCGAACAGCAGGGTGATGTTTACGTTGATGCCGTCGGAGATGAGCTGGCGGATGGCCGGCAGCCCCTCGTCGGTGGCGGGGACCTTGATCATCAGGTTGGGGCGCTGCACCGCGTTCCACAGCCAGCGCGCCTCCACGATGGTGCCGGCGGTATCGTGGGCCAGGTGGGGGTTCACCTCCAGGCTGACGAACCCGTCCTCGCCCCCGGTCTGGGCGAAGACAGGGCGCAGCAGGTCGGCGGCGTCGCGGATGTCTTCCAGCACCAGGTCGTGGTACATCTCTTCGGCGGACTTGCCCTGCAGCGCCAGCAGGCGGATGGCCTCGTCGTAATCTGGGCTGCCCGCGATGGCCTTTTCAAAGATGGCGGGGTTGGAGGTGATCCCGCTCAGGCCGTCCTCGTCCATGCGGTGCTGCAGCTCCCCCGAGGTGATAAGGCCGCGGCGCAGGGTGTCCATCCAGATGCTCTGCCCCAGGCTCCGCAGCTTTTTCAAAGGATTATTCTTGCTCATGATGGCTCCCTATCTCCAGGGCCGCGATCTTTTCCAGGCGGCGGCGGTGCCGTCCCGCCCCGGAAAATTGCGCGGCCAGAAAGGTTTGAATTAAATCCCAGGCCAGCGCGGGGCCGACCACGCGCTCGCCCAGGCACATGACATTGATATCGTCGTCCTCGACGCCCTGCCGGGCGGAAAAGACGTCGTGGATTAGGGCGGCCCGGACGCCGGGCACCTTGTTGGCGGCGATGGCGGCGCCCACTCCGCTGCCGCAGATGGCCAGGCCCCGCTCCACCGTCCCCTGTGCCACCGCCCGGGCCAGGGGGATGACATAATCCGGGTAGTCGTCCTGCGGATCGAGCCTGTCAGCCCCGAAATCGGTCACCTCGTGGCCCAGGTTCCGCAGTTGTTCCGCCACCCGGTTCTTCAGGTGAAAGCCGCCGTGGTCGGCGGCCAATCCCAGGCGCATCATCCCTCCCCCGCCAGTTCCCTGGCCTTTTCCACCACGTTTTCCACGGTGAAGCCATAACGGCGCAGCACTTCCGGCCCCGGGGCCGAGGCGCCGAATTTTTCCACCCCGATGACCGCGCCGCGATCGCCCACCCAGCGGTGCCAACCCAGCGGTGAGGCCGCTTCCACCGCCAGCCGCGCCGTAACCCCGGGCGGCAGCACCTCGTCGCGGTACTCCGGGGATTGCTGCTCGAACAGCTCCCAACTGGGCATGGACACCGCCCGCACCTTGCGGCCTTCGGCTTCCAGCTTTTCGGCGGCCTGGGCGATCAGAGGCAGTTCCGACCCGGAGGCGATCAGGATCAGTTCCGGCGGGCCGCCGGGGGAATCGTACAGCACGTAGGCGCCCCGGCGCAGACCTTCGGCGGAGGCGTAACGATCCCGGTCCAGCACCGGCACGTTCTGGCGGGACAGGACCAGGGCTACGGGATTTTCCTGCACTTCCACCGCCACCTTCCAGGCCTGGGCCGTTTCGTTGGCGTCCCCGGGACGGATGACCGTCAGTCCGGGGATGGCCCGCAGCGACGGCAGGTGCTCCACCGGCTGGTGGGTGGGGCCGTCCTCTCCCAGGCCGATGCTGTCGTGGGTGAAGACGTAAATGACGTGCAGCGAAGAGAGCGCCGCCAGACGGATGGTGGGGCGCATGTAATCCGAAAAGATCAGGAAGGTGGCCCCGTAGGGGATCAGCCCCCCGTGTGCGGCCATCCCGTTCAACGCGCCGCCCATGGCATGCTCCCGCACTCCAAAGTGCAGGTTGCGCCCGGTGTAGTCCCACGGCCCTCCCGACGACCCCTGCAGGTCGGTGAAGGCCCCATCCGGATCCTGGAAATCGCCCAAGTCCTTAAGCGCCGTGTAGGTCGAAGGATTCAAGTCGGCGGACCCGCCGATCAATCCCGGCACCCGGGCGGCCAGGGCGTTCAGGGTCTTCCCCGAGGCCTTGCGCGTGGGCATCCCCTTGGGGTCGGTGGGAAAGCGGGGCAGGTCGGCATCCCAGTCCTCCGGCAGCCGGCCTTCCATCATCCCCGCCAGCTCCTCCCCCAGGTCCGGGTACTTCTGCCGGTAGTTGGCCAGGCGGGTGTTCCAGTCCGCCTCCAGCTTCGCCCCCCGGTCCACCGCCCGGCGGAAGCGCCGCAGGGCCTCTTCCGGCAGGTGGAAGGGGGGATCTTCCGGCCAGCCCAGGCGCCGCTTGGTCTGCCGGACCTCCTCCTCGCCCAGCGGCGATCCGTGAGCTTCAAAGGAATCCTGCTTGTGGGGCGCGCCGTAGCCGATATGGGTGCGGACGATGATCAGCGAAGGCCGCCCGGTCTCCTCCCGGGCCTGCCGCAGCGACCGGTCCAGCGCCGCCAGGTCGTTGCCGTCGCCCACGTACTGCACGTGCCAGCCATAGGCCTCGAAGCGCAGCCCCACGTCCTCGGTGAAGGCGATGTCGGTGCCCGCCGCCAGAGTGACCTGGTTGGCGTCGTAGAAGTAGATCAACCGGCCCAGCCCCAGGTGCCCGGCCAGGGAGGCCGCTTCGGAGGACACTCCTTCCATCATGTCCCCGTCGCTGGCGATGCCGTAAGTGTAGTGGTGGATGATCTCCGCTCCGGGGCGGTTGAAGCGCGCTGCCAGGTGCGCCTCGCCCATGGCCAGGCCCACGCTGTTGCCGAAGCCCTGTCCCAGCGGCCCGGTGGTCACTTCCACCCCGGCCGCGACGTGGCGTTCCGGGTGCCCCGGCGTGACGCTCCCCCACTGCCGGAAATGCCGGATCTGCTCCAGGGGCAGGTCGTAGCCGGTCAGGTGCAGCAGGCTGTAGAGCAGCATGGACCCGTGGCCGCCGGAGAGCACGAAGCGGTCCCGGTCGAACCAGCCGGGGTTGGCCGGGTTATGCTTCAAATGGCGGGTCCACAGCACGTAGGCCATGGGGGCGGCGTCCAGGGGCATGCCCGGATGGCCGCTGTTGGCTTTTTCCACCGCATCCACCGACAGGAAACGGATGGTACTGACGCACAATTCATCCAGGTCGGTGTTCTGCTGGGCGGTTTTCTCCGACGGTTCCACGACTGAAGAGCTCACGGTGGCCTCCGGTCAAATTGGGGGTGGTAAGGTTAACAGGCTCGCCTCGTCCGGGCAGTTCATTGCCCCAGCTGCGCGGCCTCTTCGCCGCCGGACTCTTCCGGTTCTTCCAGGGACCGGCGCAGATCTTCGCCCTTCAGGGGCTTGCCGGCCAGCGGCGCCATCAGGCACAGGTCCAGGGCGCCGGCGCCCAGCGGCGCCAGGCCGAGGATCGCCAACCACCAGCGGCGGAACAGCAGTCCCCCGAGAATCAGGGACGCGCCCGTGCCCATCCGGATCCACCGGCCCGCCGGGCTGGCGATAAAGCGGAGCAGATCATTCATAGTTGCCTCGACTGTTAATATGGATATATTTGATACGAAGGAAATCCGGCGGTTTTGTGACGGACGGAGGAGGGGATGAAACGCAGGGAACAACCGGGGAGATACCGGGACAGGGGGAGGACAGGCGAGGGCTAATCCTTGGCGGTGGTGGAGATGTGGGTGGCCGACTGGATGCCGGTGGCCACTTCGGGGATGATTCCCTTGCGCACGTAGATGGGGCGCATCAGGGCGCGCAGCCGGGGCAGGTACCGGGCGAAGACGGCGGCGGCGGCCAGCAAACCCAGCCCTCCGGCCAGCAGGGTGGCGGGAGCTCCGAAGCGGTCCGCCAGGCTCCCCGCCAGCAGGCTGCCGAAGGGCACGATGCCCAGGACCGAAGTGGTGTACAGGCTCATGACCCGGCCGCGCTTGTCGTCGTCCACCACGGTCTGCAGGATGGTGTTGCTGCTGGCCAGTTGCACCATCATGCCGAAGCCCACCACCAGCATCAGGGCGTAGGAGAGGCCCGGCAGGCGGGACTGGGAGAAGGCCGCCAGACCCAGCCCGAACAGGACCGCCGCCAGGGTCAGGATGCGGCTTAACCCCCGCACGGTGCGCCGCGAGGCCAGGAAGAACGCTCCCCCCAGCGCCCCCAGGCCCACCGCCCCCATGAGGAAGCCCAGGGTGTGGGAATCCCCGCCCAGCACGTCCCGGGCCACGACCGGCATCAGCACCAGGTAGGGCGCCCCCACCAGGCTGGTGAAGGCCGCCATCAGCAGGATGGCGCGGATGGGCCCAATGCCGAAGGCCACCCGGAGACCCTCGCGCAGGCCCCGCAGGACCGGTTCCCGGGTCTTGACCCGGGCCGCCGCCGCCAGGCGCATGGCCGCCAGGGAGGCGATCACCGCCGCGTAGCTGATCCCATCCAGCAGGAAGCAGATCCCCTCGCCCCAGACGGCGATGATGATTCCCGCCAGGGACGGCCCCACCAGCCGCGCGCCATTGAACATGGACGAATTCAGGGCGATGGCGTTGGGCACGTCCTCCCGCCGGTCCACCATGTCCACCACAAAAGCCAGGCGCAGCGGGGTGTCGAAGGCGTTGACCACCCCCTGAAACAGGCTTAGGGCGATGACGTGCCACACCGTCACCACTCCGGTCAGGGTCAGCGCCGCCAGGGTCAGCGACTGGGCCATGGACAGCACCTGGGTCAGAATCAGCAGGCGGCGGCGATCCCAGCGGTCCGCCAGCACCCCGGCCAGCGGCGCCAGCAGGAAGATGGGGACCTGCCCGGCGAACCCCACCACCCCCAGCAGGGCGGGGGAGTCGGTCAGGCGGTAGACCAGCCAGCCGGTGGCCACCCGGGTCATCCAGGTGCCCACCAGGGAGAGACTCTGCCCGGTGAAGAACAGCCGGTAGTTGCGGTGGCGCAGGGCTCGCAGCAGCAGCTTTAAGCCCTGCGGTTCCGCGCCGGGAGGGCGGGCCGTGTCCATGCCGTCAGTTCAATCCCAGGCCCAGAGGATCCGCCCGCAGCCACTGCCGGGCCTGGCGGTAATCGGGGCACCGTTCGGCTACCCGGGCCCAGAAGGCGGGGGAATGGTTCATGAGTTCCGTGTGCGTCAGTTCGTGGATGATGACGTAATCCAGGATGTCTGGTGGGACCAGGATCAGCTTCCAGTTGAAGGAGAGATTTTTGCGCCCCGAGCAGGCGCCCCACCGGGTCCGCTGGGCGCGGATGAACACTCGGTTGTAGGACAGCCCCAGCCGGGCCGCCAGGATCGCCAGCCGCCCGGTGATGACCCGGCGGGCCTGCCAGCGGTACCACCCCTCCTGCAACGCCGGATCCCGGAATCCCGGCCCCGCCAGGACCACCTTCTCGGCCTCGTCCAGGCGCACCTGGCCTTCCATGTCGGGCCGGAGCCAGAGGCGGTACACTTCCCCCTGGTAGAGGAACTGGTCGTCCCGCAACCGTGGTTTGGATTGGCGCACCGCGGCGAAATGCTCCAGTTGCGCCTGGATCCACTCCGCCCGCTCCTGCAGCAAAGCCTCGATCTGCCGCCGGTTGTAGCGCAGCGGCACCGTGACCTTGACGCGCAGGTCCTGGTCCACCCGGATGCGGGCGTACTTCACCCGGCGCCGTTCGATGTGCAATTCCCTGGGATCCATGATTTTTTCGCGAATTTTCGGACCTGCGCATTGGCGGGGATGAGGCCGCCCATTCGGAGGGCCCTCCGAAGCGGTGAAGGGAACAAAACTCCTTCGTCCTGTGAATAGGATGATAATACAGCATAGCGGAGGGCAAAGCAAGAGCAAAGGGGGGAAAATGCGATGGGGCTACGGCTCAGGCTCCGGCGCGGCCGGCAGCGAATCCGCCGGGGGCGGCGCCGTCAGCGCCTGGAACTCCTCCGCGGTGAGGGTGGGCAGGCGGCGCAGAAAGGCGGTCACGGCCCAGATCTCCGCGTCCGGTTCGGCCACCCCGAAGGCGGGCATGCCGGTCATGCGGAGGCCATGCCTGGTGATCCAGAACAGTTCCGCCGGCCGCCATTCCCCCACCTCGTCGGCCAAATCCGGAGCCGGCGGGTTCAGTCCCCGGCCGATGGTGGACCGTTCCACCCCGGGGCCGCCGTGGCACAGGACGCAGTCCTCGAGGAAATGCTCCGCCCCTTCCTCTACCAGGGCGCTGTCGTCCAGGTCAGGCGCAGCAATATCGCGGGCGTGGTAGCGCACCGAGGCGTCCTTGGTGGTTTCCAGGATCCATTCTGTCAGGTCGGAATGTTCCTGGGTCGCCGCCACGTTGAACCGGCCGGTGTAGATGTAGAGCAGCATCCCGGCGATGAGCAGCACACCGATCACCGCCAGGCCGACGGCCGTCTGCCTCACGCTACCTCCGGATCCTTAGGCAAAGCAGGACTACGGCCGCCCCCCCCAGCAGCCACAAGCCCAGCGTTTCCCAGTGCTTGGCCAGCCACAGGTCGAACTTGCCTTCCGTGGCCCGATCGTCGAATTCCCCGTGCGCCCCGAAATCGCCGGGCACGGGGTTCCACAGATTGTCGGGTCGGTCGGGGTCTTCGGCCTCGTCCGTCTGCTGAGCCTGGTAGCCGATGCGGGCCAGGTAGTGGTCCAGGATGCCGGGAATGAAGTGGTTGCCCCAGAACGCCTGGATGGTCTTCAGGCCCAGGAAGACTTCCCGCTTGCGCTGGCGCGAAGCCCAGACCACCGCCTCGGCGGCGGTTTCCGGCTGATAGATGGGAGGCACCGGCTGGGCCTTGTGCGGCAGCCGCGACTTGACCCAGCGGAATTGGGGGGTGTTCAGGGCGGGCATCTGCACCATGGTGAGGTGCACGTTGCTTTTATCGTGGATCAGTTCGCAGCGGATGGAATCGGTGAAGCCGCGGATGCCGTGCTTGGCTCCGCAGTAGGCTGACTGCAAGGGGATGCTGCGCTCAGCCAGGGCCGACCCCACCTGCACGATGGTCCCGCGGTCGCGGGGCAGCATGCGCTTCAGAGCGGCCATGGTACCGTGCACCACGCCCAGGTAGGTGACTTCGGTGACGCGCCGGAACTCCTCCGCGGTCATCTCCTTGAAGGGGGAAAAGACCGAGGTCATGGCGTTGTTGACCCATACCTCGATGGGGCCGAAGGTCCTCTCAATCTCGTCGGCGGCGGCTTCCACCTGGGCGGCGTCGGCCACGTCGGCGGGCAGGACCAGGGCCTGGCCCCCCAGCTCGCCGATCTCCCAGCGGGCCGATTCCAGGCGGTTGCGGTCCCGGGCGATCAGCCCCACCCGCGCTCCGGTGCGGGCAAAGGCCCGGGCGATGGCCCGTCCCAATCCCGCGCCCGCCCCGGTGACCACCACCACCGGGCCGGTTTGGCTGCCATTCATCGTGCCTGCTCCCGGGATATGCCGGGCCGAAGGGGTCCGGTTCTCCCCGTTATTGACGAATGAAACGCATGAATATACAGTAGATACGGCGGCGCGGAGGCGGTGTTGGGGGGAGGAGCGTGGCAGGGAAAGAGGCGGCCTGGCGGAGTGGTCCACGGTGATCCCCGCCAGGAGAGCCCGGCGCCCCAATAAAAAAGCGCCTTTGGCAGGCGCTTTTACCATACTCGGGAGGAGCTCGAAGATCACTTCTGCGGGGCGGCCCATTCCGGCAGTTCACCGTTTTCCAGGGCGCGCTGTACCCCCTGGTGGACCAGGTCGCGCTTGTGCATCTGCATCTGGCGCAGGCGATCCTGCTCGTCGCGCAGGCGCCGTTCCATGGTCTCCAGGCGCCGCTGTTCGTGCTGCACCTTGGCGTCGAAAAGTTGTCCCATCAGCTCTTCGGCGCGGTTGGCGATGCCCTGCTTCTCGTCGCGGGAGCGGGCGTTCTTGTAATCCTTGCCCATCTGCCGGAGCTGCTCGTAGATGGCGGCCAGATCCGGCCCGCCGTCGCCGCGCTGGCCGGCTTCCGCCAGCAGCAGTTCGAATTCGCCCGATTCCAGCGCCTGTTCCATGGCCGAAGGGGGGGTGGGATTGTCGCCGGCGGCCGGCAGAGCCAGCGCCAGGATCAGCCATCCTGCCAGGATGACGGGATACGCCAACGTCGCTTTCATGGGAACCTCCTGAAGGGTGAAAGGGGCATTCCTTGCCCCTTATACGCCGCCCCGGGGGAAAAGTTGCGCCCGCCCCTCCAAAGCGCGAGGGATTTGCTTGACTTTTCCGCCCCCAATGAGTATACTGTGAATGCGGGAAACTCCACTCTCTAACCGGCAGCCAACGCCCATGATTATTGATCCCTACCACCACCCGGCCGACACCATGACGGCCGAGGCGGAAGTCACGATGCGCCGCAGCACCTTCGCGGTGGCCAGCGGCAAGGGGGGCACGGGCAAGTCCACCTTCGCCATCAACCTCTCCATGGCCCTGGCGGCCCTGGGGCACGAGGTGATCCTGGTGGACGCCGATTTGGGCGGAGCCGACCTCTCCACCCTGCTGGGCATCCACGCTCCCCGCTACACGCTGAAGGATTTCATCCAGGGCGACGTCTCTTACCTGCCGGAGATCCTGGAACCAACTCCCTCGCCCCACCTGCGCCTGATCTGCGGCGGCACGGACATCATTTCCGTCTCCAATCCGTATTACCAGCAGAAGGTCAAGCTGATCCGCGCCCTGGCCCAGCTCCAAGCCGACTACATCGTCGTGGACCTGGGGCCGGACATCACCTTCAACAACCTGGACTTCTTCAACGCCGCCCCGGTCGGGTTCCTGGTGACCCAGAACATGGACGCCATGATCCTGGGGTTCTACCGCTTCCTGAAGGCCGCCTTCGTGCGCCGCCTGAAGCAGGAATTCCGCAACGAAAGTTACATCCTGTCCATCATCAGCGACTTCCAGAACCGGGGCTGGAGCCACGCCCGGCGCGACCTGATCGGCTCTATCCGCGCCGCCAGCCGCGAAGCCCAGAAGCACCTCGACGCGGTGCTGGAAACCTTCCAGCCCAAGCTGGTCTTCAATATGGTGGAGTCGCCCGCGGCGCGCAAGACCGCCGACCAGATGTTCAGTTTCATCCTGGAAAACTTCGGCTTCCGCCTGCAGACCGTGGGCTTCATTCCCCGCGACCGCGACGTGGAGAAGGCCTACGCCCGCAACGAACCGTATCTCCTGCGCTTTCCCCGCAGCGCCGCCAGCAAGGCGCTCTACGAAGTGCTGGCCGCCTGCGGGCTGAACTACACCAGAGACGGCGTGCGCGTTTCCGGCTTCTCCGACTTCCTGGCCTATGTCAAGGTGGAAGTCCCCGGCTGGAATTTACTGAAAATTTAGGCCCATGAGCGACGACGACAAGAAACCGCCCATTCCCGCACGCGGCCCCGACCGCCGCCGCGGCCCCGACCGCCGCCAGAATCCGGTGGACCCCGCCGATCTCCCCTTCCCCGACCGGCGCAAGGGCGACCGCCGGCAGATGGACCGCCGCGTCACCTCCCCCGAAGAGACCGAAGAGCTGCTGAAGATCATCAAGCCCGACACGGACGAGGGAGCCGGGGGTTAGGGGCTGGTAGCCGGGGGCTGGGGATTAGGGACTGGTGGCGCCGGCGTCCCTGCCGGTGGTGTCAGTGCGTGGCCGAGGTTTGTAGTTGCCGAGGCAATCTCCGCGCCCACCCCGCAGGCTGGAATTTTTCGGAGGGCCACCACTAAGGGCCACTGCGTGGCGCTTCGTCGTGGCCGCTCGTCGTCACCTGGATGACGCGGGAAGCCGCGTTCTTTCTCTTTCCCGGGGCGGCCACCGCATGGCCTGCGACTTCTACCAGCGGGTCATGCAGGAGGAAAGATCGGGATTCGGGAGGGCGAGGGGGTGTTGGAGAAGGTGAGGTAGAAGGGGGTAATGAAGGGCGCGGCAGGGCGCCCTTTTTATGGTGAAAATATAGGGCCACAAACCACACCGCGCCCGGGAATGAATTCCCGGGCTACTTTGTTTCGATCCACTGAAAGTGGATGTCAAGTTCACCCACTTCAGTGGGTTGAAGGATAGTAGCCCATGACTTCAGTCGTGGGGAGGCAGGAGGAGGGCTCCGCCTTCGGGAGGGCGAGGGGGTGTTGGAGAAGGTAAAGCGAGGGTCCGGTTTGGAGGGCCACGCTCCGTCAGCGGACGGATGGCCCTTCGAAGCGGTCCCGGCGAAAACGAAACGCGCATGTCCTGTTATATATGTGCTGTGCGATACGAAAGTAGCGCTTTTAGCCATATCTATAAGGTAATTTACTGTATTTTACCTCTACAATGAATGCTTTTATTCACGGTTAAACTACCCTCCCCCCGAACCTCCTCCCCCCCTGCCTCGTATAACCTCCGAATTCATCGCGACTATTTCATAAACAAAGGAGAACCCGTGGACCTGAACAAACTGGCGGCCGTTGTTGCCGCCCTGTGCCTGCTGGCCGCGGCCGCCTCCGCCGGCGTGCTGCTGACCATGGAAAGCCAAACGCCCGGCCAAGAGGGCCAGGCGCAACAGAAAATCTACCTGGGCGGCGACCGCATCCGCGTGGAAGCGGAAAATTCCGGCGACTTCGATGTGGTCATCTTCCGCCAGGACCTGGGCGTCTTCTGGATCGTGGACCCCGAAGAAAAATCCTACACGGAACTGACCCGCGACGACCTGGAGCAACTGTCCACCCGTCTGCAGCAGATGACCGAAATGCTGAAGGCGCAGTTGCAGGAGCTGCCTCCCGAGCAGCGCGAGCAGATCGAGCAGATGATGGGCAGCCAGGGGTTGAAGCCCGTCGAACCGACCTTCGAGAAGGTGGCCTCGGGCGAGACCGTGGGGGACTGGACCGCCGACAAGTACGTGGGCACCTTAAACGGCGTCAAGCAGGTGGAACTGTGGACCGCCGACTACCGCGAGCTGGGCCTGAAGGCCGAAGACTTCCAGGTCCTGGAAGAGATGGGCAAGATGTTCGAGGCCTTCTCCCAGGACGCCGCCGCGCTGTTCAAGGTCCGCACCGAGGCGGGGGAGGGGCACTTCAGCGGCCTGCCGGTCAAGACGGTCAACTTTTCCGCTGGACAACCGGCCGGCGAGACGGTGGTGCAGGAAGTCAAAAAGCAGGACTTCAAGCCCGCCCTGTTCGAAGTGCCGGAAGGGTATAAGAAAGAGACGATGAGCGACAAAATGCAAGAGGAGTAATCCCCTTCCCGTTCGAGGGCCGGATCGCAGGGGCAGCCATCACGGCTGCCCCTGCCGGTTTTCACCCCTTTCCACCCGCACCCCGCCCACAAATCGGTTGACAAAAAGCCGAAAAATGAGTATATTGCCACGAATGAGAGTTCCACACTTCCCCACATCCCCTGATAAGGAGCAACCATGAAACGAATGCTGATCATTTTGCCGGTCATGATCGCCCTGCTGATGAGCTGCGGCGGCCAGAAGGCCGAGCAGACCAGCCAGACCCCGGCCGAAGAGCCGGCCCAGACCGCCACCGAACCGGAGGCCACCATGGAGCAGACCCCCGAGCAGACTACTGAGCCCACCGCCGAAGAGGCCGCGATCATTGACACCCGGTTCGGCCGCATCGTGCTCGAGTTCTTCCCCGACGTGGCGCCCAACCACGTGGCCAACTTCAAGAAGCTGGCCCGGGAAGGCTTCTACGACGGCACCACCTTCCACCGGGTCATCCCCGGGTTCATGATCCAGGGCGGCGACCCCAACAGCAAGGACGAGAACCGGGCCAACGACGGTTCCGGCGGCCCCGGCTACAGCATCAATGCCGAATTCAACAGCAAGAAACACGTCAAGGGGACCCTGTCCATGGCCCGCTCGCAGGATCCCAACAGCGCCGGATCGCAGTTCTTCATCACCGTGGCCGACGTCCCCCACCTGGACGGCCAGTACACCGTCTTCGGCCGGGTGATCCAGGGCCAGGAAGTGGCCGACCAGATCGTCGCCGTCCCCCGCGACGCGCGCGACAACCCCACCGAGCCGGTGCAGATGCAGAAGGTCAGCATCGTGCCGCGGGATCAGGTGAAATAAACTGCGACTGAGCCCACTCTTGCCCGGGAATGAATTTCCGGGCTACGGTCGTGCTGTCCCGCTGAAGCGGGACGCTGGAAGAACATCCACTTATGGTCATCAAGTAACTGCTATCCTAAATGCCACCACAGCATTCAGCGTTTAGCAGGTTAATTACTTGATGACCATCAGTGGATAGAATGAACGTAGCCCGAGGACTTCAGTCCCGGGCGAGGGTTACACATCAAGCCGACCCGGAGACCCCATGCCCCGCGTCCTGTTCGTGGATGACGAACCCTACGTCCTGAAGGCGCTGCGCCGCGTGTTCATGGACGACGACCTGGAGATTGACACCGCCGAAAACGGCCCCTCCGCCCTGACTTACCTGCAAGATCACCCCGTGGACCTGATCCTGTCGGACCACAACATGCCGGAAATGACCGGGGTGGAATTCCTGCGCCGGTGCCGGGAAATCCAGCCCGGAGCCATCCGCATGCTCATCACCGGGCGGGGGGAAATGGACATCGTGCTGCAGGCCATCAACCAGGGGCACGTGTACAAGTTCTTCCATAAGCCCTGGGACGACGACCAGTTGCGCGTCTCGGTGCTGCGGGCGCTGGAATTCCGCGCCGCCCAGGAAGAGGTGCGCCGGCAGCAGGCCGAACTGGCCCGCCACCAAGCCTTCAACCAGACCATGATCACGGTGTCGCACTACATCAACAACTTCAACTGCGCCCTGACCATGTCCCTGGAAAGCCTGACCGAGGCGGTCAAGTCGGGGCGGGTGACGGGGCTCTCCCCCGAACACCAGACCCTGGTGCGCGAATCCCTGCGGGCGGCCGAGAAGGTCACCGCGGTGCTGCGCATCCTGAACCGCCTGGAAGAGATCAAGATCGTGGACTACGACTTTTCCTGCCAAATGATTGACATCGAAACGGAGGTGAAGGAGGCGGTGAAGAGGATCGAAGAGGCGAGGTGAAACGCCGCCCGCGCCGGGAGATCATGCCCCTGCTGGCCCGGGTCCGGGAGAAGCTGGCGGAGATCTACGGCGACCGGCGGGTGAGCGTGATCCTGTACGGCTCCTTCACCTGTGGCCGGCCGATGGGAGGAATTTATTGATTGAGGTTGCCAAGTACCTTCTGCAGAAAGGTACCCCGTCAAATCCGTATAACTTGGCGTATTCGCGCTCACGTGACTTTCTCCCGCCCCTATTCTTCCGTATCCCTTCAATACGGCAGCATCATCCTTTTTATAACCCTATCGGTGCCCCATGGCTCTTTCCCCCAAATCCGACGCCGGAGCCGTCAAGCTCCCTGGCGAAGTCAAAGCCCTGGGCTTCGTCAGCCTGTTCAATGACGCCGCTTCGGAGATGATCTACCCGCTCATCCCCGCCTTCCTGACCACGGTGCTGGGGGTGGGAGCGGTGTCGCTGGGCGCGCTGGAAGGTTTCGCCGAAGCGTTGGCCAGCATTCTGAAGGTCTGGTCGGGGCGCTGGTCGGACAAGTTCCGCAAACGCAAGGCGCCCACCGTGGCGGGGTATGCCCTTTCCGGCCTGGCCCGCCCACTGATGGCCGCCACCACCGTCTTCGGGCAGCTCTTCGCCCTGCGCCTGCTGGACCGCGTGGGCAAAGGGATCCGTTCAGCCCCCCGCGACGCCATGATCGCCGACATCGTGCCTCCGGCCATCCGGGGGCGGGCTTACGGCTATCAACGAGCCCTGGATCACCTGGGGGCGGTCATCGGGCCGCTGCTGGCATCGGGGCTGCTGCTCCTGATGCCCGCGCAGATGCCCCGGGACCAGCAGTTGCGCTGGGTCTTCGCCCTGGCCGCCCTCCCCGTGGTGGGCGCCCTGGCCGTGCTGATCTTCGGCGTGCGCGAGCGGGCCGTGGCCATGAAGTCCGTGGTGAAGCTGAAGGCCGCGCTGAAGGCGCACTTCTGGAAGTACCTGCTGTGCGTCTTCGTTTTCACCCTGGGCAACTCTTCGGATGCCTTCCTGCTGCTGCGGGCCCAGGATCTGGGCGTGTCCCTGGCGCTGATCCCCATCCTGTGGTCGGCCTTCCATATCGTCAAGTCGGTCACGGCCACGCCGGGAGGCCGCCTGTCGGACCGCTTCGGGCGTTTCACCATCCTGGCCCTGGGGTGGGGCTGGTACGCGCTGGTATACGTGGGCTTCGCCTTCGCCGGGACCGCCTGGCATGTCTGGGCGCTGTTCCTGGTGTACGGCGTCTACTTCGGCCTGGCCGAAGGGGTGGAACGGGCCTTCGTGGTGGATTTGGTGGGGGATGAGAATCGGGGCTACGCCTTCGGCTGGTTCCACCTGGCGGTGGGGATTGCGGCGCTGCCCGCCAGCCTGATCTTCGGGCTGATCTGGACCGCCTTCAGCCCCCAGGCCGCCTTCCTGACCGGAGCCGGTTTGGCAGGCGTGGCGGTGATCCTGCTGACGCTGCTGGTGCATCGGCCGGCGCGGGCGTGAAGCGAGACAATCATTTAATCCGGACCCTTTTGATCCCCCCGCCCCCCCTTAACAAGGGGGGTGCATCGAAGGCTGGGGTTTCCCCCCTTTTTAAGGGGGGACTAAGGGGGGATAAAGAAAAGGGCAGGCAAGCTTAGGTTGGTTGACAGAGTTTAGAAATGAAAAACCAAAACCAGGACGAAGGTGAACCAACCCAACTGAATAGACAAGCCCCTCGCCTTGGGCTAATCGCCAACGTTTATTGTCTCCCCTACAATCCTGAACTCGTCATCCGGGCAAGAGAATTACGGAAACACATGACGGCGGCAGAAGCGAAACTTTGGAGGGGCTATCTGCGCTATCAACGACCGTGATTCCTTCGGCAACGCCCCATTGATCATTTTATTGTGGATTTCTATTGCCCGGAAGCCAGATTGGTGATCGAAATTGATGGAGAGCCACATTTCACCGAAGATGGCAAAGGTCGCGACAAGGAGCGCACTGCCATACTGGAAGGATATGGTTTGAGAATTTGCCGATTCACCAATGAAGAGATTAAGAGTAAATTTGAAGGGGTTTGCCGAGCGATTGATTCACTAATAAGGAATAAACAATAAGGCCAAGATTATAGCTCTTTTCCTGGTGCGATTATTATCGGTCACTGACATCCGCCTGCCTTAGATCCCCCCCTGCCCCCCCTTAGAAAGGGGGGGAACATCCCCGCGTGGGGAGGTGGTTTCCCCCCTTTCTAAGGGGGAATTAAGGGGGGATAAAAAAGGCCAGGATCATTCAATTTCAGATTCAATCTTGGTATGTCCTTCCCCCCCGACCTCCTCGACCGCCTGATCTGCGGCGACAACCGCGACCTGTTCGCCCGGCTGCCGGACGCGTGCGTGGACCTGGTACTGACCGATCCGCCCTACAAGGATTACCGCAGCAACCGGCCGGTGGCGCATCCCAAGCTGAAGCAGGTGCAGCGGCGGCACTTTGACCGGGAGGCGTTCGCCCGGGAAAGTTTCCGGGTGCTGAAAGAGGGGGCGCACCTGTACTGCTTTTGCGACCACCTGACTTTCCCGGAAATCCGGGCGGAGCTGGTACGGGCGGGGTTTCTGTATAAGAACTGCCTGGTGTGGATCAAGAATAATCACGGGTCGGGGGATCTGCGGGGGAATTTCGCGCCCCAGCATGAATTCATCATCTTCGCGGCCAAGGGGCGGTCGCGGCCGTTGCAGGGGAAGCGGCAGTCCAACGTGCTGGTGAAGGATCGCCGGGGGGGGCGCCTGGAGGTGTACCCCAAGGTCAACAACTACCGCTACAATCACGGCACCTCCAAGCCGGTGGACCTGCTGCGGCGTCTGATTCAGGCCTCCAGCGACCCCGGCGAAATCGTCCTGGACCCCTACGGCGGCAGCGGGTCGACGGCCGAAGCCGCCCGGCGGGAAGGGCGACGCTATATGGTGTGGGAGATTGACCCCGACCACCACCGAGAAGCGGAAGAACGACTTAAAATATATTCACCGCAAAGACGCAAAGAACGCAAAGAAGATGGATATTAATGCTCTAAGTTATGAAATCATCGGAGCTGCTATCGAAGTACATCGAATCCTGGGACCCGGATTATTAGAATCCGCCTATGAAGAATGCTTATGCCGGGAACTGTCCCTACGGCGCCTTGAGTTCGAGCGGCAAAGGGCTCTTCCGTAATGTATAAAGGTACAAAATTGGATTGCGGATATCGGCTCGATCTGCTGATTGAAAATGCGGTGGTGGTGGAAATCAAAGCTGTTGATGCACTTCAAACCATCCATGAAGCGCAGTTGCTGACGTATCTGAAATTGGGCAATTGGAAACTGGGTTTGCTGGTCAACTTCAACGTACCCGTTCTGAAAAGCGGCATCCGCCGCATCGTCAATAATTTGTAACAAAATAAAATCTCCGCGCTCTCTGCGTCTCTGCGGTGAATTTTTGTTTTAATAGTCGAGGGTTCCATGCGTATCATAACCGACCAGAAACTGTCCGCCCTGACGGCGGACCTGGCCTCGCGAGGGGCCGACGTGTTGCTGATTTCCGACTTTGAGTCCAACCGCAACAAGAACCTGCGCTACGTCAGCGGCCACCCGTCGGACGCGCACCTGCTGCTGTTCCAGGACGGATCCATGACGCTGATCCCCTGGGACCAGGTCATGGCCCGGCAGATGGCCCAGGTGGACGTCGTCCTGGACATCGCCAACTTCGACCGCTCCTACCGGGCGGCCGTCAGCAGCGCTCTGCGGCAGAAGCTGGGCGACCGTTTCACCCTGGAAGTCCTGCCCAACGAAAAGCACTTCACCGTGCTGGATCTGCAGGACGAATTCCCCCAGGCCAAGTTCATCTGCCGGCCGGACGGCGCCGACGCCGGCCTGATCCGGGCCCGGTCCACCAAGACGCCGCAGGAGATTGCCATCCTGCGCGAAGGCGCCCGGGTCACCGACGACATCATCAACCTGATCCGCCCCTTCGTGGAAGAGCACCGCGGCCTGAAGGAAATTGACCTGGCCATCTACCTGGAAGTGGAGATGCGCCGGCGGGGCGCCGAAGGGGTCAGCTTCGAAACCCTGACCGCCAACCGCGACCGGTCGGGCATGATCCACCAGGTGCCGCCCACCTCCGACGCCCAGCTCGACCTGCCCGGCCTGGCCCTGATTGACATGGGGCTGTGGTGGAAGGGCTACGCCACCGATGTCACCGTGCCGCTGATCTTCGGGCAATTGCCGCCGGAACAGCAGGCCATCGTGGACGCCACCCAGCGGGCCTACGACAAGGCCATCAGCCTGATCAAGCCGGGCGCGCTGGCTCACGAAATCGCCGACGCGGCCATCACCGTCATCGAGCAGGCGGGGTTGAACATGCCCTATTCCCTGGGCCACGGCATCGGCCTGGAAGTGCACGATCCCCCCTTCCTGCGCCGCAAGCCCACCGACCCCAACATGCTGAAGTACTGGAAGCCCATCGTACTGGAGCCGGGCATGGTGTTCACGGTCGAACCGGGCGTGGTGCACACCACCCTGGGCGGCTGCCGCCTGGAAAACGACGTGGTGGTGACCGGTTCCGGAGTGGAAGAGATCACCCATTCGCACGTGATACAGTTCAAGTAGAGGCGAGCTGCGAGATGTGAGATGCGAGAAAAAAGGGCGGCCAGTGGCCGCCCTTAGTTATTAGTTCTTG
>QZKQ01000107.1 GCA_003599535.1 Candidatus Zixiibacteriota bacterium | reverse complement strand
GCCGGCGCCTCCGGCGCCGCCGCGCGCTCCGGCCACGCGGAAGATACCCATGCTGCGGGCCGATTCCTGCAGGGCGGCGCGCTTGGCCGCCAGTTCCGTCCCCGATCCGCGCCGCTTGGCGCTGCGGGTGGGCGTGGGGGCGGGAGCCGCTTCTTCGACCGGCTTGACCTCCTCGGCCACCTCACCGGGGCCCGCGGGCACGGTGGTCACGGTGCGGGGGGCGGTCTCGATCTTGGCCGGCGTCACCCGATAGATGGCGTCCAGGTAACGATTCACATCCTCCTCGGTCATCTCCTTCCACTGGATCCCCTGCAGGTAGCTCAGGAAGAACACGTGCAGCAGCAGAGAGACCAGGAAGATGACCGCGAAACGCCGGTCTAAATCGCCCCACCAGTCCCGTTGGAATTCTTTGGGAAAGACGGTATATTCGCTCACGTCAGCCTCGATGCTTCGATTCTTTTAAGACCACGAAGTCTATCTTCTCAAAGCCTGCATTAGAGCAGGTATTGATAATCTTCAATACCCAGCGGTAGGGAATGGTCTTGTCCCCCTGGATGGTCAGGGTGCGCGTCTCTTCCCGGCCGAACCGCCGGTTGCGGTCCTGCACCTGGTGCAGGAAGGACGACAGGTTGCCCAGTTCCACCTGGTTGTCGTCCTGCAGGGCGGCCAGGTCCTCGATCAACCGGTGCTGCTGGGCGTTGATCTCCTCGTAGAGTCCGTTACGGGTGGCCAACAGGGAGAGCACCTTGACCGGTTCGGCGGCCACCGTGGAGCTGGGCAGGTCCACGCCGTCGGCCGGCTTGATCAGGGCGCCGGAGGTGGAGTAGACTTTCAGCAGGAACAGGAGCATGATGACCATCATGTCCATCATGGAGGTCAACTGGGGCATGGCGGCCGCCGGGCGGCGGTGCTTTTTCCCCTTGGACGGTGCGAATGCCATGGTATCCTCTGTACCGTGTTAGGCGGTCGGTAATCGGCTGTCGGCTCTCGGCTTCAGGCGGGGGGACATCCATCGGCTGACGGATTGCCTGTCCTACCGCCCCTCGAGGGTGGGTCAGACATTCGTATCTGACAGGAATTCCCTTTCCGGTCCGACAAGAATCCATCCTGAGACGGACCTGTGTCTGACCTACTGGATCTGCCCCAGGGCCGGGGAGGGGAACAGCGGCTTGTAGATCCCCTGGTCGGTGCGATATTCCCGGCAGGCGTCCAGAACCCGGATCAGGGTCTGCAGGGGGATGTCTCCTTCGGCCGAGAGGCGCACCTGGTCGGCGTCGCTGAAGCGGTACTGTTCGGCGATTTCCAGGCGGCCGGTTTGCGGGTCCAACTGCTGGTTGCGGGCTACCGGCTGCCCCACGATGCGGGTCTTGACGTCCACCAGTTTGCGGCGCAGGGCGTCGTAGTCGTACTCGCCGTCGGCGCGTTTCGTGATGGCGGCGTAGTTTTCCCCTTCGGTGGCGTTGAAGATGGACACCTCCAGGGCGCTGTAGGTGACGTTGACTCGCAGTTCCAGCAGACCTCCGGTCTGGCCGCCGTTGTCGCCGGCGCTTCCCCCTGGAGCCCCCGTTTCCTGGATGATGGGCGGGGAATATTCCAGCAGCGCCAGATCCACGAACTTGGCTGACCCCAGCAGCAGCGGGATCAGCACGCAGATCAGGTTCATGACCGGCGTCAGGTTGGCTTCCGCCTCCAGGTTCTGGCGCTTCTTCTTGTACGACGGTCTGAAAGCCATTACTTGCTCCCGGTCAGGAGGTGAATCAGCTTCACCGAGTGCTCGTCAATGTCATCCACGATGCTGTTGGTCTTGGTGTTGATCACCGTGTACAGGATGATGGAGGGGATGGCCGTCACCAGGCCCCAGTAGGTCGTGATCATGGCGATGGAAATGCCCGCCGCCAGGTTCGACGACGCCTCCGCCCCCGACACCGACACCGCGGTGAAGGCCTGAATCAGACCGAAAATCGTCCCCAGCAACCCCATCAGCGTCGCCACGTTGGCGATCATGGCCAGGTAGTGAGTCCGCTTGGTCAGCCGGGGAATGATCTCCAGCGTGGCCTCGTCCACCGCGTTCTGAATCGCCCGGTAGTCCACAAACTCCTTCTTGTCCGCTTCCGCCAGCGCCGCCAAAGTCACCTCCGGCAACGCCTTGGGACCGGCCGCCTTGCACAGGTTCATCGCCTTCTTGATGTCCCCGTTGATCACCAGCTTGCGGATCTCGGCCATGAACCGCGATGCATTGATGTTCGACCGTACCAGGATGTAGTACATCCGCTCAGCCGCGATGGCGACCATCAACACGAAGAAGAAGAGGATCGCCCACATGAACAGGTAACCACCCACCCCCGGGCTGAACGCCTTCACGAATGCCTGAAAGGATTCCATTGTCCCACCCTTTTTGCTATTTGGCTTTTGACTGTTGGCTGCTTGGCTGTTTGGCTGCTTGGTTTCGGGCGGCGGACCGCCGGCCCGCTATGTGGCCCCCCCGAAAGGGCCTTGGCCAGGGCCGGAATACCCCCTATTGCTGCTGCCTCAATTCCATCAGGATCTCCCGCAACACCGCAATCTGCCCCTTCAGCTTGTTCCCCGCGCAGTTGGGATGCGTGTTCAGACAGATGTTGCCCCGGCAGTAATCAATCCGCTCGTGGCAGCCCACCCGATACTGGTAATTGGCCGTCGGCTCCATCCGCGAAGTCAGGTTGCGCCGGTTGTAGTTCTTGCCCACCGAGCTGGAATAGTCAATGACGTAATTCCAGAGGATCACCTGCACTTCCACCAGCTCCCTCGGCCGGAATGTGTCCAGCGTGCCGAAGAAGAGCTCTTCGTCGCCGAGGCGATCTATCAGCATCTGTTTTCGCCTGTCCACTTCGTAGTGGGCCATCTTGTGCATGGGTGTCCTCCAACGCAAGGGAGGGTAGAGCCCCTCGGGGGGCTGAAATCAGCGGTAGTTAACCCGACCGGCGGGGACGCCGGTCTTGCCGTTTGGATGTGGCAAGCGTCCCTGCCTGCCTGCTATTGCCTGGGCTTCTTCAACATCTCCTCCCACTCGCGGATCCGGGCCACCGGCGTAGCCCCGTCCGCCGGGGCGGTCAGGTCCAGGTCGGTCATGGTCTCCGCCGGAGTCCGCTCCAGGTCAATCTCCCGGAACTGCGGCTCCGCCCGCGATACCGTGATGGCCACGTTGGGCTGGGCGATCTCGCCGTGAATCTCCACGGCCTCCAGCTCGATCAGCTCCCCCTCGCCCCCGGCGGAAGGAACCGCCCGGGCCGCCGCGGGAGACGTGACTTCTTCGGCCGCCGCACTGACCGCCGGCGAGGGAGTCTGCGCCGGAACCACCTGGGCCAGGAGCAGGATCAGACCCACGCCCCAGGCCCACATTCGAAGGCTGATGCCGATCATGGATTGGGCCCCCCATGCGAAGGTGAAGGCAAGGTCTTGTAGCGCAGCGCCAGGCGCACCCCGGGATTGCGCAGGCCGGCCTCCAGCGCCAGGATGGCCACCAGGTTGCGGCCGCGCTTCAGAAGGGGCGCCACGTCGTAGTGCACCGGGTCGGGGCTGTCCGCGCCCGGTTCCACCGCGCCCACGAATTCCCCGTTCAGCAGCAGGGAGAAGCCTCCCTCGGCGCTGATCCAGAGATCCCCGGCCACCGGCTCATCCCCGAGGTCGAAGACCCGGCGCAGGTAGAGGCTGTCAACGGTGGGAGAGACATTGATATCCGTCAGGTTGGTGCTGTCTCTGTCCGACAAGAGTGCCTGACCCACCTCGGAGGAGTCGGTAGGGTAGACATTCCTGTCTGCCGGGAGGACATTCCGGTCGGTCACCTCCAGCCACAGCGCCAGGCTGCCGGCCAGCTCGTCGGCTTCGTGCCCGAAGTGGATCACCTCGGCCGGGGCCGTCCAGCCCTCCTCGGACCCATCCAGACTCTCCCACCCCTCGGTCCAGGCGGGGCTGACGCGGAAGGCCTGGTCGGACCGGATCCAGGCTTCCTGCCCATGCTCGGCCAGCAGCGGGAGGTAGGTTTCGCGGTCCAGGCCGGCCAGCGCCCAGGCCAGGCGCAGGGCCAGGGGCTGATCGTTGCCATGAGCCCGGTTGAAGTCGTACCCGGCCGCCAGCAGCTCTTCCTGGCGCCCGGCGAAGTTGTAGGCGCAGTCTTCGTAGGTCATGACTGCGTCTTCCCAGACCACCGATTCGCTCCCACGGGCCTGGGCTTGCGCCTTGGCGGCGCCGGCTTCGGCGGCCAGGGCGGCGTAGCGCTCATTCAGGCGGAAAATTTCTTCCAGGGCTGCGGCCAGGAGACGGCTGCGCAACTCGGCGGGGATCTCCTCCCCCTCCTCCGCGGCGGCCAGCAGGGCGGCCTGGGCCTGCAGGGCGCCCTTGGCGCACTCGGCCGACTGGCCCGAATAGATGACCAGCTTTTCGGCCACGTCGGCAGCTTCCAGCCCCCGCGAGGTGACGGCCCCTTCGCCCTGGGCCAGCAGCCCCTGGTAGTCGGCGTAGTACTGGCCGTAGACCCCCAGGATCCGCTCGTTCAAGGCGCGGAATTCCACTTCCAGCGACTTGAACAGCTCGGCCGTGCCCTCCAGGGATCGCGCCACCCATGAATTGGTGGGATAGACATTCCTGTCTGTCACCTCAGAGCCACCACTGTCAGACAGAAATGTCTGACCTGCCTCTTGCGAGGGGAGTGTCTGACCCCTCCCGCCGGCTTCGCCGATGGCGGCGCGGTACAGGCGCACCACCTCGGCGCCGCGCGGGGCGGCGAATTCGGTCAGGACTCCGGCGCGGTAGGCCATCTTCAGGTCTTCGGTCTTGCCGGCGTCGGGCAGGGCCAGGAAGGCCTTGACCGTGGCCAGCTTGATTTCCGCGTTGCGCAGGGCCAGTTCGGGGATCTTCTCCCGGGCGGATTGGGCCCAGGTGCCGGATTTGGCCAGGGCCGACCGCACTTCCTGCAGGCCGCGGTCCACGTCCGCCAGGGCAGCGGTGGAATCGGGCAGGTCCTGCGGCTGCGGGTCGCTCTTCTGGGCTTCGATGACCCAGGCGGACAACTGTTCGCGGCGGGCGGCCAGTTCGCCTTCCTTGGCCCTCAGGACGGCGGCCGCGGCGGCCATGTCCTCGCTCGCTTTGCGGTAGGCAGCCATGGCCTTGACGCCGATTTCGATGGCGTCCTGGTTGGCCGTCTCGCGGTCCAGGATCTTTTCATCGGCGCCGGCCTTGGCGGGCAGTTCCTGGTTCTGGAAAGCCCGGGACAGCTCCTCTTCCACCTTGCCCACCAGGTAGAGCCCTTCCAGCATCTCGTCCTTACCCATGCGGTTCAGCTCTTCCAACTGGGCCAGGAGGGCGTCACGGCGGGCCAGCTTGGTCTGCTTGTTGGCGGCCACGGCGTTGGCCGGGGCGAACTGCACCGCCTCGTAGGAGGCGAAGTCGCCGCGCACCACTTCCAGGAGACAGCGGGAGGCGTAGGTCTCTTCGCCGGGCTGGCCCATGCCGGTCAGGCGGCGGTGGGCGGCGATGCCGGCGGCAAATTCGCCGTAGGCCTCCGTGGCGCGCCCCTTATCCTTCAGGAAGTTGCCCCGTTCCCAGTGGGCCCGCACGGTGCGGGGGTCGTCGGGGTAACGGCGGGCGTAGTCGGCGTAGATCTGCTCGGCGGCGGCTTCGTCGCCCAACTTCAGGTAGAGACCGGCGTTCTCAAACAGGTAGACGTTGGCGTCCCCGGCCTGGGGGAACATCTGGGTGTAAAGGGTGTTGACCCGGATGGCTCCGGCCCAATCCTGGGCTTCGCCGTAGTTGATGCTGGCGTTGCGCAGGGCGTCCTGGGCCAGGGGGGACTGGGGATATTCGCGGGCCAGGCGTTCGAAGGTGGCGGCGGCAGTGGCCTTTTCGCCCATTTCCGCCTGGCTGTTGTAGGCGACGTTGTAGAGGGCCTTGTCGGCCTGAGGAGACTGGGGGTAGCGCTCGACCAGCAGGAGGTAGACTTCGTTGGCCTCGGGCCAGGCTTGGCCCTGCTGGTAGGCCAGGCCGGATTCGAACAGGGCTTTGTCGGCCTGGGGGTAATCGGGCGATTCCAGGGCGGTGCGCTTGAATTCGGTGGCGGCTTCCAGAAAGTGGGTGGCGGCTTTCAGCCCTTCGGCCGTGAGGAAGGCGGATTCGGCCTGGCGGGTCTTGGCGGCGGCGACCAGGTCGGGGTCAAATCCGGCGGCCTGGATTTCCTTGGAGACGCGTTCGGCTTCGGCGTAATTTTGTTCGGCGAAGTAGCCGTTCATGATATAGCGGTAGGCGTCGCCGCGGCGGTTGCCCTGGGGGAATTCGGTCAGCAGGGTTTCATAGTAACGGCGGGACTCGGGGTACTGGCCGTGGTTATAGTAGATGGAGCCGGTGTTCAGGAGGAAAACCTCGGCCTCTTCGCCCTGGGGGAAGAGAGCCAGGTAGTTTTCGGCGGCGTCCACGAACTTGACTTCGGCGTCGCTGATGGGCCGGCCCAGGAGGGAATCGGCGGGGCGGCCTTCGGCGTTGACCAGGCGCTGAGCGATGATGACGGCGTTGACGGCGGATTCTTTTTGGTGGCTCAGGTCGGGGTAGTCGCGGGAGACTTTCAGGTATTCGGCGTAGGCGGCTTCGGGATTCTTGAGGTGTTGTTCCAGGAGCACGGCCAGGTTGAAGTTGACGGTGTAGGCGTTGGGACCCTGGGGGAAGACCTCCAGGTAGCTGCGGGACATCTGCACGGCCAGGTCGAGCCGGTCGGGGTCGTTATCCTGCAGCGCCCGGCCGATGGTTTCGCCGATGTTCTGCACGTAGTAGCGTTCCACGATTTCGTCGGCGCGGGCCCGCAGAGCGGAATCGGGGTTGGCCTGGGACCAGTCCGTGCCGGCGCGGTACAGGTCGAACAGGCGGTTCTTTTCATCGTAGGCCCGGGCGAAGTCGCGCAGGCTGACGGCGCAGGTGGTGATCACCTTTTCCCGCACCCAGGGGGCTTCCGGGGCCAGCGGGTAGAGGTCCAGGCAGGCGGTGTAGGCGTCCACCGCCCGGTCGTACTTGCCCACCTGAGCGCGGTAGATGTCGCCCAGGTATTCCAGGAGACGGCGGCCGTAGGTGCGGCGGCGCAGAGAATCGGACTGCACGAAGGTGACGCACTCATCCACCCCGGCGCCGTCCCATTCCGCCTCGTCCTGGGCGTAGCAGACGCTGACGTATTCCAGGGCTTCGTCCAGCATGCTGCTGAAGAGCACGTCCTGAGCGGCGGTGGCGCTGTCCAGGCTGGCCTCCACCGTCTGCGTGAAGAAGTTTATGGCCTGGGGGTAATCCGCCTGGCGGAAGTGGCACCAGCCGATCTTGTACAGCCCCCGGGCGTACCAGTGAGTGTCGGGGTAGTTCAGCAGAGCGGAATAGTGGTCAATGGCCGCGACGATCTGCGGCGGTTCCTGGTAGAAGTAGTATTCCGCCACCCGCCAGTAGGCTTCCGGCACGAACCCCGAACTGGAATACTTTTCGATCAGGGTCCGGTACAGCTTGATGGCTTCCTGCTGGTCGTCGGGAAGGCGGGAAGTATTCTTCACGTAGGCGATGTTGTAGAGCGCGTCGTCCACGTATTCGGAAGCAGGGAATTCGTCAATGATGCGCTGGTATTTTTCCAAGGCCGGTTTGAAGGCGGCGATATCGTTGGTGGTGTAGAAGGTTTCTTCCCCGCGGCGGTAATAGATTTCCGCCAGGCGGTACAGGAAATCCACGATCATTTCCTGCTTGGACAGGTAATGGCTGTAGTTGATGTTCTGCTTGTAGGTGGCCAGGAAATATTCGCCGCGGGCGATGATGGAGTCTTCCAGGGCGCGGGTTTCGAGCTCCAGTTGGGCGCGTTCCCGGTCGTAGCGGTCGCGCATGGCCTGGAGTTCGCCGCGGGAGAGCTGCGACACCCGGGTCATTTCCAGGCGGCGCAGGAGGTCGCGGAAGCGATCCTGCAGTTGCAGAACGCGCTGATCCAGGCTGCTGGAGGCGTTCTTGGGGTCGCGGCGCAGAT
The DNA here is from genome assembly GCA_003599535.1 of Candidatus Zixiibacteriota bacterium. Classification (GTDB taxonomy): domain Bacteria; phylum Electryoneota; class B3-LCP; order B3-LCP; family B3-LCP; genus SURF-9. Next base: position 33,054 of record QZKQ01000107.1, on the reverse strand, counting down.
CGTCCAGTTCCTCCAGGCGCAGGATGATGCGCTCGCCTTCGGCCAGCAGCTCGGCGGTCCGGCCCTGGTCGGAGCCCTGGGCCTTCAGTTGATGCCACTGTTCGAGCAGGTCGGCGGGGAGCGCTTCCCGGGGGCGGCCCTGGGCCGTCAGCGCCAGGCTCAGCAACAGCAGCACCGCGCATCCCCAGGCCGGCATGCCGACGCCGCGCCTCAAAAGGCTCATCAGCGGCCTGTGCCCGTGGTAGGTACAATGATTTTTCACCGGCTCACTCAGGCTGATTCGTGAACTTCCTGACCTCTCAAGGCGGGATGGACATGCCTGTCTGTCATGGCTTCTTCCCCGTCACTGTCAGACAGGAATGTCCGATCTACCCTGTCAGACAGGAATGTCTGACCTACCCTTGTATCATGGGTGCTGCTCGGGCGGTTCCGCCCCCTCCGGAGGAGCGGCTTCCCGGCCCTGTTCGATCATCTCATCGAGAACGGTGATGTACTCGTCCACCTGCCGGAGGCGTTCGTACTTGCGCTCCAGCTCCTCCAGTTGCATCCCGCCCATGGCGTAGCGGCTGAAGCTGAAGTCGCTCCAGCGGTCCACCCGGGTCTTCAACACCGGACGGCGGGCGGCTCGAGCCTGGGTCTGTCCGTGGTGGGAATCCACCAGGGCTTCGTCCAGGCGCTGCCGGCGCAGGCCCAGTTCCAGCGCCTCGGCGCCGTCCTCCCGGGCCAGGGCGGCCTGCTTGTACATTTCCGCGTCCTGGGCGCCGGTGGTCAGGCGGGCGATTTCCCCTTCCAGGCGGGCGGCCAGGCTGTCGGCGCGGGCATTGATATACCCCACCTGCGCCTCTTTATAGTAGAGGGGCGTGGATTTCAACTGCTCCTTGCCCGCCGCCTTCAGGTGCTCCATGGCGGTATAAATGCGGTCTTCCAGGGCCAGAAAATCGGCGATGAGTTCGGCGTTCTGACTGGTGGATACGGAATCCTCCAGCCGGGCGTGCCGGGCGGCCACCTGGTCCAGTGCCACCCGCTCCTCGACCAGGCCCTTCATCCGGGCATTGACCTGCAGCAGTTCGGCCAGGCCGATGCGCTGCTTGCAGACCCACAGTTGGTCGCGGGCGCGGCGGTAGTCGGAGAACATCCTCTCGTCGCCGGAGGCGAATACCTCCTCCTCCAGGGCTTCCAGGTCGGCCAGGGATTCGGCGATGCGGCGGCGCTCCTCCAGGAAGCTCTGCAACTGGGATCGTCCCACGCCGGCTTCGAGCACATCCAGGAAGTGGGTCATGGCCTCGTCGTTCCGACCCAGTTGTTCGAAGCAGTACCCCGCCAGGGAGTTGGCCTCATAGATTTCCGTGGAGCGGGGGTAGAGCTTCAGCATTTCCCGGGATTTGGCGGTGGCTTCATCGTAGTCGTCCAACTGGTAGGCGATCCAGGCCTTGCCCAGCAGGGAGCGATCGTAGAAGGGGGAATTGCTCTTCACCTGGGCGAAGAGATCGGCGGCCCGCTCGTAGTCGCCCCATTCGTAGTAGTAGAAGGCCAGCTTGATGCGGGCTTCGTCCACCAGCATGCGCCAGCGGTCATAAGGCATGTCGCCCTGTTCCAGGTCCACCATTTCCGAGAGCACGTGGACGGCGCGGGGCCAGTCCTCCAGGGCGGCCAGGCAATCGGCCAGCAGGTAGCGGGAGGCGAGGTAGTGCGGGCTGCGGGCGTCCACCCGGGTGAGGAGGTTGACCGCGGCCTCGTAGTGCCCCAGGTCGGCCTCGGAGCGGGCCGCGCGCAGGTGCACCCCGCCCATCTGCGCCGGGTCGCCGGGGGCGCCCTCTTCCATATAGCGGCCGTACAGTACCCGCAGGACACGACCCTGGCCGGTGGCCTGCAGCAGGGCGGTGGCCTGGTCGTAGCTCAAGGCGCGATAGGTGGAGGCCGGGCATTGGGTCAGCAGGCGGGTGAAGTAGTCCAGGGCACAGTCCAGGAGGCGCAGTTGCAGGCAGACCTGGCCCTGGTAGTAAAGGATATCATCCACTCCCTGGAACTGGTAGTCTTCCAGCAGGCGGTCAAAGAGCAGGCGGGCCAGCTCCCATTCGGACTTGCCGTAGGCGAACAGGGCCTGTTTCAGCTCGCGGCGGAACATCCGCTCGTTCTGCTCGGGCCGGCCGGCGGCGATCAGGCGTGAGCGCAGGTCCAGGATCAACTCCAGGCGCCGCTGGTACTCGCGCCGCTCGTAATCCACCCAGGCGCGGTAGCGTCCGGCGATGGAGGCGTCCAGGGTGGAATCCTGCATCTCCAGGTGCGCCGGCGGCACGTCCCACAGGGGGCTCTTCACCAGGGCGGGATCCAGGCCGTCGCCCCGGCGGGCCTTCATCTCCCGGGTGGTGGACTCGTACAGCAGTCCCAGGTACTGTTCCTTCAGCAGCAGCTCCTGGGCGAAGCTCATGCTGCGGTCGAGGAAGTACCGGCGGGCCTGTTCCTGGTAGGAGGAGGCGGGAGGTGCGGCGGCGGACGGCACTTCCGGCGCGGAGGCGGCCAGGGCCGCGGCCCAGAGTCCGGCCAGGAGGCCGATGACCGCCCCGGCTGATAGGAGCGGGCGCGGCGTTCGCGGGGCACTGTCGCGATTCTGGCGCATAAATCCGTCGAAATTTATTCGGTGGTTGTGGAGCGCGGACGGGAACAGGTGAGAGTTGAGTGTAAAGCGGCGAAGGACCCCCCTTTGGTCATGCCGGAACGTACGGCCATCGCGGAGAGTTCCATCGCAGCAAAACCGTGTGACCCACCCCCCGGCGGCTTTGCGCGATATTTTTCGTGGCTAAATTATAACGCTTTTGGGGGGGAATGTCAAGGGATTTTTGCCGGATTCAGACCGGTGGGGAATTGGAATGCCGTTTTTGGGAGAAGGGGGAAAGGAAGGGGAGGAGCCGGCCACCGGGGTCGTGGGGCAGCGCCTTCGGGAGGCCGGGGGATCAGTCGTGCCGCAACGCCTGCACCGGGTCCACCTTGGTGGCGCGGCGGGAGGGATAGAGTCCCGCCAGCAGGCTGACGCCCACGCCGAAGACGATGGCCAGCGAGATCAACCACCAGGGCAGGTCGAACAGTTCCATGCGCGGTACTCCTTCCCTGGCCATGAAATAGCCGGCGATAGCCTGAGCGATACGGGTGATGATCCAACCGAAGACCAGCCCCAGCACCGACCCCAGGAAGCCGATGACCGCGCTTTCGGCCAGGAACAGGCGGCGCACGTCCCGGTCGTCGGCCCCCAGCGATTTCAGGATGCCGATCTCCCGGTAGCGCTCCATGATGGACATCACCAGGGTGTTGGCGATGCCCAGCGAAGCCACCACCAGGGCGATGAAGCCGACCACGCCCAGCGCGGCGTCGAAGATCATCAGGGCGCGGCGCGCTTCCGCGAACATATCCGCGAAACTGAAGGTGTTGTAGCCCAACGCGTCAATGGAATCGCGCACCGCATCGTGGTCGCGGCTGTGTGCGATCCGCAGCGTCAGGCTGGAGTAGCCGCCGCCGGCCCCCCGGGTGACCTGGTTCAGCAGTTCAAAGGGGCTGCTGAAACTGAGGTATTCCATCTGCTGGGCCGCACCGATGGGGATGATCAGGTCGCGGGGCTGATATTCCGACATGGTCGACTCCAGGACGCCGCTGATGGTGAAGGTGTACCGGGCCTCGGCGAAGGGGTTCAGGCCTTTCACTCCCATGGCGCCCCCCCACACCGCCGCCAGGTTGACCTTGGCCGTGATCAGGGTGATCTCCCGGCCCAGGGCGGAATCGGGATCGGTCAACCCCAGCCGTTTCAGCAGCTCGCGCTGGAGCACGGCTTCCCGGACGGTGTCGGAAGCGAAGAACCGGCCCGCTTTCAGGGTGCGGAAGACCTTCCATTGGCCGGCTTCGGCGGGCAGCGCCTGCACCGAGGTGTTGGCCCCCTTCTCCCCCAGCTTGGCGCGCACCTGAAAAACCTGTTCCGGCCAGACCGACTTCACGCCCGGGATCTGCGACAACTGGCGGATGGCGGTCGAATCCAGGGTGCGATAGGTGGCGGTGTCCGGGCCGGACGACTGGGTCTGGGGCCGGGGGAGCACTTTCAACGTGCTGAACAGCTCCATGGCCTCGAAACTTTCCGCCACGTTCTTCTGCAACCCCGCGCCGAAGGACATCATGGACACCAGCGCGGCGATGCCGATGACGACTCCGGCAATGGTCAGGGCCGAGCGCAGCTTCATGCGCCACAGGTTGCCGAAGGACATGGCAATCAGGTCGCGGGCCGTCATTCCAGGCCTCCGGCGGAAAGATCTTCGGCGACGAAACGGCCGTAATCCATGCGCAGGACGCGGTGCGCCCGGGCACGGGCCAGGTCCAGGTTGTGCGTGACCATGATGACCGTCCCGCCGCCGCGGTTCCAGTCGGCCAGGATGTCGCCGATCATGTGGGTGGCGTCGCGGTCCAGGTTGCCGGTGGGCTCATCGGCCAGCAGCAGGGCGGGATTCTTGACCAGCGCCCGGGCGATGGCCACGCGCTGCTGTTCGCCGCCGGAGAGATCGGCGGGGCGGTGCTCCAGGCGGTCCGCCAGCCCCACGCGGGTCAGCATCTCGGCGGCCAGAGCGCGGCGGCGGCGCAGGGGAACGTCCAGGAAATAGAGGGCTAATTCCACGTTACCCAGAGCGGAGCGGTGCGGCACCAGGTTGAAGGACTGAAAGATCATCCCCACCTCGGTGGCGCGGTAGCGGGCCAGGCGGCGCGGGTTCATGCGGTTCAGGTCGCCTTCGGCGGTGCGGATGGCCCCCGCGGTGGGCGTGTCCAGGCCTCCCAGCAGATTCAGCAGGGTGGACTTGCCCGACCCGGAGGCTCCCACGATGCCCAGAAATTCCCCGCGGCGCACGTCCAGGTCCACCCCGTCCAGGGCCTTGACCAGGGACGATCCGAAGCGGTAGTGGCGGGCGAGGGAGGAGGCGGTGAGGAGGGTGATATTATCTTGAGTCTGCGACATTCTATAAGGTATAGGGTTACGGTGCAAGAAGGTGGGATTTGAAAGATTAAAGTAAGGATTGGGTGGGTAATTCTTCCCAAATTATCCCCTCCAGTTTACGTCCCGCCTTCTTTTTGAAAACACCTCCCCATTGTTTAAAAAAGAACGGTACGTTCGATTTTATGCAGGTATCGCGTACTTCGGTAACCCACGATTCCTTCATGACCCGCGCATGAGGGCCGGATTCCCCGCCTACAATAACCCACTGTATCCCATGAAGATCAAGATCATGTATCGGACCTAAAAGCGGCTCAAGAGATAAGAACTTAACCTGCGCCCGGCTTTTAACGAGATCGGATATTCGCCGCTTATATTGGTCATTCTCAACACTGACACCCATCCAGACATTCGGCGGCCAGACTAGGTGAGAATCCAACGCAGCAAGTCTCTCAGATCTCTTCGTTAATACCTGAAATGTGTGCCACTGGGCTGAACCCATGACCTCGAATACTTTTCGAATAAAATCAAGAGAAACGTTTTCATGGAAGAGATCGCTCATGGAATTGACAAATATCATCTGTGGCTTTTTCCATTTTAGCGGCAAATCCAACGTTTCTTCATGCAACGCAAGTTCAAATCCAGCTTTATAATTGGGTTGACCCATCGCTTTTAAGCGGAGTGCCATGCGCTCGGCATAACAGTTTTTGCAGCCCAGGCTGATCTTGGTGCAGCCGGTCACTGGATTCCAGGATAAACCTGTCCATTCAATAGTCGTCTTCCCCATCGTCATCTCCCCCTATCGCGATACTTCCTGAAAATATCTTTGATAATTTTCAGAGACACTGGCTTTTGTGAAGCAAAGAAAAGGTAGTACACCACTGCGCCTCTAGAGTTACGCATGGGAAGCGGATCTGCGACATGCGCAAAATGAGCTATATCCGAAAGCCTCTTTTGAAAAGCTTTGGCAATTTCTATGTTAGTTGCAGTTTTACCCTCATCGGTATCAAATAAAGCCTGCTGCCTGTAAGCAGCCCCACGCCAGGATTCGTCGCCCCAGAAAGTAGTCATTCTCTCAATCCCGGTTGCTTCTACCTTTTCAGGATATCGCCAGAGTGCATTGCGGTTCATATCCATGATAGGAAAATTCAGAAAAAGGTCTATGCTCTTTACCCGTCCTGCTAATTGGATAACCTGCCATTTTAAATGCAAACCATAGGAGTCAAGTAGGCAGAGTGCTCGCCGATGGTTTCGGTATCTCACATTCGGGAAAACGCTTTTCAGCAATATTTCATTACAATCACCTTCAAATATATGCACGTTTTCCCGTTCTCCTACAACCCGTTGCAGCTCGGCGATTTTCGATCCGTCAAGATCAATGAAATAATATTCTTTGAAAGGAGGAGCAATGTTCAAGGCATTCAGGGGACTACCTAGCACGAACTCGCCGCTGGTTTTGGAAATATGGACTCCTGAACCGGAAAATCCATCAATATACATATGATAAAACGCTGGATTCCGCTGGGATGCCATGATGGTCGAATAAGCCCGAGCGTAATCCTTGATAATGTCCAGTTTAACTTCAGACCAATACCCGATTTCGTCAAACTGCACCGGCGGCTCCCACTTGTTGGCTATTTGGAAAATTTAAGTATCTTATGGGTGAAATTCAAGGAATTTTATGAACATTTGGGATCATCTGAGTAAAAAAGAGGGCGCCCCGAAAGGCGCCCCCTCAGTGAGTTCTCAGAGATTATATTCCGCCGTCACATCCTTTTTCTGCCGGTAGGAGAAGGCGCGGATTTCGTCCTCCCGCAACTCCCCGTCCTCCTGCACCTTGATGTAGATAAGGTGCTTGAGCATCAACTGGCGGAGGCGGGATTTCTTTTCGGCGGTCAGCGCCTTGGCCACTTCGGGGTGCACCGTCAGCAGGACGCGCGGCTCCTTGGTGGCGTGGCGGAAGCGGCTGATCCACCGCTCCAGCTTGGTGATGACCGTCTCCAGGGACGGCACCATGCCTGTGCCCCGACAGGTGGGGCAGGGTTCATTGAAGGTGAAGAGCAGAGCCGGCCGCAACCGCTGACGGGTCATTTCCATCAGCCCGAAGTTGCTTAGTGGGGCCAAGTCGGTCTTGGCGCGGTCGCGGCGCAGGTGCTTTTTCATATCCTCATACACCTTGCGGCGGTTGCGCTCGGCCTCCAGGTCAATGAAGTCAATCACAATCAACCCGCCGATATCCCGCAGGCGCAACTGCCGGGCGATTTCCCGGGCCGCCCGCAGGTTGATCTTCAGCGAATTCTCCTCGTGATCCTTCTTGCCCATGAACCGCCCTGAGTTCACGTCAACGACCACCATGGCTTCGGTGTGGTCAATGATGATGTAGCCTCCGCCTTCCAGGTAGACGCGGCGGGAGATGATGTTTTCGATCTTCTGCTCGATCTTGAAGTGATCGAAGATCGGCGTCTTGGCGGAGTAGAGCTGCAGAGCCGGCAGGATCTGGGGCGCGGTGTCCGTCAGGTAGCGGAGAATCTCCTTGTGCAGGGTTTTGGAATCGGTGATCAGGGAGCTGATGTCCGGGGTGCACAGGTCGCGCACCACGGAGAAGGCCATGCTCAGGTCGCGGTAGACCAGGGCCGGCGCCTTCTCCTCGCGGATCTTTTTTTCCAGCACTTTCCACTGGTCCAGGAGGCTGTTCAAGTCGGCCGCCAGCTCTTCCTGGGTGCGGCTTTCGGCCACCGTGCGGATGATCAGACCGAAGCCCTTGGGGCGGACGGCCCGGGCGACCTGCCGCAGCCGGCGGCGCTCTTCCAGGTTGGTGACGCGCCGCGAGATGCCGGCGTCGTTCTGGCCCGGGATCAGCACCAGGAAGCGTCCGGGGAGAGACACCTGGGAGGTGATGCGGGGCCCTTTGGAGCCGATCGGCTCCTTGATAACTTGAACGATGATTTCCTGCCCGTTGCGCAGCGGAGCCCGCACCGTGCTGATGCTGCCGTCGGGATTGGTGACTTCCATCTCCACGATGGGCGTGGAGGCCATGCCGTCGGTGCGGCCGACGTCGGCGACGTCGGAAAAGTGCAGGAAAGCGTCGCTCTCCCCGCCGATGCTGACGAAGGCGGCCTGCATTCCGGGAACGACCTTGCGCACCACGCCCTTGTAGATGTTGCCCAGGGTGCGCTCGTTTTGCGGCCGTTCCACGAACAGTTCCACCAGCTCGCCGTCTTCCAGCATGGCGATGCGGGTCTCGGAAGGTCCGGAATTAATGATGATTTCTTTTTTCATTGGGATGTCATGTACTCTCCCCCGTGGTCAGTGTCTCTCTATTTACAGGTTCAGAAGGTGATAAGCGGCGGCCCTCCAGGTCCCAGCCCATTTCCACCCGTTCCAGGCGCCAGCCGGAGATGATCTCATCGGCGCTTTCCCGAGTCAGCCAGCCCAGGATTTCAACGGCTTTGGGGGTGGGGCCGCCCGAGGTTTTCAGGCCGATCCACAGTGCGCCGCCGACCTGGGCCTCCAGGCGCCAGACCGCCCCGCGAGCCTCCAGGGGCTGGGCTTTCTGTGGACCGGTACGCAACAACAGGACGCTTTCGCTGGCCAGGAATTCTTCCACCGCCTGCTGCAGCTCTTCGATCTGCTCCGCCGGCCGGGCCGCGGCCGGTTCAGCGCGGTAGAGGAACACGTTCAGCGATCCCAGGCTGAGCCCCTTGCCGGACAGGGGCGCCACGTCCACGGCTTCGAAGCCGGGGGGCAGCCCTTCCCGGAAGTTCGCCATCCGGTCCGGGGTCCAATCGCCGGCCAGACCGAAGTCCAGGTACTCCGCCCGCGAGGTCATACCCACGGGCAGGGGCGGCGAGGCGATCAGCCAGGGGTGCGGCTTCATCCCCTGGGTAAATTCCAGGGGCAGACCCAGGCGGCGCAGGGCGCGTTCCAGCACCCCCACGGCGTCCAGGTGGGACACGTACCGCGCCGCCTCCCGGCGGCGGTAGGTCAGCCGGTAGCGGCGGAATTCCCCCGGGGGCGGCGAGGCAGCAGCCTCTGCAGGAATATACGGTTCCAGCCGGGGAATTTCTGGGCAGGGCAGGTCAGAACGCTGGTGCAGGCCGCACATGTGGCACACGTCGCGGCGGCAGTCGGAGGTGAATTCCGCCGCCGCGGCGGCTTCCCGTTCGCTCTGCAGGAACTCCTCCGTCACCCCGGGCTGTAAGTGATCCCAGGGGGTCGGTTCGTCTTCCGGGATGCGCCGGCTGCCGGCTTCCGGATCCAGCCCCGCCTGGCGGAAGGCCTGCTCCCAGCGGGTCATGGAAAAGCCGTCGGTCCAGGCGTCGAAGCGCCCACCGGCACGGAAAGAGGCCTCGATGGCCTCGGCGGTGCGGCGGTCGCCCCGGGCAATGGCCGCCTCCATGCGGGAGACGTCCAGGTCGCGCAGCTCCAGCTTGACCGCGTGCCAGCGGCCGAACCTGGAGGTCAGAATGCCCAGGCGGCGGCGCAGACCCTCCGGGGGCGCCTGCCCTTCACGCTCGAAGGGAGTGTGCGGCTTGGGGGTAAAGGGCGAGACCGACACCGTCACGTGGCGCCCTCCCAGCCCCTTGCCGGTCATGACCACCTCGCGCACCAGGTCCACCATGGCGTAGAGGTCGTCGTCGGTTTCCCCGGGCAGGCCGGCCATGAAATAGAGCTTGACCGATTTCCAGCGGCGCTCGTAGGCCAGGCGCACGGCCCGCAGCAGGTCCTGGTCGGTGGTCTCCTTGTTGATGATGGCCCGCAGCCGTTCGCTGGCCGCTTCCGGGGCCAGGGTCAGCCCGGTGCGCGACCCCGCCGCGGCGCGGTCGGCCATCTGGGGGGTGAAGCGGTCGGGCCGCAGCGAGGGGAACGACAGGGACACCTGGCGCGCCTCCAGGATGGGCCGGAGAGCGTCCAGCAGCGTTTCCAGGCAGGAATAATCCGCGATGGACAGGGAGAGCAGGGAGATTTCGCTGTACCCCGTGGCTTCCAGCCCGGCGGCGGCTTCGGCCACGATGTCGGCCACGGGCCGCTCGCGCACCGGGCGGTTGGTCATGCCCGGGCCGCAGAAGCGGCAGCCTCGGCTGCACCCCCGGGCGATCTCCAGGATCAGCCGGTTGTGGGTGGCTTCCACCGAGGGGACCAGGGGCTTGGCGGGGTAATGCTCGGGCAGCAGCCTGGGGGTGACGCGGGCGGACACGACCTCCGGCAGACCGGGGTCCAGCCGCTTCATGCCCCGGAAGCGGCCGTCCGGACCGTACTGCGGCTGATAGTAACCGGGCAGGTACACGCCGGGAATATCCCCCAGCGCCCGGACTGTCGTCCGGCGGGAGGCGCCCCGGCGCTTCTGCTCCTTCAGGACATGCAGGATCTCCGGGAAGAGGTCCTCACCGTCGCCCAAGGCCAGAGCGTCGAAGAAGGGGGCGAAGGGTTCCCCGTGCAGGGCCAGAGGACCGCCGCCGAGGACCACGGGATCGGACTCGGAGCGGTGCTCGGCGCGCAGGGGAATGCCGCCCAGATCGAGCAGGGCCAGGACGTTGGTGGCGTGCAACTCGTACTGCAGGTTGATGCCCAGCAGGTCGAGCTCGCGCAGGGGGGTGCGGGTTTCCAGGGTGAAGAGGGGAAGGTTCAGAGCGCGCAGGCGAGCCTCGGCGTCGAACCAGGGCATGAAGACGCGCTCGCACGCCACCCCCTCCACCTGCAGGGCGCGGTGTAGCAGGAGGCGCAGGCCCAGGTACGACATCCCCAGCTCGTACAGGTCGGGGAACGCCAGGGCCGCCCGGATCTCGGGCGACTCGGGCAAGGGAGGCAGGTACAGCTCCCCGCCGGTGTAGCGGTCCGGCTTCTTGACGAAGGGGAAAAACTGTTGCTCTAATTCTCGGGTGTCCAAAGACATTAACAACTCAGGAAAGGTACGCAAACAGGGTGCGGTACCGTTCCCCGATGTCCTCGGCTCCGGATTGGACCAGGAAGTTGAATACTTCGTCCCCGTACTTGCGGGAAATAGCCCCTCGCACCTGCGCGCCGCTGTGCGCGCAGGCGTACAGCGACAGGGGTGTAGGCAGAGGGCTCAAATCCATGGCAACGTCGGGTTTGAGGTTATGCAGTCGCTCGATCAGCGCACGCCGCGGAAAGCGCCCCCAGATGAGATCCTGGGGATGAAAGGGATGCACTTTCAGCATGGGCGTTTTCACTGTGATCCAGTGGCGGAAATCGTGGGGCACCAGCAAGTGCATACGGATGCCCTGAACGCGCTCCAACAGGTCCAGGCACAGGGGCAGGGCCGCGTCGAAGGCGTTCGCTTCTGCCGGCATAACCAGCAGCCAGTCCTTCGGCTCGTTCAAGAGCCGGGCAAAATCCAGAGGGGCATCGGGGCCGGTTTTCAACTGGCGCCGCAGGAAGAAAGCGGCGATTCGGACCCAGATAGTCCTCAACTTCTTTGGAGGGGTTTCAGGCGTCGGTTTCATGCGCGAAGCGCGAAGTCAGGGTCTCGTGGAGGCCGCTCCCCATCAGGAAGCGCCCTGCTCTTCCAGGCGCGGGCGGCGTTCGATGCGGATCGTGCCGATCCGTTTGCCGGACAGCTCCTCGACCACGAAATGCAGATCCCCGTAATCGAAACTCTCTTTGGGCCGGGGCAGATTGCCCGTCAGCGAAAAGATGAACCCCCCCAGGGTGTCGTAATCTTCCTCTTCCGGGATCAACCGATCCCCCAGGATCTCGTTGACTTCCCAGATGTTGATCCGCGCATCGGCCAGAAGGGTGTTGTCGTCCAGCTTCTGGAACAGCGGGATCTCAGCGTCGTACTCGTCCTGGATTTCCCCCACGATCTCTTCCAGGACGTCCTCCAGGGTCACCAGGCCCGCGGTCCCGCCGTACTCGTCCACCACGATGGCCATGTGGAACTTTTCCAACTGGAACTGGCGCAGGAGGTCGTCAATCTTTTTGCCCTCGGGCACGAAATGGGCCAGGCGCAGGACATCGGCCAGCTCCACCTTGATTTCCCCGTTCTGCATGTAGGGCAGCAGGTCTTTGACATGGATGATGCCGGCGATGTTGTCCAGGTTGTCGTGGTAGATGGGCAGGCGGGAATGGCCCTCTTCCTTCAGCACGCGGATGACGTCATCAAGGTTGGCGGTCAGGGGCAGGCTGATGATATCGACCCGCGGCACCATGATTTCCCGGACGGTGGTCTCGGAGAATTCGAAGATCCCCTGGATCATCTCTTTCTCCTCGGCTTCCAGCGCCCCGCGGCCTTCGGACACTTCCACCAGGGCGCGGATCTCGTCTTCCGACAGGCTCAGGCGCCGGCGTTCCACGCCCATGGCCCGGGAGACGCCGCCGGACAGCAGGTTCAGGACTATCGTCAGCGGCTTCAGCAGGCGGCAAACCAGGTCTATGGGCATGGCCGTCCACAACGTCCAGGTGCGGGCGTGCTTTAAGGCCATGATCTTGGGCGTGATCTCGCCCATGATCAGGATGATCCCGGTGATGACGACCACTTCCAGGGCCAGTCCCAGGCCCAGGGGGAACCCGGTGGCTTCCGCCAGGCGCAGCGTCAGCACGGCAGCCAGGACCGCCAGGGCCACATTCATCAGGCTGTTGGCAGTCAGGATGGTGATGAGCAGCTCCTTGGGGCGGTCCAGCAGGCGGACAACCCGCCGGGCCCGGGGATCCTGCGATTCTTTCAATTCCGCCAGGATGCTCTGCGGCAGGGAGAAGAAAGCCGTTTCCACCGACGAAAAGAAGGCGGAAAGGGCCAGGAGCACTCCCATGGCCAGAAGCAGAAATCCGGCGCTTAAACCATCTTCCACAAGCGTTAAACTATTGCTTTTTAATGCTATTCTGATACATTACCCCCCCGGCAGGACGTCGTACGGCCCGGACAGGTACCGTTCTCCATGCTCCAGCATGGCGCGCCGTTCGTCTTCGGAATCATCGCGCCAGCCGCCCAGGTGCAGCAGGCCGTGCACCACCAGGCGCTCCAGCGCCTTCTGCACCGGCTCGCCGTCCTCCAGGGCCTGCTCCCGGGCCTGGTCCAGGCTGACATAGATTTCCCCCGGCGTCCCGTCATCGGGATCCCCCGGGAAAGCCATTACGTCGGTGGGCTCGGGGTCGCCCAGGAACTGTGCGTGCAGCCGGGCGAGTTCCGCGTCGTCGGCCACGATGACGTGGACCTGCAGGTCCCAGCCTTCCTGCCGCAGCAGGCGCCGGGCCAGGGATCCCAGGCGTTTTTCGTCCGCCTGACCGTAGGGATGCGCGGTGAAGACGCGCACGCTCCGGCGGGGTCGGGGACGAAGGGTATCGGGATTGGCCAAGTCAGGAGCAACTTTTAATATACCACAAATCTGCCGCCAAAACAAGGAAAATTTTGTATCTGACGGTTTGGATCCCGGATGGTCGAACGAACCCGGGGCTTACGCGTTCGCCGGCAAAGGTTCACCATTTCGGAGGGCCATCCGTCGGCTGACGGATGGCCCTCCGAAGCGCTGCCGGGGAAAACGTAACGGTTACGTCCTGGAGTCTTCGCTTCGCGCCGGGGGCGTCTCCAGAGGGGTTTCGGCGGCGGCCGGAGCACCGGCTCCGTCGCCCTCCTCTGTCCCGTTTTCCCGCCACACCTGGTAAGCCTTGATGATCTGCCGCACCAGGGGGTGGCGCACGGCATCGGCTTCCTGCAGCTCGATGAAGGCGATCCCGGGGATATTGCGCAGGATGCGGGGCACCGCCAGCAGCCCGGAATCTTCCTTGCGGGGCAGGTCAATCTGGGTGCGGTCGCCGGTGATGACCGTCTTGGAGCGCGCTCCCAGGCGGGTCAGGAACATCATCATCTGTTCGCGGGTGGTGTTCTGGGCCTCGTCCAGGATGACGAAGGCGTCCGACAGGGTGCGGCCGCGCATGTAGGCCAGCGGCGCCACCTCGATGACGTTGCGCTCGATCATGCGCTTGACCCGGTCGGTGGGGACCATCTCCATCAGGGCGTCGTACAGGGGGCGGAAATAGGGGTCCACCTTCTCTTTCAGGTCGCCGGGCAGGAAGCCCAGGTTCTCCCCCGCTTCCACCGCCGGGCGCACCAGGATCAGGCGCTTGACCTGGTGGCGGGTCAGGGCCTGCACCGCCATGGCCACGGCCAGGTAGGTCTTGCCCGTGCCCGCCGGCCCGATGGCAAAGACCATGTCGTTGACCAGCGAGGCCTGGTAGTACCGTTCCTGGTTGGGGGTGCGCAGGTAGATGCGCTTTTCCGGGGTCTCGATGTTGGAGTATCCGGAGGGGATTTCCCGCGCTTCCAACTGCTCGCCGCGGGACATGATGCGCAGAACGGTTTCCACGTCCTCCCCTTCCACCACGCCGCGGCGCCGCCCGATCTTCAGCAGCTCCTCGACGACGTTCTGGGCTTCCAGGATCTCCTCGGGGTGGCCCGTCAGGACGATGGCCTCGCTGTTGGCGATGATCTTGGCCGCCAGGCAGGCCCGCAACACCTTCAGGTTGCGGTCGTGGACTCCCGCCAGGGTGAACAGCTCCCCTTCTTTCAGGGGGATCTGGGCGCGTTCGGCAGCGGAATCCGTCCCACTCATCGCGGGATTCTGGGTGTTTTTCTCCGTAGTGATGCCTCGTTGTCTGGGTTGGGGTAAAAACAAAACGCTCTAAGGCCGTCGGCGACGGCGGACGGTTAGAGCGGGTCTCTGGGGGCGGTCACCCTCTGATGGATGCTTCTTTCCCCCGGGCCGGCCGCACAGGCGGCGCGGGAGAGGCGCAGAAATCAGAAATCGTCCTCCGGTGGCGGTCAGGCGGGACCATTGACGGCAATCCCGCAGTTATAAGATAAGAAATCCCGAAGCCAATGTCAAGCAAATTTTACGCTCCCGCGGCCCGGCGGCCAAAACCTGTCCGGAGGGCGCGGAAATGATTCACTGATTCGATGGGCCATCCGTCGGTTGACGGATCGCGGCTAAAAGATCGTAAGGCTATTCGCCGGAAAATGGCCATGGCGGAGCGTGGTTCAGGACTATCCGAACCGGCTCTACGGTTCCAGGGTTTCAGGAAAGGCCCGCAGGTAGAGCAGGGCGGCCACGGTTTTGGAATCGGTCAGCCGGCCGCCGCGGAACTCGTTCACCAGGAAATCCAGATCCACCGTCTCCACCAGGACCTGTTCGTCCTCGTCGGGGTGGTTGGGGCCTTCCTGCAGATCCCGGGCCAGGTAGATCACCAGCAGTTCGTCGGCGTAGCCCGGCGCCGGGTGCATGCGGAACAGGATCTCCCACCGCCCGGCGGTGTACCCGGTCTCCTCGGCCAGTTCGCGGCGGGCGCAGTCCTGGGGATCTTCCTCCGGATCCAGGCGCCCGGCAGGAAATTCCAGGGTTACCCGCGCGAGAGGATGGCGGTACTGCCGCACCGCGATGACCCGGCCTCCGCCCAGGTAGGGGACGACCACCGCCGCGCCCGGGTGCCGGATGACCTCCCGGATTTCTTCGTGGCCGTCGGCCAGCCGCACAACGTCCCGGTACACCTGCAACAGTTTGCCGTCGTACACCCGCTCGCTACCGCTCAGCTCTTCGTTCAAGTCCACCTGGTCTCCGCTGGATAGTTCCGAAGGTTGTATCATAAATACGAGGCAAACTTCGGAGGTGAGGAGGGTAGGGGAAGGCGGGGCGGGGCCGCGAGTTTCCCCCGGCCTCGGCATGAGGTTGTAAATTTGTTCCGTTCTTCCGTATATTTTAACGGGGGGAGGGAGGCAATGGTTCCCCATCCCGGCCCGGCGCGCGGCGGCCTCACAGTCCTTCCGCAACCCCGCGCCGGAACCCCCGGAGACCCCAAATCGCTGCGGTCTTTCGCTTGACTTTTACCGGCAAAATCTGTAAATTATCCGTAAAGGATGGTTCACCCGGCGGGATCGGGCGCTACGCCCGGCCCCCGCAAGACAGGACGTGGTCTTTTGCTTCCCCTCATCATCAGTTGCGGCGATCCCAACGGGGTCGGGCCGGAAGTCACCCTGAAGGCCCTGGCGCTCCTGCCGGAACGCCAGCGGCGCAACGTGGTCCTGGCCGCTCCCTATGCGGCGCTGACCGAATTGAACGTTTCCCTGGGGGAACCCCTGGCCCTTAACCGGGTGGAATCACTCAGGGATTTGGCTCCTGATGCCGGCATACCCGTGCTGGAGCTGGAAGGCGCCCGCGAATGCCGGCCCTCCTACGGCCGCATCTCGGCCGAAGCCGGCATGGTGGCCGGGCGCGGCATCCTGTGGGGAGTGTCGGCGTGCCTGAACGGCGAAGCCTCTGCCCTGGTCACCGCCCCGGTATCCAAGGAAGCCCTGCACATGGCCGGGTACAAGTATCCGGGGCAGACGGAAATGATCGCCACCCTGGCGGGAGTCACCCGCTTCATCATGATCCTGACCGCCGGAGGCCTGCGGGTGGGCATGGCCACCACCCACGTGGCCCTGCGCCAGGTCAGCGGATTGCTGACCTCCGACCTGGTGCTGGATAAAATCCTGGCGCTGCACGAAGCGCTGAATACCTGGTTCCATATCCCTAACCCCCGTCTGGCGGTGACCGCCCTGAATCCCCACGCCTCCGACGGCGGCATCTTCGGCGCCGAGGAAGCACAGGTGATCATCCCGGCCGTGGAGCAGGCCCGTTACGAGCGCCTCCAGGTAGAGGGTCCGCTTCCCGCGGACACCCTGTTCCCCCGCTGGCGCGGCTTCGACGGCATCCTGGCCATGTATCACGACCAGGGCATGATCCCCATCAAGATGGCGGCCTTCGGCCGGGCCGTCAACTTCACCAGCGGATTGCCCTTTCCCCGGACTTCCCCCGACCACGGCACCGCGTTTGACATCGCCGGCAAGCTGATGGCCGATCCCAAATCCATGGTCCGGGCCATCCGGCTGGCCTTTGAACTGGCGCAACATCGGAAAAACCCCATTCATAAGAAAAGGTGACCCCCGGAACCGGTCACGGGACCGGCGGGTATCGCATAGTGGTTATGAGGACGATTATGACGTTGATGAAACGAGGACTGAGAAACTGGGCTGCTACCGGAATGGTGGTGCTGATCCTGGCGACCTTCGCCGGGGCGGCGCCGCCGGCCAACGAGATGGATCTATATCTCCAGATCAAGGAGAATATCGGACTCTTCGGGACCGTTTACCGGGAAATCAGCTCCAAGTACGTGGACCAGGTGGATCCGGAAGCCTTCATGCGCGCGGGCATCGAAGGGATGCTCTCCACCCTGGACCCCTACACGGTGTTTCTGGATGACGACGCCGCCGATGATCTGCACATCATGACCGCGGGGCAGTACGGCGGCGTGGGGATCGAAATCGGGGTGCGGGGCAAGGACAAAGTCCTGACCGTCATCTCTCCCATCGAGGACACCCCGGCCGAGCGCCAGGGGATCCGCCCCGGCGACCGCATCATCGAGATCGAAGGGCATTCCACCGCCGGCTTCACCACCGACCAGGCCGCCGAATACCTGCGGGGCGACCCCGGCACCAAGGTAAATATGCTGATCGAGCGCCTGGGGGTGGCCGAACCGCTCTCCTTCACCCTGGAACGGGCCATGATCACGGTGCGGGACGTGACCTTCGCCGGGATGCTGGACGGCGGAGTGGGCTACATCAAGCTGGCCCGCTTCTCCCGTAACGCCGGGGAAGAGGTGCGCAAGGCGGTCGAAGACCTGAAAGCCCGGGGCATGGCCGGCCTGATCCTGGATCTGCGCCGCAATCCCGGAGGCCTGCTGCCGGCGGCCGTGGAGGTGACCCAGAATTTCGTCCCCAAGGGGGTGGAAATCGTCAGCACCCAGGGGCGCGACCCCGAATCGCGGCGCTCCTACACCTCCCAGGTGGAACCCGTGGCCCCCGACGTCCCCCTGGTGGTGCTGGTGGATGAGGGCTCCGCGTCGGCCTCGGAAATCGTGGCCGGCGCCCTGCAGGATCTGGACCGGGCCGTGGTGGTGGGTAAAACCAGCTTCGGCAAGGGATTGGTCCAGACCCTGGTGGACTTCAAGGAAGGCAAGGCGCTGAAAATCACCACGGCGCGCTACTACACCCCGTCCGGCCGCCTGATCCAGAAGATGGACTACTTCGGGGACGACAGCGAATCCATCGTGCACCTGGCCCCGGCCTCCGATTCGTCCGCCGCCCTGGAACAGTACCACACCCGCGCCGGGCGCATCGTCTACGGCGGAGGCGGCATCACCCCCGACCTGGAGGTGAGCCTGCCGGAAGTGGGCCGGTTCGAGACCGAGATCATCCGTGACGGCCTGCTCTACGAGTTCGCGGCCCAGTATCTGGCCAACCATCCCCAGAAGAAGGAAACCGCGGTCACCCCGGAAATGCTGGGGGAATTCCGGCAGTTCCTGGCGGAGAAGGACTTCACCTACAAGGATGATCTGGAACTGAAGGTGGACGAACTGCTGAGCATGGCCCAGGGTGACGCCAACCTGCCGCCGGAACTGCTGGGGCACCTGCAAATGGTCAGCCAGGATCTGTCCGCCAGCCGGCCGGATTATGTGATCCGCCATCAGGATTTCCTGGAGAGCGGCCTGGAGAAGGAACTGGCCGGGCTGCAGGAGGGTAACCGCGGGCGCATCCTGGCAGGGATCCAGGCCGATACCCAGATGCAGGCGGCCCTGGATCTGCTGCGCGATGATGAACAGTACCAGGTTTACCTGGCCGGTCCGCCGACCATGACGGAAGGCGAGAAATGACCGTAAAGCGTCCGGAAGGGGAGGGGGACAGCCGCCGGCCGGGCCGGTGGGGTGAATTCGAGCTGATCCGCAAATTCCTTTCCGGACCCGAGGCGGAATCCGCTCCGGGGCCCGGGGCGGCTTCCGCCTGGCCCACCGGGCAGGGCGTGGTGATCGGCCCCGGGGACGACGCTGCGGTCCTGCGCCCGCCGGGCGACCGCGTGATCCTGCAGACTACCGACTTGCTGGTCGAGGGGATTCATTTCCGCCGGGACTGGGGCACTCCCCGGCACCTGGGCTGGAAATCCCTGGCCGTCAATCTCTCCGACATCGCTGCCATGGGCGGCCAACCCCTGCACTGCCTCCTGAGCCTGGCCCTTCCCCCCCCCTGGACGGACGCCGAGGTGATGGAATTTCGCCGCGGCTTCCTGGACCTGGCCTGCCGCTTCGACGTGGCCCTGATCGGGGGAGATGTGACCGCCTCGCCCGGGCCGCTGCTGATCAGCGTGACCGTGAACGGTGCGGCGGACCCTGCCCGGGTGCTGACCCGCGCCGGAGCCCGGCCCGGTGACGTCATCTGGATCAGCCGTCCGCCGGGCGCCGCCGCCGCGGGGTTGGAACTGCTGCGGGAGGGATCGCCGGAGGTTTACCCGGAGCTGCTGGAGGCCTTCCTCCAGCCCCGGCCGGAAGTGGAACTGGGCCTGGCCTGCGCCGCCGGGGGCAGAGTCAGAGCCCTGATAGACGTGTCGGACGGCCTGGCCGGGGACCTGGGGCACATCCTGGAAGCTTCGGGGGTGGGGGCGGAATTGGAGGAGACGGCGTTACCGGTTTTGCCGGCGCTTAAATCCGCCGCCCGGAATCGGAATTGGAACCTGCGCGAGTATATGTTAAGAGGAGGGGAAGAGTACAGCCTTCTGGGTTGTACTCCGGAGGGGCAGTGGGAAAACTTCGACCGCGCATTGCGGGAGAAGCTGGGTCGAGGGGTCTACGCTATCGGGCGCGTCCGCCGCGAAGCCGGGTTGGTCCTGCGCCACGCGGACGGCAGGGAAGAAAACATCGCGCCCCGGGCGTACGATCACTTCAGGTAAATGCTATCACCGGGCTGCTTGTATTGATACGCAAATTAAAAGAGCCGCCAGCCTCCCGGCGGCATGAAACCCGGGGGCGGTCCCATTGCGGCCGCCCGGCAATAAACGGAAGATAGGGTATGAAACCACAAACCAACTCCACCCCTCAACGCCCCGCTGTCCTCACCATCGCCGGCTTCGATCCCACCGGCGGAGCGGGCGTTCTGGCCGACGCGGCCGTCATCCGGGCGCTGGGCTTTCATCCCCTGGCCGTGCTCACTTCGGTGGCCGCCCAGGGATCCAGCCGCATCACCCAGATCATGGCGCTGCCCCGCACCCTGATGTCCAACGAGTTCGACGTGATCTCAGCGGAGTTCCGTCCTGCCGCGGTGAAGATCGGCATGATCTACAGCCCCGCGGCCGTGCGCCTGACCACCTATTATCTGGAAGAGCAGCCAGTTCCCGCCGTGCTGGACCCCATCCTGCGGGCTTCCAGCGGCGGCGAGTTGATCCAGTTGTACACCGTGCCGCTGTTGCAGGCGCGACTGGTCCCCCTGTGCCGGGTGATCACCCCCAACATCACCGAAGCGGCTTACTTCCTGGGACGGGAGATCCGCGACGCCTCCGAGGCCGAACGCGCCGCCCGCGAGCTGAACCGCCGCTGGGGCACCGCCGTCCTGTTGAAGGGCGGGCATTTGTCCGGCGAACCCGAGGACATCCTGGTGGACGGCGGCAAGGTGGAACGTTTCCCCCACCCGCGCGTGGCCCCCAATCTGCGCCTGCGTGGCGCCGGCTGCGTGACGTCGGCGGCCCTGACCTGCGGGCTGGCCAAGGGGCTGGAGCTGCGCGATGCCGTGGCCTATGCTCAGGACTATGTACGCGCCGCCCTGGAAGGCCACTACACCTCCGGCAACGATCCGGAAATCGGTTTCCTGCCCCTGCCTACGCGGCCTTAAGGGCGAAATCCCCGTTTTCCAGGATCAGCTCAAACCGGGCTCCGCACTTCTCGCACTTCTGCACGGCCCCGGCCCCTGCGCCGGGGCCGTAGTTTATCTCCCACCCGCACAGGGGACAGAGGAAGATCCGGGGAAAGCTCCCCTCTTCCAGCGCCTTGATCATTTCCTCGAAGAGCCTCACGTGCCCGGCTTCCGACTTCAACAGCGTACGGAAGGTATCACGGATGGCGGGGTCCTCCGCCTCGCGGGAAAACTGCCCGTAAAATTTCACCGCCTCCTGTTCGAAGGCCAGGTTCAGCTTCAGGTGCAGGTAAAGCGTCTTGAAGCCTTCCGGGGCCTCCGTGATGTCGTTCTCCAGCAGGTTCAGCATGAAGGCGATGTGGTCCGCCTCGTTGCGGCGCACGCCCTCGATCAGGGCCACCGCGCGGGGGCTCAGAAAGCGCTGCGCCTGGAGCAGATAGCGGTAGGTGGCGCCGTACTCCAGGTTCAGCGTGGCGATCAGATTGCGGCGTTCGATGTCGGTCATGGGTCGATTCCATAGAAAGGGTGGACAGGATCTGTTCCGGCAGGCGGGGGCCGGAGGGGTCTTCGCCGGATAAGGTACGACGAAACGCCCGGCAAGTCAAGGGAAATTCCCGCCGGGGCGCCATAAAGAATCCCCCGGGGAGAGAACCGGGGGATTTGGACAGAGGTCTTCGGGGCGCGAAGCCTGAGCCGCCGGCCCAGGGACAGGCCCTTAGCCTCACGTGAAGCCGCCGTGCCCGCCGCAGGAAGACGACGGAGCGGAGCCCCCTCCCGAGCTCCACCCGGTGGTGCCGAACAGCGAAATCTTGCGTTCGGACCTCCGGCTGCCGCAATGGGGACAACTGACGGGCTCGTCCCGGTCGGCGAAGGGCCGGATTTCATCGAATTCCTGCTGGCAGTCAGGGCAACGGTATTCGAAAATGGGCATAAGACCTTTTCCCGCATCGAAAGTGAATCTCTTTACTCTATTAGATACACCAACAGGAAAAAGGATCCGAGGTTGGGGGAAATTTTTCTTTCCGGCCCCGAATTGGGCTTGATTTCCCCAGGATTTGTGAGTATATTTAGGTGCCCGGCCGCCGGCCGTCCGCATGGTACCCTATATCCCCGAATGCCTTCGGGAAGAGAGACCCCATGACCGATTCCCGCGAAAAAATGCTTTCTGCCCTGCGGCAGGCGCAGGCCGCCGGCCGCCGCGAGTGCGCCGAGGCCGCTTCCGGCTACCAGCCCGATCCCCATCCGGAGCAGGCCGGGAGCGCGGAGACGCTTGACCGGTTCCGCCTCATGTTGGAAAAAGTGGGCGGTGAAGCCGTCATCCTGGCGGGGGACGCGGAGGTGGCAGCTCATCTGGGCGCACTGTTGCAGAGTGCTGCCACATCCACGGTGCTGCTGCCACCGGATCCCGAACTGGAGCGCCTGGAGGTGGCGCGGCTGATCCGGGAAGCCGGCGCCGCGGCCCTCAACCCCCAGGGAGCAACGGTGGACGTGGCAGCGCAGGCGGACATGGGGATCACCACGGCCCAGGCGGGGATCGCGGATACGGGAACGGTGGCATTGTGGCACACCGCTGAACGGGGACGCTGGGCGGCCCTGCTGCCACCGTGCCATGTGATCCTGCTGCGCCGGGATCGCGTCTACCCCGACAAGCTCTCCTGGCTGGAAGCCATGCGCCGGGAAGGCGTGGACCTGGGCGCCGTGCCCCTCACCTGGGTCACCGGGCCGTCCCTGACCGCGGACATCGAGAAGGTGCTGGTGCGCGGAGCCCACGGCCCTCGCCGGGTGGTGGCGCTGGTGTACTGAATCGCCCCGGAACGGCGTGACCTGGCGCCCACCCTCCCCGCCGGAAATTTTACAGAATCCTCTTGACTTGGGGTAGAAATATTATTATATTGATACGCAATCGCAATTAGATGACCAAGATCCGCTTCTCTGTCATAATAGGAATTTATGCGCCACCGCTTCGGATTCCGTTTTTTCCGGGATCATGCCGATAATGCCGCTTCGGGTTGCACCCCCGCCCCTGCGGGAACTCCCCATGCGGGCCACGGACACTGCCACGGCCGCCTCGCCGGCGCCGAAGAAATCCCCCTGGGTTACTGCCGCGAAGGCGATGAGATCACCATCCGCCGCCTGGCCGGTCACGGCCCTCTGCGGCGCCGCCTGCTGGAGATGGGCCTGGTACCCGGCACCAAGGTGCGCGTGGTCAAGTATGCCCCGCTGAAAGATCCTCTGGAATGCGAGATAAAGGGATATCACGTCGCCCTGAGAGTAACGGAAGCGTTGTCCGTGCTGGTGACCTTCCCGGCGACCGAAGCGCCGCTCTGACCGCCTCCCTTACCGGCCCCTTGCGTGTGGGCCTGGTGGGCAATCCCAACGCCGGCAAAACCACCATCTTCAACGCGCTGACCGGGGCCCGCCAGAAAGTGGGCAACTGGCCCGGCGTCACCATCGAGAAGAAGGAGGGCCTGCTGCGCTTCCGGGACCGCGATCTGCTGATCACGGACCTGCCGGGAGCCTACAGCCTCTCCTCCTTCTCGCTGGAAGAGACCCTGGTCCGCGACTTCCTCTTGAACGAACGTCCCAACCGCATCCTCCAGGTGGTGGACGGCTCCAACCTCGAACGCAACCTCTACCTCACCGTCCAACTGATCGAAATGGGCCTGTCCCTGGTCATCGCCCTGAACATGTACGATGAACTCCAGGACAAGGGCCTGCGCGTCAACCTCCCCCTGCTGCAAAGCCTGTTGGGTTGCCCGATCGTGCCCACCGTGGGACCGAAGGGCTACGGCATGGATCCCCTGCTGGCGGCCCTGGTGGAAGGCGAGGACGAAGCGCCCGCCTCCGGCGGCGTCCACGTGCATTACGGGCCCGAACTGGAGGAGGAGATCGCCCGGCTGGCCCAGACCGTCTCCGCGGCCGCCCAACGCCACGCCATCCCCGCGCGCTGGCTGGCCCTGCGCCTGCTGGAAGGAGACCGCGAGGCGCTGGTCAAGCTGGCCTGCGACCAGCCCGAACAGGCCTCCGGGTTGCAGGCCCAGGTGGACGCCGCCGTCCAGCGTTTGAACCGGCTCTACCCCGAAGGACTGGAGACCCTGATCGCCGACCGGCGCTACGGCTTCATCGCCGGCGCCCTGCAGGAAGCGGTGACTCGCTCGATCATTGACCGCCGCGAATTCTCCGAGAAAATTGACCGGGTGCTGACCCACCGCTGGCTGGGCCTGCCCCTGTTCATCGCCTTCCTCTGGCTGCTGTTCCAGGCCACCTTCACCTTCGGCGCGCTCCCCATGGCCGGGATCGAGGCCCTGGTGGGGTGGGTCGGCGGGATGCTGGGGTCGGTTCTGCCCACCGGCCCGCTGCGCGACCTGCTGGTGGACGGCGTGGTGGGGGGCGTCGGCGGAGTGCTGGTGTTCCTGCCCAACATCCTGATCCTGTTCCTGGGCATATCCCTGCTGGAAGACACCGGTTACATGGCCCGGGCCGCCTTCCTCATGGACAAGCTGATGCACGCCATCGGGCTGCACGGAAAATCGTTCATCCCCCTGATCATGGGCTTCGGCTGCGGAGTCCCGGCCATCATGGCCACGCGCACCCTGGAAAGCCCCCGTGACCGGCTGCTGACCATCCTGATCACTCCGCTGATGAGCTGTTCGGCCCGGCTGCCCGTGTACGTGTTGTTCGCCGGGACCTTCTTCCCCCGCCGCGCCGGCAACGTCATTTTCCTGCTGTACATTTTCGGCGTCCTGGCGGCGGTGGTGGCGGGCAAGCTGCTGTCGCTGACCCTGCTGCGGGCCAAGGGAGCCCCCTTCGTCATGGAACTGCCGCCCTACCGCGTGCCCACGGCCCGCACCAGCCTGCTGCACATGTGGGATCGGGCCTCGCAGTACCTGCGCAAGATGGGCACCATCATCCTGGCCGCCTCGGTGGTGGTGTGGTTCCTGGGCGCCTTCCCCCGGGTGGACGGCGACTCCCCCCCGGCGGCGGACTCCTTCATCGGGCAGGTCGGCCGGGCGCTGTCGCCGGCGCTGGAACCGCTGGGCTTCTCCTGGCAGATGGACGTCTCCCTGCTGGCCGGTCTGGTGGCCAAGGAAGTGGTGGTCTCCACCATGGGCGTGCTGTACGGGGTGGGCGAAGAGGCCCCGGCGGATAGTGAAATCAGCCCTCTGGCGGCGGCGCTGCTGGATTCTGGAATCACCCCCCTGGCGGCGCTGGCCTTCATGGTTTTCGTGCTGCTCTATTCCCCCTGCCTGGCGGTGATTACGGCCATCTGGCGGGAGACCGGAAGTTGGCGCTGGACCCTGTTTTCGGTGGGGTACCAGACTGTCCTGGCCTGGGGTGCGGCCTTCCTGGTGGTGAAGCTGGGCGGCTGGCTGGGAGGAAACGTATGATCTGGCAATGGATTATCATCGGGCTGCTGGTGGCGGTTGCAGCGCTGTACCTCTACCGCGCCGTGAAGCGTTCCCTGCAGGCCCCCGGGTGCAGCACCTGCACGGCCTGCAACCCCAGGAAGTGGAAGCGGGGGATGAAGAAGGAAGTAAGTGGTAAGCAGTAAGTTTTAAGCTGTAAGCTGTAAGCTGTAAGCTGTAAGCTGTAAGCTGTAAGCTGTAAGCTGTAAGCTGTAAGTTGTAAGTTGTAAGTGAAAAGGGTGGCCATGGCCGCCCTTCGTTCTTAGTTCTTAGTTATTAGTTCTTGGTTATCCATTACTTCAGCAGCACCAGTTTCTGCACCGCCGTCCCCTCCCCCGCCGTATCGAACCCCTCCAGCCGCACCCACCCCGCCGCCGGCTAATCGGAACGGCCTTGGTAGTAGACGCAGGGCACGGCGGCGGCCGGAGGATGATTCGCCCCCAACCGGTCATGAACCACCCCGTGCGCCGGGAAACTGGCCCGGATCGGCTCGTCCGACTGTTTCCAGCCGGCGATTTTTTGGGCATTGGTGCCGGCGTTCTCCCAAGCTTGGCACTGTGCCACGAGAGTATTGCAAGTGGAATCACGATAAATAAAATCACCGGCCGCGTCTCGCTCGAACAGGTATTTGGCTCGCTCTAAATCCATCGTTTCCACCCAGTCCACCCAAAGGTTGCACTGGTCGGGCCATTCGATCACGTGGAAGGTGGTGGAGTTCAAGGGCCGGCCTCCGACGGTGTAATCCGGCACCTCGTACTCGAAGACGAATTCCTTGAAATTGGGCAGGTAGGTGCCGCCGAAGTCGGCCCGCTGCAAGGTGGTGTCGAAGATGATCCGGTACACATCGTTATTATAGTTACCCAAGCTATCGTAGCCGACCCACAGGCGAAAGGCATCGTAGCCGGTCGGCCCGGTGTCGGTGGCAGCGCGTAAGGTGGTGCGGTAAAGGCGGGGGCCGCGGGGGCTGTCGGGCCAGTCGGACTGAATGCCCGGCATCCAGATTTCAGTGCGGGCGGTGTCCCCGTTGGTGGGTATCCAGGCCGTCTCGGTAGGGCCTTTCAAAATGGTGCCGGCATCGTGATTGTTGACGTTACACTTCCATCCATTCACTGCAGGATTTTGGAGGATAAATGTATCCCCCCGCACGTGGTAGAACGAATCCCCGTGGAAGAAGTAATAGTAACCTAAACCCGCCAAGGCTTCTGGCGATGAGTTGTAAGACTGCTCCGCTTCATATTTCTGGTACAGTCCGCAGGAGTACTTCTCCATCCAGAAGGGGTCCGGATAGTTCCATTCCCACAGCCGCAGGAACGGCTTCATGCCGTGGGCGTAGGCAGAATCAATGTAGCTCTGGGCGGAAGGGTGGCCATAATCGTCGTAGTTCCACACCCGGTTGGGATGCAGCAGCTCCAGGCTGTCCCATTTCGTCGGGATCACCCCGCCGTAAATCCCCCGCACGAACTCCTCCCCCGACAGGCCTCCGCCCAACAGGAACAGTCCCAGGGCCAGGGCCGCGGCCGCCCCCGTGAGATGACGGGAACGCATGATGAACCTCCACACGATGAATATGAGGGATGGGATTACTTCATCAGGATCATCTTCTGGATCTGCCGGTATTGTTCCACCTGGAGTGCCAATAGGT
Organism: Candidatus Zixiibacteriota bacterium; assembly: GCA_003599535.1. Taxonomy (GTDB): domain Bacteria; phylum Electryoneota; class B3-LCP; order B3-LCP; family B3-LCP; genus SURF-9. Next base: position 6,325 of record QZKQ01000107.1, on the reverse strand, counting down.
ACAGGCCGGAAGCCACGGCCTGGTTGTGGTCGTTTCTTCCCCCCCAGGAGACGGTGTAGCCGCCGGGGTTCATGGCCTGGTTCTGGATTAACGTCTTGATCTTCTGCCCCCGTAAGTCATAAATGGTCAGGGTCACGGTGGAGGGCTTGCCGATCTGGAAGCCAATGGCGGTGCTGCCGTTGAAGGGATTAGGGTAATTCTGCTCCAACACAAACCATCCGGGGTGACGCTGGATCTCTTCGGGGGAGATTCCCGCCCCCTGGTCTATCAGATCGGGATTGCCGGCGTAGAGCTTGGCCACCCCCACGTCGGCCCAGGTCAGCCCGTCGTAGCCGGGGATACCCAGCAGCAGCTCGTCGCAACCATCGCCGTTGACGTCCCCCACCCCGTAAAAGCTGTAATCGCTCTCCCACATGTAGTATTCCGTGTGCCACCAGTCCGGCACCCCATTGAACCACGGCCCCCCCAGGTACAGGGTCATGATGGGGATCTCGGAACTGCCGTTGGCCAACAGGTCGGCATAGCCATCCCCGTTCACGTCGGCATGGCTGAAGTCGAAACTGCGGGCATAGGGGGTATCCACTCCTTGCAGGATGACATCTTTGATGGTGTCGGGAGTTGCTGAGCCGAAGTAGACGGCGGTGTGAATGCTGTCGGCGGGCGAGGCGTAGGTCTTGTAAACGACCCAATCGCCGTAGCCGTCGGCATTGAGATCCCCGGCGCCTCCGCCACAGACGATAGAGGTCCCGAGCTGCAGGTCGGGAAGGGTGTCCATGGGATCCCCCCCCAGGAAGATCATGCCGGGGTTGTAGATGAGAATGTCGTCGTAGGCGTCGCCGTTGATGTTACCCAGACCGAAGACTTCCCGCCAGGATCCAGCAAAGTCAATGCGCCAATCCGCCAAGGTGTCCAAATCGGGACCGCCCAGGTAGATCTCCACGTAGGAAGTCTCCTCAAAAAAATCTGATCCTGACACGATGAAATCAGCGAATCCATCCCCATTGACATCTCCTGCGCTGTCGGTGGTAGTGCCAAAAAATACTCCCCATGAATTCGCGTGTTTCTGCAACCTCCAATCCGCCAGGGTATCAAAAATTTCCCCCCCAAAGAAGATCTCGACATAGCCGCCATGCCAAGATCCCGAGGCAGGGATCAATAGATCTGCTTGACCATCGGCATTAATATCCTGAATATTTGCCACTGAGATATCGAATCCATCCCACGCCGAATCCCCATGGAACACCATGGCGGCGGTGTCAATGAAATCCGGGGAGCCGAAGTAGAGGAAATCCCGCCCCCAGCCTCCCTGGCCGGTGGTGGAGCTGTGGTTCCAGCCCGGTTCGCCGATGACCACGTCGGAGTAACCGTCGCCGTTGAAATCTCCGCCACAAGCGCCGGAGCCGAAGTAGTTCAGGCCGACTTCGCCGACTCCTTGCCACACCAGCGGCAGGGTGTTCTGGGCCCACGCCCCGGTGGTGACTGCCAGGGCCAGGAGGAAAAGAGTGAGAGTGCGCATGGGGATCTCCGAAAGGAACGAAGAATGAAGATCTAAGAACGAAGATCTAAGAACTAAGAATGTGAGCCAGCAGCCAGCCGCCATAATATACCACATTTCCCCTCCCCTGTCAAGCGCAATTTAATGCGGAAGGAGAAAAAAGGGGCGGTCCCGCCGGGCCCCCCAGACCGCTGGGGCGCGAGGTAGGGGCGAGGCATTGGCCGTGTGGGGACCTCGCCGGCCATAACAGGGCGAAGCATCTGCTCAATGTTTCGATCAGTGCTGCCTTCGGGAGGGGGTGACGGCGGGGCCCTCTGCGGAGGCCTCCAAAGGGCAGATGCATCGCCCCTACACCCCTCCCCAGGGACAGGCAAGAATGCCTATCCCACCTCCTCTTTTCCATCTTTCCATCTTTCCATCTTTCCATTTTCCTTTTTACTTTTTACTTTTTACTTTTTACTTTTTACTTTTTTCATAACAAACGGGGCGGCCCCATTGGACCGCCCCTACGGATTATCCCTGTTCATGCCGCGCCGAACAGGCGATCAAAGTGACGGCGTCACTTCACCAGCATCATCTTCTGGATGGCGGTGAAGTCGCCCGCCTGCAGCCGGGCGAAGTACATGCCCGAGGCCAGGGCCGACCCGTCGAAGGTGACGGCGTAGCGCCCGGCTTCATGTCGGCCGTCGGCCAGCAGCGCCACCCGCCGGCCCCGCAGATCGTACACCTCCAGCCGCACCGACGCGGCCTGGGGCAGAGCGAAGATCACGCTGGTCGCCGGGTTGAAGGGGTTGGGCACGTTGGCTTCCAGGGCGAACTCTTCCGGCAGGTCGAGAGCCAGGCCGGTTCCCTCGCCGTAGAGGCTGCCGTCCTTGGTGAAGTTCTGGTGGTCTTCCGCCCAGATGACGGGGTCGGACGGGCTGTAGGCTCCGACGTACCCATCCGCGCTGTACGTGCCCGGGGGATAGCTGCTGGGAATGTTGATCTGCCGCCGCTTGTGCATGCTGAAGCCCGGATTCCAGGCCCAGTCGCTGAACGGCCCTACCACCGGCCCCGTGACGCTGCCGTCGGGCATGGTCAGCATAACCCACACGTCCACCGTCACCGGGGTGGTCCCGTCATTGCCGGCGTCCACCCAGAAGCGGAACTGCCCGCCGCTCGAGGGCAGCGCGGTGCTGCCGGCGGGGTAGAGATCCACCCACACGTCGGGCGTGGGGGGCGGGGCGCCGCCCACGGTGTCAATCACCACCCGCAGCAGCCGGTCGTACATGTCCGGCAGGGCCGACCAGCCGCCGCTACTCACTTTCCATCCCTGGCCGGAATGGGGTGGATTATCGTACCCCAGGGAAGGCGAATTAGCGCCGTTTTCGTAGATGTAGGCGGCGTAGAACGTTCCGGAGTGGGTCAGGTCGAGAGGCAGCGTGTTCCAGCCGGCGCTCAGGGTGGGGGTGCCTTCCCACAGGATGGTGCCGGGTCCGGCATCAGCGCCGTTATCGTCCAGCACCTGGAGGCGCGCCGGCAGGTTGACGGCCCCGGTTTCCACCGACAGCTTCAGCGCGGTGATGCGGTACGGACCGGCCTGGCTCGGATTGAACTTCATGGCGCTGCCGCCGCCCACCTGGTAGCCGGGCATCGGCCCCTGGGCCGCGCCGTCGTCATAGCACAGTTCCGCCGCCGGGGGCGCGACGTAGACCTGCGTCTCAATTTCTCCGGCGTCATTGGCGGCATTGGTATCACCGGCCGCCAGTGTCCGCATCCGGAAGCTGTAGAGCCCCGCCGCCGGGTAGGTGAAATTGGGGAAGGTGACGTTGGCCGAGGCTCCCGCCGCCACCGTCACATTTTGCATGCCCACTGCCGCCAGCGGGGACCCCGCCGCGGTGCATAGCGAGCAGGCCACCGCGAAGTTGGCCGAAACGGCGCCGAAGTTACGCACCCGGGCGCCCACCTGCCAGGTGCCGGGGCTGGGGGTGAAGAATTTGTCGCCGTGCCACACTGAATCCACCCCCGCATCCACCGCCGGAGGGGGGGGCGGGGCGCTGCCCACGGTGTCAATCACCACCCGCAGGAAGCGGTCGTACAGGTCCGGCAGGGCCGACCAGGCGCCGCCGGCGCTCTTCTTCCACCCCTGGCCCGACTGCGGCGCGTCGTCGTAGTGCAGGCCGGGCGAAGCGGACCCGGTCTCGTACACATAGGCCACGTAGAAGGCCCCGCTGTGGGTCAGGTCCAGGTTCAGACTGTTCCAGCCGTTGCTCAGGCTGGGGGTGCCTTCCCACAACACGCTGCCGGGACCGGCGTTGGCCCCGTTATCGTCCAGCACCTGGAGGCGGGCCATCCCGGGAGTGGCGGCTTCCACCGAGGCCTTCACCTGGGTCAGGCGGAAGCTGCCGGCCAGCATGGGATCGAACTTCAAGGCCGCCCCGTCCCCTACGCTGCTTCCGGGCATGGCCCCCAGGGCGGTCCCGTCGTCATAGCGCAGCTCCGCGGCGGGGGGGAAGGCGAAAATCTGGGTCTCGATCTCCCGGGCGTTGTTGTCCGGATTCTGGTCCCCCGACTGCACCGCCCGCGCCCGGAACCGGTAGGTTCCGGCGTTGCCGTAGACGAAGTTGGGGAAGGTGACATTGGAACTGGCTCCGGAGGCCAGGGTCACGCTCTGCGATCCGGCGGCAGCCAGGGGGGCGCCGGCTTCGGTCAGCAGAGAGCAGGCCACGGTGAAGGTGGCGGTGGCGCTGCCGTAATTCTTCACCCGGGCGCCGACCTGGTAAGCGCCGCTGTTGGGGCAGAAGAAATCGTTTCCGTGCCACACCGAATCCACTCCCGCGTCCAGGGTCACCGAGGGGCCGGACCCGGAGGTGTCAATCACCGCGCGGATCATCCAGTCGTTCAGGCTGGCTCCGGAAATCCAGCCGCTGGCCACCTTGGACCAGGCCTGCCCGGAGGAGGGGGCGTGGTCGTAGTTCAAGGCGGCGGTATTGGATCCGTTCTCGTAAAGGTAGGCCAGGTAGAAGGACCCGGTGACGGAGACGTTGGGATTGAAACTGTTCCACCCGTTGATCATGGCCTGGGTGGTCTGCCACAGCACCGCTCCCGGCGACCCGCCGGCGTCGGCCAGGACCTGCACCCGGGCGGCCTGGTTGACCGACCCGATCTCCGTCATGAACTTCACCGTGGAGACCTTGTAGGCGGAGGTGCGGTTGGGGTTGAACTTCATGGCCCAGCCGTCCCCCGACTGGGGAATGGTGGCGCCGCCCCAAGGCACGCCGTCATCGTAGCGCAGTTCGGCCGCCGGGGGGATGGCGTAAATCTGGGTCTCGATCTGCCGCCAGTTGTTGGCCGTATTCTGATCCCCCGACAGGGTGGCCCGCACCTTGAAGTTGTACTGGCCCAAGTTGCCGTAAGTGAAGTTGGGGAAGGTCACGTTGGCCGAAGCCCCTGCCGCCACGGTCACATTCTGAGAGCCGACGGTGGCCACGTGGGTGCCGTAGTAGGTCTGCAGCGAACAGGCCACGGTGAAGGTGGCGGAGGAGCTGCCCAGGTTCTTCACCCGGGCGCCCACCGGAAAGGTGGTGCTGCCGGAAGCGAAGTATTTGCCCCCGTGCCACACTGAATCCACCGCGACATCCACCACACCGCTGGTGTACTGACCCGCGGCGCGAATGAAGTTGTCGCCCGGCGATAGGGCCGGGTAGTTGGTGTAGGAGCGGGTCGGCAGGGTGGAGGACTCGTCGAAGCATTCGTAGGGCGGCCCCGCCGAGAACAGCTCCACCCAAAAGCTCTGTCCGGCGCTGAAAGCGTACTGGCTGCCGGTGCTCAGGGTGACCCCCATCCAGGTGGAGGACTGGTTGTAGACCAAGGTCCCCGACCACAGCACGGGGCCGGGCTGGCCGTTCACGTCGCCCTTGACCCACAGGTTGATGGGCGTGCTGCTGGACCCCTGCAGCGCCACCATGACGCGCTGCAGATTGAAATTGGCCAGCACGGTGAAGCGGGTGGACAGGTAGAAGTTGTCCAGGCCGCCGAACCACCACTGGACTTCGTCGTCGTCGTAGCGGATGGTGTCGTCGTAGACGTCGAAGCCGTCCAGGGCAGGAGGCATGATCAACTGGTCGCGCAGGGGCTGCGGGTGGGGCAACTTTTGGGGGAGGGACCGGGGCCGCTCCGGAGCAGCGAGGGATTCCGGAGGGGGGGCGCCGGGGGTGGTTTGCGCCGCCAGTCCCGCCGCCATCAGCAGCAGCAGGCTTGCAGCCAGAAACGCGAGAGTAAGCCTTCTCATCCGTGTCCTCCTGTGGTATGCATCATGAGTCCTGACAAGATGTCGCATCGTCGGAAATCGTATCAACAGGTCGAAGGGGAACAGCGGATGATCGCCTCGGGCGCGAGGCGCGGCGGAAATCGGACCAGGGGACGCGAGAATGGGAGAGGCGGGATCTTGCAGGCAAGGGGGAGGGTCCCGCGGGAAACAACGGAGGAGGAAAGATAGTCCAGCGTAAAAGGGCGATTCATAACTTCAATCGCCACTGCAATATACAGCCACTGAGAGATAAACGCAAGAGAATTTTTGGAAAAATCCGCGACGGCCGTCAACGGTGCAATCCGGCCGGTTTTTGCTCCTGCATCTTCTCCTGGTTCGAAAGTTGGAAGGTTGGAAAATTACAAAGTTACCAGGTTGGAATGGTACAAAACAACGGGGGCGGCCCCGCCGGGCCGCCCCTACTTTTCACTTTTTACTTTTCACTTACTTCACCAGCATCATCTTCAGGACTTCGGTGTAAGACCCCGCTTCGATCCGGGCGAAGTAGAGCCCCGAAGCCAGGTGCGAGGCGTCAAAGGTGA
>QZKQ01000045.1 GCA_003599535.1 Candidatus Zixiibacteriota bacterium | reverse complement strand
CCACCCAGCTTCAACTTTAATGCCACCCTGCAGAATAACGAAACCGGCCCGGTGAACTTCGACGCCTGGATCATGGTGCGGCTGCCCAGCGGAACCTGGTACGGCCCGGTACTGGGGCCGCTGAACCTGACCCTGCCGGGCGGATCTTCCGTCACCCGGCTGCGCTTCCAGAACGTCCCCGGCACCGCCCCGGCGGGCCAGTACTGGTACGAAGGCCGGGTGGGGGATTATCCTTCCGTGGTCTGGGACACTTCCGGCTTCGCCTTCACGGTGACGGTCCCGGGCGACGGCGCCGCTTCCTGGGCCTGCACCGGCGAACCCTTCCCCGGTGAACACGGAGGGACGAGCTCCGTCGAGTCCATGCCGGAGGAATTCATTCTTTCCGCCTCCCCCAACCCCTTCAATCCCACGACGGCTCTGGGTTACCGGCTCCCGGCTCCCGGCCGCGTCAGCCTCCGGGTATACGACACCGCCGGCCGCGAGGTGGCGATGTTGGTAGACGGCTGGCGGGATGCAGGTACACACGAGGTCACCTTCGACGCCTCCGGGCTGTCCAGCGGGATCTACTTCGCGCGGCTTCAGGCGGGGGAGGTAGTCCAGACGCAGAAACTCGTCCTGCTGAAGTAGTCGTTCGCCGTTGGTTGTTCGTCGTTGGTAGGGGCGGCCCGGTGGGGCCGCCCCTGCACTGTGGGTGAGACAGGCAGGAATGCCTGTCCCATCGAATTTTCGGGGCGGGGTGGGGGGATACAAACGAAACGGGGCGCCCAATGCGGGCGCCCCATTATAATTCCGGGGTGGGTCAAATGTCCAGTCCCCGGGTTCTTCCGTAAGGAGTTATGCAACCGGTTATACGTCCACCATCTCGATTTGTTCCTTGTCAATGACCCCCAACCCCAGGTCCGCGGCGCGCAGCAGGTGAGGCACGTCCGTCCCCGTCATCACCCGGCCGTTCCAGCGGGCCAGTTCCACTCCGCAGGCATCCACCGCCACCGGGTCGAACCCCGCCATGTAGCGGTTGACCTCTTCGACCTGCCCCGGCCCGGTGGGCCCCCCGGTAACCAGGGCGCGGCGGGCTTCCAGGAAGGTGATTCCCGGTTTCAGGATCGTCCCCAGGTCGGCGATGGCCTGGTCCAGGTCCAGTTCCTGGTGCAGCGGCGCCCGGTCCCAGATCAGCCCCATCAGGTTCTTGAATCCCAGGCTGACCGCCGTCTGCGAATGGTGCTTGGCCGTGGGCAGGTTGATGAACAGGTCGGCCCGGTCCAGCAGCCGGGCGGTTTTCGTCTGCTTCAGTACCCGGCCGGCCGGGACCTCGTGATCCCGGAAGAGCATCTCCTCGGACAGCATCATCACCTGGGCCGCCGGACGGGCCGCGCAGACTGCGCCCAGGCCGGTGCGTTCCAGGTTGGCCTGGGGGGAGGCCCCCACCGGGTGATCCACCACGATCACCCGACGGGCGCCGCCTTCCAGGCACAGGTCAATCACCGCGCCCAGAAATTCCGGATCGCTGGTGGCGCCCCATGCCGGCGGAGCCGGAAAGGCGATGTTGGGCTTGATCACCACTACGCCGCCGGCCGGAATCAGGGAGGCCAGGCCCGCGGCCTCGGCCAATCTGCGGGCCGCCGGGACGGGATCCCCCTGCGCCTGCCACACGCGGGACTTCGGCGGCGCCTCTTCCGCCCGCAACCGGTGCACGCTGCCCGGCAGGGCCAGGCTGCCCAGCGCCGCCGCTCCGGTGACCAGGAATTCCCGCCGGTCCATGCTACGGGATCTCCTGCGCCACCGCCGCGGCGAAGTCCTGGGCCACGATTAGCGCGGCGGTGTCGTCGCTGCCCCTTTCGATGGTTACCCGGGTGTAGAACGGCCCCTGGCGCAGGTGGATGGCGAGGTGGAAGGGGAGCGATTCGTCAATGGCCGCTTCATCGCCCATCTCCCACGGCGTCAGACCGGGGGGCACGATCTGGTCTTCCTCGAAAAGCGCTGCGACATTGGCGGCGGCGCCGTGGCCGCTGATGAACAGCTCCAGGCTGGTCTGTGCGCCGCCCACGGATCCGAAGTAGTTCTGCTTTACGCCCTCTTCGAAGCCGTGCTGAATGAACAGTTCCGCCGCCCCGTTAATCAGGGCGTAAAGGGAGGCCTGGTCGTCGGCCTCGCCGTAGTCGCCCGCGCCGGAACCCTTATCCCAGCCGGATATTTCCCCCGAAGCCGGCAGCAGGTCGGCCGGCTGCAGCGCGGGATCGTTGCCGCTGGGGGAATCGCCTTCGCTGCAACCGGTGATGAATCCCAAAGCAACCAACATCAACGCCATTGCGCAGGCGTGCCATATCTTGGGTAACGCGGAAATCATGCCATCATCCTTTTCGTTGGATTCCGAATGCTATCTCACCAGCGTCATTACCCGGCTGTGGGTTTGTCCCGCCGCGGTCAGCCGGGCGAAATACCTCCCCGACCCCGCTTCCCGGCCGCCGCCGGCGCGTCCGTCCCAGGTGAAATCGTGCCGCCCCGCGGACAGCCCTCCCCGGTACAGTTCGCGCACCCGGCGGCCCAGCGCATCGTAGAGGTCCAGGGTGACCTGCGCCGGATGGTCCAGTTCCACCGGGATAGTGGTGGAAGCGTTGAACGGTTCGGGGTAGTTCTTCCCCAGGACCAGGCCGCCGGGCGCGGCGGGCTCGGGTCCCGGCCCGGCCCCCAGCGACGGATTGACCACGTCCACCCGTTCGATGTCGGCGGGATTGCAGATCCCCAGGTTGTAGGGGGCCGCGGCGGCGGTTTCGATGTGATGCGCCAGGTACGTGGTGGTGCAGCCGTTCTCCTGCAGAATGTCCCGGCAGATGACGTCAAAGGCCACCGGGTCGGTGGCCAGCACCAGTCCGCGGTAGAGGAACTGCGGCGCGCCCATGGGACCGCCGTAGCGGATCCCGAACATGGCGTCGCACACGCACAGCCGCTGCCGCACGCCGAAGGCTCCGATCAGGGCCGCGTTGACGGCCGGCGCGGCGGGGTCGCAGTAGTTGCCGTGCAGGGCGCCGGGATTGTCCACCGTGCCGTAGTGGTTCTTCAAGGCATGGGTCGCGCCCGCCCAGACGTGGTTCTTCAGCAGGCAGAGGTTGACCAGGTAATCGCTGTGGTCGCCGTAGGCGCGGCTGGGCAGTTGGGTGGTGCCGGCCACCTCCAGGGGGTGGGAATCGTCGTAGCCGATCCCTTCATGATCCGTGCCGAAGCAGCGCACACCGGCGGTAGAGGTGTTGATGGTGTATCCGGCCGCCAGCAGCTCCCATTCCCAGCGGTCCCAGATGAAGATCTGGTTGGGGGGAAAGGTCTCGCCGCCCACCGTGGCGGAAGCCAGGCTGCCGGCCACGGCCAGGGATATTTCCGGGTGAGTTGAGAGCAGCGAATTGATGGTGTTGATCTTCAGCCCCACCTGGGCGTCGGGGGCCAGGTCCGGCAGCAGGGCCAGCCAGGCGTCGCTGACGGAGGCCGCCCCGGTCAGAACCAGCAGCCCGGCGTCCACCATGATGCGCGTCACCGCAGGGTCAATGGCCGAACCCGACAGCACGCTGTCGTCCCGCACCACCACCACGCGGCTGGTGTCGTCGCGTCCCGCCCACAGGAGGCGGGGACGCCACAGCGGTGCCAGGGCGCATCCGGCCGCGGCCGTGGCGCCCAGGCGCAGGAAATCGCGGCGGTTAAGGGGGAAAGAGGCCTCATTCATCGGATTAACACGGCTTTGCGGACCTGCACCGTTTCCCCGGCACGCAGCACCACGAAGTACATCCCCGAAGCAGCCCCTTCCGCCTTCCAGGTGACCGCGTGCCGGCCGGCGGTTCTCCGCCCGTCGGCCAACTGCGATACCAGGCGGCCGGAAAGGTCGTAGAGGTTCAGCGATACCTCTTCCGGCCGGGGCAGGTCGAAGGCGATGCGGGCGGCGGCGTTGAAGGGAGTGGGGTGGGGAGGATGCAGCACCGGTGCTGCAGGCAGCGCCGGGAGGTCCTGGCCGGCCACGCCGGTGACAGGATCGAAACGGACGAAGCGGAAGCCGCCGGCGGTCAGGCTGTCGGAATTCGTCCAGAAGAATTGCGGGTTGGGCCGGACGGTATCACCGTCGGCGACAGTGGGCGGACCTCCGGCCGTGGACAGGGCGATCTTCACGGTGTCGGAACCTGCATTCCACACCGCACCGCCCAACTGGCCGTTGCCGGAAAGCCAGGTATGCCCATTTTCCAGGTACAGCGCCTGGTCCACAGTGGAGGCGCTGATGATCACTGGAGCCACCGGATGGGAGAAGGCCACTAACAGGCTGTCGTCGCCGTCCAGAGCGGGGTCGGTGACGGCACCTTCCAGGATCCGGCAGGCGGCAAGGTAGAGATGCTTTTCATAGGGGATGATGGTGTAATCCCAAGCGAGGACGGCCAGGGTGCCATGGTGGCCGTTACCGGAAGCATCGGCAAAAACGGATCCCGATCCCTCATCGAAATGCCAGAGAGCTACCGTGCGAGGGTCAGGCTGGTACTTATACCGGTCGTTGATGTTGGCATCCGTGGCCGTGGCGAAATCGGTGGCTACTGCCAGCGCCTCCGGCGCACCCCATTCCTTGCTCACGGTGACTTTGACGTAGTAGCGGTCCTGGTAGAAATCGAGCGCGTAATCAAAGAGCAGGGTGGTGTCGAGACGCGCTTCTTGCCCGATAAGGTACACCGGCACCGAGGTCCAGGGAGCCACCGCAGGATCACGGTAGAGCCCTTCAGCGCCTTCCAGAGTACCCTGATCGGTCATCCACAGGGTCAGGCGCACGTCGTGCCCGCCGACCTGCCCGTAATAGTACTGCTGCACGGCATACTGGAAGTTGTGCGCCAGGTAGATGGGGGCGTACCCGTCAATGATCTCGTACAGGCTGGTGGAATCCCAGGCCACGCGCAGGTCATATTCTCCCGTCCCCAGCGCCCATCCGGTTACTTCCTGATCCTCCACCCGCAGATCTTCCACCGGGGTGGTGAAGGGATCGAAGGAATCGGCGTAACGTACTGTGTCCGACAGGCGGGTTTCGTCTATCCAGCCGCGGAAGCGCGCCCCAGGGTCGGCGCTGCTGACCAGCAGGGGCCCAGCGAAGGGCAGGACAGATCCTTGCAGCGGCTGATTCGCCAGTGGCTGGCCGTCCTGGTAGAGAGTCAGGGCGGCGCCGTCACAGGTGAGGGCCAGGTGAGTCCAGAGGCCCAGGGGCAGCGGCCGGGCGGTGGCCAGCTCAACGGTATCCGCCGCGCCCGGAAAAGCCAGGAGGAAGCGGGGGCTTCCATCGGCCACGCCCCATTTCCACACGCCCTGGCCGGCTCCGGGCATCTCGAGGATGACATTGTCCGGGGCTTCGTCGTTCCACAGTCGCACCCAGTTTTCCAGGGTAAAGAGCGGCAACGGGGTAAAGGCCGGAGTCTCGGGAACGCTCCCATAGCCGCCAGATCCCGCGTCGAGCGAGGCGCTTTCGAAGGCCGGGCTGGGCTGAGGCATCCCCAGCAAGGCCAATCCACACACAACGAGGAACAGTTTCTTCATCGGCCCTCCCGTTTTTCCCGTCAGCCTGAAATGTACCGCTGATAGCTGTGTGCTGATTGCTGACTGATGAAATGCTTCTTTACCAGGTTTTCACCACCCGGTAGAAGTACTTCATTGCGGCGTTGACCGCTCCCGGGTCGGTGTAGGCGTTGCCGCTGACGGTGGCCAGCGGAGACGCTCCGGCCATGTCGGGATTGTCCGCCCGCAGCACGGTGAACTGCCCGGTGTATTCGGGCGCCGACCAGTCCAGGTGCACGTCGCTGCCGCCCCACTGCACGTCGAGGTCCTCCACCGACTGGGACGGATTCATCACGTTCACCTGCTGGATCTGTGCCAGGTTGGCCGTACCCAGGCTGTAGGGGGCCTGCGCGGCGGTGTCCACGTGCACGCTCGCGGCCAGGGTGGGGCAGCCGTAGCTCGCCAGAATGCTGCGCCCCACCGCGTCCACAGCCACCCGGTCCTGCCCCAGGATGATCCCGTCCCAGGTGAAGTTGGGCGACCCCATCGGCCCACCGGTGTAGCTGCCGAAGATGCCGTCCACGATGAACAGCGCCTCGGTGACCGCCAACACGTCGCGGACCTGCTGGTTGACCGCCGGGATATACGGATCGCACAGGGTGCCGTGCATGGCCGAGGGCGCGCTGACGTACCCGTAGGCGTTCTTCAGCGTCATGGTCAAGCCGCAGCCGGTGGCGTTCTTCATCACGGCGAAATTGATCAGCCAGTCGCAGTGATCCGTCAGCAGGCGCGAAGGGTGCTGCACGGTTCCGGCGCAGTTCAGGGTTACCGAACTGTTGTAGCCGATGCCGGAACTGTTGGTGGCGAAGCAGCGCACGCCCGTGGTTCCCGTGTTCAGGGTGTACCCGGCGTTCTGCAGCTCCGAAGTGGAGCGGTCAAAGATGATGATGTTGTTGGCCGGAAAACTGGCCGTGCCGAAGGGCATCTGCTGCAGGCCGTTGGCCAGGGCGCTCACCAGCGGCGGATGGGTGGACAACTGGGCGTTGATGCAGTTGACCTTGATGCCGACGACGTCGTTCATGCTGATGCCGGGGAAGAGCGACTTGTAGGCCAGTCCCAGATTGGATAATCCCGTATAGCGGCGCACCGCTTCGTCCAGCATCACCTGGGCGATGCCGGCGTTGATCTGCGACCCGCTGTGCGCCGCGGTGTCGCGGACCGTCACCACCGCGGGGTCGTCCGTGGCGCCGGGTTGGGCCGTCGCTTTCCGGGTGATGATGGAGAAGGGGGAGAGCGCCGCGGGAAAGGCCAGGGCGGCCGCCGCCAGGGCGGAGGATTTTAAAAATTCACGACGGGATTCCTGCCGGGTGGTACCTCCGGATAGTTCCTTTTTCGCCATCTTGTTTGCCTTGAAGTCATGGTGGAGTTCCCTGTTCATCCGTCAGCGGTGCGCGTACCAGGGAAAGGTAACCCCCGGAGAAAGCACGGGGCAAAACAAGATAAGGATTTGCCGGCCGGCCGGCGTTGACCCGCCTCACACCGGCGATTTTTCCGCTGTGCGAGCCGGAGGCCGGCAGTATCGTACTGTGGGATGGTTGCGCCGGCTGGCGGACCATTCGTTAAAGGATGCTCGGGGGGGACGCCCTACGGGGCGGTTCCCCGGTAGTCTTTCCCAGGAATGATGGTTTCCAGACGTTTCTTCGCCCGGGACTGCCACATAGTGGTCCCCTGGGGAAAGTCCTCGGCTCCTACCCGGTCCCGAAGAACGCCTAACAAAATAGGCTTGGTTGCCGCCAGGATGGGAATCCATTGGCCGACGGATGGTTCCTGGCGGCCTGGTCAAGGCCTCCTGCCGGGAATCGCTTCGCTTCAATACGGGCAGGAACTCAACCTGACACGAACTCCGCGGCAGTAAAGCCAATAGCCAACAGCCAATGGCCAGTGGCCCCCTACCACGTCTTCACCACCCGGTAGAAGTACTTCACCGCGGCGTTGACCACCCCCGGGTCGGTGTAGGCGTTGCCGCTGACCACGGCCAGTTGCGTGGCCCCCGTCATAGCAGGATTGTCGGCACGCAGCACCTTGAATTGGCCGGTATATTCCGGCGTCGGCCAGGACAACAGCGCGTCGGATCCGGCGTGCGTCACTTCCAGGTTGGTGACCGCCGCGGAGGGGTTCATCACGTCCACCCGCTGGATCTGCGCCAGGTTGGCCGTGCCCAGGTAATAGGGAGCGCCGGCGGCCAGGTCAATGTGGGTGGAAATGCCCAGGGTGGGACAGCCGTAGCTCTGCAGGATGTCGCGGCAGACGGCGTCCACCGCCACCCGGTCCTGTCCCAGGATGACGCCGTCGTAGGTGAAGTTGGGGCTGCCGCCCGGGCCGCCATTGTAGATGCCGAAGATCCCGTCCACCATGAACAGCGCTTCCACCACCGGCAGTACGTCGCGGATCTGCTGGTTCACCGCCGGGACGTACTGGGCACAGTACCCGCCGTGCAGGTTGCCGGGGTACTGTATGGACCCGTAGTGATTTTTCATGCTGAAGGTGGCCCCGGCGAAGCTGTGGTTCTTCAACACGCCCAGGCTGATGAGGTAGTCGCAGTAGTCGGTGAGAATGCGGGAAGGATGCTGCTGGGATCCGTTGCAGTTCAGGTAGATGGTGGAATACCCCACGCCGGAACTGTTGCTGGCGAAGCAGCGCACGCCGGTGGCGCCGGTATTCAGGGTGTACCCGGCGGCGGTCAGTTCGTAGGTAGTGCGGTCCCAGATGATGATGTTGTTGGCGGGGAAGGGAGTGCCGTTCAGGGTCATCTTCTGCAGCCCGGCGGCCAGCGCCTGGGATACTGCCGGGTGCGACGAAAGGGCGCTGTTGATGCAGTTGACCTTGATGCCGATGACGCTGTCCAGGGTCAGGCCGGGGAAGAGGCTCAGGTAAGCTTCGCCGGTGTTGCTGATGCCGGTCAGGCGGCGGACGGCTTCGTCAATCATCCCCTGGACGATGCCGCCGTTGATGGTGGACCCGGTGTGGGCAGCGGTGTCGCGCACCACCGGCACGAGGGGATCGCGGGTGGGGTCCAACAGTTCCCGCTTGGCCGCGCCCAGGTATTTCGATCCGAGCGGCCACCCCAGCAGCGCCGCGGCGCTGGCAGTCAGCTTGAGGAAATTTCGCCGGTCGATCGAACTCATGGTCTCTCCCGCGGATAGGTGGCGGCCGTCAAAGCGGCAGAAAATGTCAATACCTCATTGTACAAAAATTCCCCCCCCAAGTCAAGGGAATTCTGCTCCTCCGCGTGAAATCCGGCGCAAGGAGGGGCTGGAGCACAAAAGCGCCGGAAGGTTCCGGCGCTTTCGCGTGTCGAAGGTTCATGGTTCAAGATGATCCCCGGCGGTGGACGTCCGGGGGGCGGGTCCGGCGTTCAGTAGACTGACCCGCCGCCACAGGAAGTACAACGCCACACAGATGCCCGTGTAAAAGAGGAAGAAAACCTGCAAAGTGCCCGATGCTTCCGTGCTGGAAGCAGGTTGAGCCACATTCGGGACAAATTCACCCAGACTGCCCATGATCCTACCCATCAGCAGCAGCCCTGAAAGCCACAGCCAAGCGCAGATCACGGCGCATTTCAGTCCCTGGCATTGTCGCGTTTTCATGGCGCCTCCACGCACCAGTCAAACCAACTTCACCATCATCCGGACTTCCTCTGTCAGAGAACCGCTCTGGCTGTTATACGAGGCAAATCATTCAATGTATCCCAGACTCCGGAGTCTTTCCCGAATCGCCCCGTGCCCCTCCTCGGCGTGGAAGTACTTGTAGCGGGAAAACTGCACTCCCACCTCCTGCCCCAGGTTCCACCCTTCCTGCGCGAAGCGGTCCTTCTCTTCGACCACCCGCAGGGGGATTCCGCCCATCTCCAGGGTCAACTCGTAGACGTCCCCCCGGTAGCGCACCCCCACGATCTGTCCCTGCAGCCCGCCGTTGGGGGTGCGGGACAGCAGGATGTCCTCCGGCCGCACCAGCACCACTGCCTCGCCGGAGCGGGCTGTGGATTCCGCCAGGGGGAGCTCCAGCGCCTGCGGCCCGGCCGTCACCCGGCCGCCCTGGGCCAGGGCTTCGATCACATTGGCGTGCCCGATGAAGCTGGCCACGAACTTGGTCCGCGGGCGGTCGTAAATCTCTTCGGGCCGGCCGATCTGTTCCACCCGCCCCCGGTTCAAGACCACGATGCGGTCGGAAATTTCGATGGCCTCCTCCTGGTCGTGAGTCACGAAGATGCTGGTGACCTGCACCTCGTGGTGCAGGTCGCGCAGCCAGGCGGCCAGGTTCTGCCGCACCTTGGCGTCCAGCGCGCCGAAGGGCTCGTCCAGCAGCAGGACGCGGGGCTTGGGCGCCAACGCCCGGGCCAGGGCCACGCGCTGCCGCTGCCCGCCGGACAGTTGTGAGGGGTAGCGGTCCCCATAGCCTTCCAGCTTCACCAGCCGGAGCAGCTCGTCCACCCGCTGCCGGATTTCGTCTTTGGGCCGCTTCTGCACTTCCAGCCCGAAGGCGATGTTGCGCCGCACCGTCATGTGCCTGAACAGGGCGTAATGCTGGAAGACGAAGCCGACGTTGCGCTTCTGGGTGGGCAGCCGGGTGGCCTCTTCGCCGGTCAGGTAGACTGCGCCGCCGTCGGGCTCTTCCAGGCCGGCAATGATGCGCAGGATGGTGGACTTGCCCGATCCGCTGGGGCCTAAGAGCGCCACCAGCCGGCCCTGCTCCACTTCGAAGCTGACGTCGTCCACGGCGACGTAGTCGCCGAAGCGCTTGCTGAGGTTCTGTACCGCGATGCCCATGGTAGGAGTTGGAAAGTTAGTAAGTTGGAAAGTTGTTGGCACGTTACCACGTTTCCATGTTACACGTACCACGTCAACACGTATCAATGTTGCCGCCAGGATTGAAGCGGGTCAACGAGCGCAGGGAATCAGTATATGCCAGCAAAGTTGGCTTTCAGGCATTTCGTCAACCCGTCAGAATAGCGATTCCTGGCGGCGGTTTTTCATCCTCAGAACCGTTGAAGAGCTGATTCCGCTGATTTTGTTCGACCCCTTCAGGGTCGAAAAGAAGAGGAGGAGGGGGAGATTCCTCAACCCTGGGTTTCACCCGGGGCTACCCACATTCGATCCCTTCGGGATCGGATCTCCTGACACCTGGCTCCTGACGCCTTTGCTTCCGGATTCTTTTCTCTGCGTCTCTGCGGCTTTGCGTGAAATATTCTTTTTCTCTGTGTTCTCTGTGTCTCTGTGGTGATTTGTTTTTACCGTTTCTCCTGCCGCTTCTTCCACAGCTCCGTCAGCAGCAGCAACACGAAGGAGATCCCGCCCAGCACCAGCGACGCGGAGAACGCCCCCTGGTAATTGAAGTCGGTGAACTCCTGGTGAATGTGCAGGGTGGCGGTCTGGGTGCGCTTGATGATGTTGCCGCTGACCACCAGCACGGCGCCGAATTCCCCCAGGGCCCGGGCGGTGGTCAGGGTGATCCCGTAGATCAACCCCCAGCGGATGGTCGGCAAAGTCACCCTCCAGAAGGTCAGCCAGCGGCCCGCGCCCAGGGTGGCGGCCACCTCTTCCGGCTCGCGGCCCATTTCCCGCAGCACGGGGACCACTTCCCGGGTGACGAACGGCAGCGTCACGAACAGGGTGGCGAAGACGATGCCCGGCAGGGCGAAGATGATCTTCACGCCGCCGGCTTCAAACCATCTGCCCAGGATTCCCTGCGGCCCGAACAGCACGATGAACATGAATCCCGCCACCACCGGCGACACGGCGAAGGGCAGATCCACGATGCCGTCGAACAGGGTCTTGCCGGGGAACTTGTGCCGCACCAGCAGCACCGCCAACGCCAGCCCCATGACCGTGTTGATCGCCACCGCCAGGATGGTGGTCCACAGGGTCAGCCGGAAGGCCTTGGCCGCGGCTTCCCCCTGCAGGCCCTGCAGGAAGGCCAGGGGTCCGGCTTGGAACGCCTCCACTACCAGCGCGCCGACGGGAAACAGCACCAGGAGGGCGAACCACCCCAAAGTCCCGCCGGTCAGCGTCCAGCGTCCCCAGGGGAGCCTTCGGGCGGCCGGGCGCACCTGCACCATCGGTTGCGTCAGGCTATGTTCCACGTTCCCTCCCCCAGCGTTGCAGCACGTTCAACAGGATTAAAATAGCCAGGGAGCTCAGCAGCAGCACCAGCGACACCGCCAGCGCCCCCCGGGGATTGTAGCTCTCGATCTCCCCGTAGATAAACACCGGCGCCACCTGCGTCTTCAGGGGGATGTTGCCCGCCACCACCACCACCGACCCGAATTCCCCCAGGGCGCGGGAAAAGGCCAGGGCCACGCCGGTCAGCACGGAAGGCAGCAGGTGCGGCAGCACCACCTTGCGGAAGGTGCGAAAGCGCCCCGCTCCCAGGGTGGCGGCGGCCTCTTCGATATCCTTGTCCAGCTCCATCAACACCGGTTGCACGGCCCGCACCACGAAGGGGAAGGTCACGAACAACAGGGCCAGCACAATCCCCGCCTGGGCGTAGATGATCTCGATGCCGTGAGCCTTCAGGAACTGCCCGATGGCGCTGACCGGCCCGTACAGCACCACCAACATGAGCCCGGTGACGTTGGTCGGCAGAGCGAAGGGCAGATCAATCAGGGAATTGATCACCGGCTTGCCGGGGAAGTCATAGCGCACCAGGACCCAGGCCATGGCCAGTCCCGTGACGGCGTTGATCAGGGCCATGGCGAAGGCGCACGCGAAGGTCAGCTTCAGGGCAAACCAGGCTTGCGGTTGCGTCACGTCAGCGACGATACTCCCCAGCCCCTGCCCCAGGGCCGATATGCTGATGGCCAGCAGCGGCAGGATGACCAGGAGACCCACATAGGAGAAGGTCGCGGTCTTCAGCAGCGCTCCGCTGCCCAATACGGATCCCCCCTGGACCTTCATGCCTTATTTCCCCGCCGCGGTTTCCAGCGACCGGGTCCAGGCGCCGTCGGGGCCGTAGATGGTCTTCTCCACCCCCTCCCAGCCCCCCAGGAAGCTCATGTCGAAGAGCATCTCGGGCACCGGGAACTTCTGGGCGAATTCCGCGGCGATCCGGGGCAGCACCGGCCGCAGGCCGAACTTGGCGAAGGACCGCTGCGCCGGTTCGGTTCGGCAGAATTCCACGAAGGCTTCCGCCAGGTCGCGGGTGCCGTGCTTGTCCACATTGCGGTCTACCACGGCGATCGGATTTTCGATCAGGATGGTGGCCCGGGGCACGATGAAGGGGAAATCGCGGCCTTCCATCTGCCGCAGCAGGGCCTCGTTTTCGTAGGTGACGATGGCATCGCCGACGCCCCGTTCGAAGGTGGTCACCGATTCCCGGCCCGACTTGTCCATGACCTTGACATTGTGCTGGATGCGCTGCAGCAGCTTGAAGGCGTAGTCGGAATTGGCCTGGCCGTCATTGGCTTCGCTGTACTTCAGCCCCGCGCCGTAGATGGCGTTGACGCACCACATGGCCCCGCCCGACGTCTTGGGATTGGGGTAGATGATTTCCAGGCCCGGTTCGCCCAGATCCTCCCAGTCCCGGATCTTCTTGGGGTTGCCCGGCCGGTAGCCGATGACCACCACCGATTGGGTGACCATTCCCTTCTGCGGGTTGTCCCGGTAGTTGTGAGTGATCAGGCCGGCCCGGGCCACCTTGTCCAGGTCGCCGTCCAGGGACAGGGCGGCCACGTCGGCTTCGAACCCGCCCACGATGGCCCGTGCCTGGGCTCCGGACGCCTGGTAGGACTCCTCGAATTTCACCTCTTGTCCGGTCTTCTGTTTCCAGTACGCCTGGAAGGCGGGGATGATCTCCCGCTGGTAGGCTTCCTTGGGCACGGTGTAGGCGCCCAGGATCAGGGTACGGACCGGCTTCTGCGCCCGGGACGGTGCGCCCGCCAGGGCCAGCACCGCGGCCCCGGTCAGCAGTATGAACAGAATCCTGCGCATGGTGTGACCTCCGTGAAACGATCCCCGGAAGGAGGATGAGGGTGGATTGTACTACAATAGGAGTACGATTCGACTATAATATACACTCACCGGAGCCGAAAGTCAAGGAAATTTTCGAAATTTTCAGGCAGGAACAGAATTCACCGCAAAGCCGCAGAGAGCGCCAAGCAGCGATAAGCACTCCGCTTACAGCTTACAGCTTTAAGCTATCGATTAATTTAAAGCGTTTCCGCCAGGCGCAGGATCTCTCCCACCGCCCGGGGCAGGGCGGCATGGACTTCCGGCGACAGCTCGCCGGCAAACTGGGCCGCGGCGACGCCGATGGTCAGGAGCACGAAGCGGGTGGAGGCCAGGGTGGGATTAAGAGTGCGGAGCAGTTCGATGGATTGCACCAGGGACAGATGGTGGGCGTGGCCCTGGTCGGTAGAGAGGGCGGAGAAGTCGTTATCGTGGATGGTGAGGCGCCCGGGATGGTTGGGGTCCAGGGCGGCGTCGGTCAGGATGACGGCGCGGCGGCCTTCCAGGCGGCCGGCCAGAGCCAGCAGGTCGGTTCCGCCGAAGGTGACCTCGGCCTGTGCTGGACGCCGGGAGTCGCTCTGCAGCCGCTGGACCAGGTGCCAGCCCGCGCCTTCGTCCCCCATCAGGGGGTTGCCCAGGCCGACGATGAGAATTGGTGCGGTCATGGGGTTGTTCGAGATGAATATTGGCTACTTGTATACTACCGGGAGAAGGTTAACGGTACCTCACACCATTGCCCCGCTCCACCCTCCGCGCCATGGTCCCTGAGGGATGGTTCCCGGATGGCGAGACTACCGCGCCCAGATCGAGCGAAATCTGACTGGCGGAAGGACGTTTCAGGGGGGCGAGAAGCGTCTGGTCACGCCCGGAACTGAGCCGGCGCGCGCCATGACGCGGTTTTGCCGGTCCTCGGCATGCCGGTTGCCGGCCGCCCTCAATGCGCTTCCAGCCAGTTGGCGCCCACCCCCACGTCGGCCACGATGGGCACCTTCAGATCCATGGCCCCCTCCATCTCTCCGCGCACCAGCTTGATGACCTCGGGCAGCGCCTCGCGCTCCACTTCAAAGACCAGTTCGTCGTGCACCTGCAGGATCATGCGGGCCGGCGGGGGAAACAGGGGCGACTCCAGTTTCTTCAGGCGGTCGTGCAGGCGGATCATGGCCAGCTTGATCATGTCCGCCGCCGACCCCTGGATGGGGGTGTTGATGGCGGTGCGTTCGGCGAATTCCCGCACCGGGCGAGTCTTGGCGTCAATGTCCGGCAGCAGGCGGTGGCGGCCCAGCAGGGTGGTCACCTTCTTGTCCCGGCGGGCCCGGGCCACAGTCTCTTCCATGTAGGCGCGCACTCCGGGGTAGGTGTCGAAGTACTGCTGGCGAAACTGCCGCGCCACGTCCAGGGGAATGCCCAGGCGTTCCGACAGTCCATAGTCGCTCATGCCGTAGATGACCCCGAAGTTGATGGCCTTGGCCGAGCGGCGCATTTCCGGGGTGACCTCGCTTTCCGGCACGCGCATCAGGCGGGCGGCGGTGGTGGTATGGACGTCCCGCCCCTCGTGGAAGGCGGAAATCAACTCCCGGTCCCCGCTGATGTGGGCCATGAGCCGCAGCTCGATCTGGGAATAGTCCGCCGACAGGATTACCTGCGTATCCCGCCCGGGAATGAAGGCCCGGCGGATGGCCCCTCCCTCGTCGGTGCGGATGGGGATGTTCTGCAGGTTGGGGTCGGAACTGGACAGCCGCCCGGTGACCGTCACCGTCTGATTGAAGGAGGTGTGCACCCGGCCGGTGCGGGGGTTGACCATGCGCGGCAGGGCGTCCACGTAGGTGGACTTCAGTTTCTGGATCTGGCGGTATTCCAGCAGGGCGCGGGGCAGGGGATCCTGAACCGCCAGCTTTTCCAGCACCTCCACGTCGGTGGAAAAGCCGGTCTTGGTCCGCTTGACCGGCTTCAGTTGCAACTTGTCGAACAGGATGTGGGCCAGTTGCTGGGTGGAATTGATGTTGAACTCGAGGCCCGCCAGGCGGTAAATGTCATCGGTCAACTGGTCCAGCCGGGCGCTCATGTCCACCGACATGGCCGCCAGCAGATCCAGGTCCAGGGCCATCCCGTGGTATTCCATGTCCGCCAGCACCGGCACCAGGGGCAGCTCCAGGTCGCGCAGCAGCCTGCCGAACCCGCCCTGCTCGATTTTTTCCCCCAGCAGGCGGGTCAGGCGCAGGGCCACGTCGGCGTCCTCGCAGGCGTACCCGGTGATCTTTTCCAGCGGCACCTCGCGCATGGAAATCTGCTTGCGCCCGCTGCCGATCAGGTCGCTGATGGGGATTTTCTTGAAATTCAGGTATTCCAGGGCGATGGAATCGAGGTTGTGCTGCCGCCGGGAAGGGTCAATCAGGTAGCTGGCGATCATGGTGTCGAAGACCATGCCCTTCAGCTCGAGGCCGTGGCAACGCAGCACCAGGGCATCGAACTTCAGGTTCTGCCCGGTCTTGCGGATCTTGGGATCTTCCAGGATGGGGCGCAGCTTCTGCAGCACCCAGGCGGTCTCCGCGGGCACCGGTTCGCCCAGGCGGCGCAGGGTATCGTCGGCCTGGGGGAAGAATCCGGCGCAGGCGGGAATCCAGAAAGCCTCGTTCTCTTCCACCGCGAAGGAGAGCCCCACGATTTCGGATTGCATGGGGTCTATGCTGGTGGTTTCCAGGTCCACCGACAGGGGATTGCCCCGGCGCAGGTAGTGCAGCAGCTTTTCCAGGCGTTCGGGAGTGATGACCGCCTGGTGGTCCAGGGCGGCTTCGGCGCGGGGGGCCACTTCCAGCTTCTCCATCAGGCTGTGGAAGCCGTAGCGGCGGTAAAGGTCCATCAACCGGGCCAGGTCGGCCGGCTTGCGGTCCAGGCGGTCCGGATCCAGGGGCAGAGGCACGCCGCAGTCCAGGGTCACCAGTTGCCGGGAGAGCCGGGCTTGATCGGCGAAGTCGAGCAGGTTCTGGCGCAGCACCGGCTTGGCCACTTCGGCGGCGCGGGCCAGGGTTTCATCCAGCGACCCGAAGCGGGCGATCAGCTCGGCGGCGGTCTTTTCCCCCACCTTGGGCACCCCCGGCACGTGGTCGGACGAGTCCCCCATCAGGCCCATGAAATCCACGATCTTGTCCGGCGGCACGCCCCACTTCTTCTCCACTCCGGCGGCGTCTATTACCTCCATGTCTCCGCCGCTGCGGGGCGTCATCAGGCGGATGCGGTCGTTGACCAACTGTCCGAAATCCTTGTCCCCGGAGACGATGAAGACGTCGAAGCCCCGCTTGGCCGCCTGGGTCGCCAGGGTGGCGATGACGTCGTCGGCCTCGTATCCCGGCATCTCCAGGACCGGCAGTCCCAGCGCCTCCGCCAGTTCGCGGATGCCGGTCAGTTGCATGGCCAATTCATCCGGCATCTTCTGGCGGGTGGCCTTGTAGTCGGAAAACAGGTCGTGGCGGAAGGTGGGTCCCCGGGCGTCGAAGACGCAGGCCGCGTGGGACAGGTCGGGCCGCCCCAGGAGCGAATTCAGGAACAAAGCGGTGCCGAAGATGGCCCCGGTAGGCTCGCCCGTGGGGCTGGTCAGGGGAGTGCGGCTGAAGGCGAAATGCGAACGGTAGGCGATGGCCGAACCGTCAATCAGGTAGAGTGTGGGCATGGGTCTTTTGCAAATGATTCAATGGCTACAGGTAATACGGCCCAACGGGTGGGGAGTTCCAGGAAATGGCAGGCCGGGATTCGGGCTCTGACGGAGGGCATCACACGGGGATCAACGGGTGGTGCTCCATCGCGGCCCTCCGAAAATCTTCCCATGCGAGGGATACCGCAATCCGGCAACGATGGAGCACTTTACAGCGGTCCACGTGGGAGGCCCCTTCGAATCGGATTTCCTGCGGCATGAACGCCAAAAATCATAGGGCGGGATGACAACCCCGCCCTATTCCAATCTTACTTTCTTTCGCTTCCCTACCCGAACAACCCCCGGCACCGCTCCATGGCCCTGGCCGCCCACTCGTCGGGCGCGGCGGCGATATCGTACAGGTCCAGCGTCAGGTCGCCGGTATATCCGCATTCGCGCAGCTTCTGTATCGGGCGCAGCAGGTCTAGGTGGCCGTCGCCGGGCAGCAGGTGGGTGGGGTCGGGGCGGATCACGTCATGCACATGCACCTGGGTGATGAAGGAGCACCATTCCTCGATGACTTCGGGGGATTCCCCCTCGGTCAAGGCCACGTGGCCCAGGTTGAGCGTCAGGCTTACGGGCAGACCGGCCAGGCGCCGGGCCAGGTTGGCGAATTCGTACATCCCGTCCAGGACCGTGTCCGGAGCCGGTTCCAGGGCCACGGTGAGGCCGGCGCCTTCGGCGGCCAGCACCAGGTCTTCCAGGGCCTTCAGGCCGGCGGTACCCTGGGAATCCCGGGCGGAGGCGACTCCCCCGGCCACCAGCGCCGAAGCGCCGAATTCCCGGGCCACGGCCAAGGCTCGCTTTTGGCGCCGGAAGGCAGTGTCCACGCAGTCCGAGACGGGATGGTAGGCGACGGCGCTCAAGCGCAGGCGGTAATCGGCCAGCGCGGCCTGGACCCGCGTGATCTGCTCCCCGGTGAGGGTCTCCGGATCCAGTTCGGGATGATCCAGCGACAGTTCCACCGACCGGAAGCCCAGGCCGGCCAGCGTGTGCAACGCCCGGACGACGGGCCAGTCGCGGAACCCGGTCAGGCGGAATCCCAGCTTTTCCAGTTCGCTGGAACGGGACGGTTCGGTCCCTGAGGTCAAGTTCCCCGGTATTCCCATGAGGTGATTCCCTGCGTTAATGACCTTTGACTTTTCGGCGCGGGGCCGCATCGCGCAACGATCGGCGGCGGAACACCCCCGCGGTGATCCTCTTCCCTGTCGAACCGGGGCGTGGCGAGGGAAGCCACGCCGGCGGCAATCCGACCCGGACAGCCGGCGGAGAGAGAGTCCCGGGAAAGACAGGACCTTCCATCCTGGCGCAACAGCGGCAGGCGGGGCGGTTTCATCTGCAGCCGGTCGGATGAAACCGGATTCCCGAAAGCCTCCGCAAAGCGGTGTACCGGGTTGAATAGAGAGGTGAGCTGTTGGGAGGAAAAGTCAAAAGGGGCAATTGGAGCCGCATGCTTCAGGGATGTCGCCATCCCCAAAAATGGGACCAAACGGGCGCACGAGAAATGCCGGGCAATGGTTGTGGTGTGAGGTGAAACACTGGGCAACCGGAGATAATATAATACAAAAACAGGCGCATGTCAAGTATTTTTTGGAGTAAACGAAATTTTATACCGTTCCTGACGGAAATGCCGGAAGATATTCCTCCGCGGCTCTGCCGGGGGAGGCGTCGCGACGGTCTTTCCCCGCCCTGAGCCCCGGAACCATCTGCCGCCGCGGCGGGTTTCCGTGTAGAAGCCTCGCGCGCGCGTTGTTTCGATGATGACGGCCCTACGCAACGGACATCGCCCATTTTCGCCTTGATTTGCCCCTTTAATTTTCGTATTTTCTTACTTCATGTCTGATTAACCAAGGAGGAACCCCCTTGCCGAGTGAAACCATCCGTAACCTCGCCCTGATTGGACATTCCGGGGCGGGAAAGACCTCCCTGGCGGAAGCCATGCTCTACGTCATGGGAGCGGTCGACCGCCTCGGCCGTGTGGAAGAAGGCAACACTGCCTCGGATTACCAGAAGGATGAGATAGAGCGGCAGATTTCGATTTCCGCCACTCCCCTGTACGGACACTATTCCGGAGCCAAGATCAACCTGGTGGACACCCCCGGGTTCAGCGATTTTGCCGTGGAAGTGCGTGCCGCCCTGCGCGTGGTGGACGCCGCGGTGGTGGTGGTGGACGGCCTGACCGGCCCGGAAGTGGGCACCGAGTTGGTATGGAAGTACGCCCAGGAACAGCAGACCCCCCGGGCTCTCTTCATCAACCGCCTGGACAAGGAGCACGTCTCCTTCGACAAGGCTTTGGCGTCCCTGAAAGAGGTATTCGGCAACAAGGTCGTGCCGTTGCAGTTCCCGCTGGGGGAAGGCCCCGGCTTCGGCCAGATCGTGGATCTGCTGAAGGGCAAGCTGCTGACCTACAAGCCGGGCCAGAAAGAAGCCCAGGTGGAGGACATCCCCGCCGCGGCCCAGGATCGCGCAGACGAGCTGCGCATGGTCCTGATGGAGTCCGTGGCTGAGACTGACGACGACCTGATGAACGCCTATTTTGAGGCCGGTGAGTTAACC
Source organism: Candidatus Zixiibacteriota bacterium (assembly GCA_003599535.1). GTDB lineage: Bacteria > Electryoneota > B3-LCP > B3-LCP > B3-LCP > SURF-9. The sequence goes on along the minus strand of QZKQ01000045.1, from coordinate 21,964 downwards.
CCCGAACAGATGGCGCAGGGCCTGGCCAAGGGCTTCGCCGCCGGGACCATCCACCCGGTACTGTGCGGCGCCGCCTACTGGCCGGCCGGCGTAGACCGTCTTCTGCAGGTGGTGGTGGACATGTTCCCCACCCCGGATCAGCACCCCGCCGTCACCGGGGTACGCCCCGATTCCACCCAGGAAGTGACCCGCGCTCCCGGCGGTGCCGCCGTCACCGCTTTCGTGTTCAAGACCGTCAGCGAACAGCACCTGGGGGAAATGAGTTTCTTCCGGGTCTTCTCCGGCGAACTGAAGTCGGGCGGCGAGGTGTACAACGCCAACCGCAAGATCACGGAGAAAGTCGGCCAGATCTACCAGGTGAGCGGCAAGAACCGCAAGACCGTGGATCACGCCGTCACAGGGGATATCGCCGCCCTGGTGAAGCTGAAGAACACCCATACCGGCGACACCCTGTGCGACGCCCGTGATCCCCTTATCTTGCTGCCCCTTACCGTGCCCGATCCGGTACACCGCACCGCCGTCCAGCCCAAGGCCAAGGGCGACGAAGAGAAGCTCAGCGTGGCCCTGCACGCCCTGCACGAGGAGGACCCCTCCTTCGTCGCCTCCTACGACCCCGAGCTGAAGCAGACCATCGTGGCCGGCCAAGGCGAGCTGCAGATGAACATCATCCTGAAGCGCCTGAAGGACAAATACGGCGTGGACGTGGAGACGGAAGCTCCGGGCATCCCCTACCGGGAGACCATCCGCAAATCGGCCGAGGGCCAGGGCCGGCACAAGAAGCAAACCGGCGGCCGCGGTCAGTTCGGCGACGTCTGGCTGCGCCTGGAACCGCTGCCCCGCGGCTCCCAGGACAACCTGGAATTCGTTGACGGCATCGTCGGCGGCGTCGTCCCGGGCCGTTTCATCCCCGCGGTGGAAAAGGGCATCCGGGCGGCCATGGAAGAAGGGGTCATCTCCGGCAACCGCGTGGTGGACGTCAAGGCCACCCTGTATGACGGCTCCTACCATGATGTGGACTCATCGGAAATGGCCTTCAAAATCGCCGCTTCCATGGGCTTCAAGAAGATCTTCAAGGACTGCAATCCCGTCATCCTGGAGCCGATCTACGACATCGAGGTCACGGTGCCCGAAGAGTATATGGGCGACGTGATGGGCGACATTTCCGGCCGCCGGGGCAAGATCCAGGGCATGGACCACGAGGGCAAGTTCCAGATCATCAAGGCCAAGGTGCCCCTGGCGGAATTACACAACTACTCCATCACCCTGCGTTCCATGACTTCCGGGCGCGGCCTCTTCCGCATGAAGTTCAGCCACTACGAGCCGGTGCCGCACGAAGTGCAGGACAAGCTGGTGGCCGATTACGAGTCCCGCCGGGAAGAGGGATCGCTGTAACGGATCACACTTTCGCATGGCAGCCACACCCCATCCGGCACACAGGTTCCTCACGATGAAGGCGGCGGGGGTCACCCTCGCCGCTCTCGTCATTATCCTGTTCGCCGGGCTGCGGTTCGTGCACCTGGAGGCGGATTTCCCCCCGGGGGTATCCGGTTCCGGGGATCTGTACACCGACGAGGGGGCCTATTCCAGCGCCGCGGTGCGCTGGGTCACCACCGGGCAATGGCGCCTGGAAGGGGACTTCAACCCGGCCGTCAACCTGCCTGTCTACCCCCTGATCCAGGCAGTCACCTTCAAGGCGCTGGGGTTGTCCCTGGGGCACGCCCGGCTGACCTCGGTAATCCTTTACCTGTTGCTGATGGCGGCGGTGTGGGCTCTGGCGCGGCGCTGGGCGGGGCCGGTTACTGCGCTGATCGCACTGCTGGTGATGGCGGTGAATTTCAACGCCTTCGCCTTCAGCCGCCTGGCGCTGCTGGAAGTCCCCATGACCCTGTTCGTGGTCCTGGGCCTGCTGGCGGCGGCGCGCGGCGGCGCCACCGGGACAGTTTTAGCCGCAGCGGCCTTCCTCCTGGCCCTGCTGACCAAGACTGCCGCCGGATTCGCCCTGCCGGTGATCCTCCTGGTGCTGCTGTGGCGTCCGGAGCCGCTGACCCGGCGCCTGGCCCAGGCCGGCTTGTTTTGCGCCCTGACGGGGCTGGGCCTGCTGGCCTACTACTTTGTCCTGGTGCGGGGCCACCTGCCGGACTACCAGACGTACTTCATGACCAACGTCCTGCTGCGCACCCAGGGCGGACTTTGGGACCTGGGGCGCGCCCTGGTCAGAATCATCTGGTACGGCCGGCAGTTCGACCCGGTGCTCTACCCCCTGGCCCTGCTGGGCGCGGCGGGAGTCCTGGTGGTCGGCGGAAAGTTACGGCGCCATCCGCTGTTCTGGATCTCCGTCGTGTGGATCGCCGCCTACCTGGCCACCCTGGCCACCCAGAACTACGCCCCGGCCCGCTTTTACCTGGTGCTGGCGGCGCCGGTGGGCCTCCTGCTGGGGCTGATGATCGAGCACCTGGCCCGGTCCGGCCGCCGCGGCGCGGCGGGACTGCTGGCCGGAGTGGTGATCCTGGCCCTGGCGGTCAGCGGCGGGCGCGCCGTAGACTACCTGCGCCACCCGCAATACAGTTGGGCGAGCATGATGCGCGAGCTGCACGGCCTGGTTAGGCAGGACGGCCGGGAAAACCCCGTGATCCTGGGGCATTTCGCCAACAGCCTCTCCCTGGGTACCGGGCTGCTCTCGCTGAATGATCACTACACCTGGAAATCAAGTCTGCCGGCCCGCCTGGAACGGTACCGGCCGGACTACTACGTCACCCTGGGCGGCATCGAGGCCCCCATCCGTTCCGTCCTGGAACGGTACGGGACTGTGGAGCCGGTCCGCACCTGGGACGTCTTCCATAACTATTACACCGGGGAACCCGTGGCGTTGTACCGGCTGACCCGCAAATCCCCCCTGGAAGCCTCACGACCATGAACGAGAAGAACGATACCCTCCGCCCCGATCCCTGCGAGGACCTGGGCAAGATCCAGGAAGGCCGGCTGTGGGCTCCCTGGCGCATGAAGTACATCGAAGCCGCCTCGCGAGGCGAAGAGACAGGCTGTTTCCTGTGCGAGAATCCACGCCAGCCGGACGGTGAGGAGAATTTGGTGCTGTACCGGGGCCGCCACTGCTTCGTGATCATGAACCTCTACCCCTACAACAACGGCCACCTGATGGTCGCCCCCTACCGCCACGTGGGCGACCTGGCCGAACTCACTCCCGAAGAACTGCAGGAAGGGGCCGCCCAGGTGCAGCTCTGCGTGGAAGTGCTGCGCGAGGTCATGCACCCCCACGGCTTCAACATCGGGGCCAACCTGGGGCGGGTGGCCGGCGCGGGGGTGGAAGACCACCTGCACCTGCATATCGTCCCCCGCTGGAGCGGCGACACCAACTTCATGCCCGTGGTCGCGGACACCAAGGTGGTGTCGGAAAGCCTGCATGAAGGGTGGCGAAGGCTGAAAACCGCCTTCGAATCTAAAATCTAATAACTAAGAACGAATATCTAAATCTGGTAGTCAGAGATGGAGAATCAAAGTTCTACAGATCTGGCGGAGAGAACATTCCTTTTCGCGACGCGAATTGTGAAGTTGTGCTGTACCATTCAAGATCATCATAAGAACCTGAAAGCGTTGAGTAACCAGCTTATGCGCTCTGGTACTTCGATAGGAGCCAATATCCATGAAGCCAAGGGTGCGCAGAGTAAGGCAGATTTCATCGCTAAATATCATATTTGTTTGAAAGAAGCACGCGAGACGCATTGTTGGCTGCGTCTTCTTTCAGCAACAGAATGCTTCCCAAAGGATCGTCTCGCGCCAATGCTAACGGAATGCGAAGAGATTACTAAAATGATCGTCGCCAGTTTAATCACTATCAAAAAAAATCAGAATAGCAGTAAAATTATTAGTTCTTAGTTTTTAGTTCTTAGTTTGATTCCGCTATCATAGGACAAAATCGGGAGTCATACATGAGTGCCGACGTCAAACGCCTCACCACTCCCCTGACCAACGAGGTCGTGGAGAGTTTGCATGCCGGGGACAAGGTCCTGATCACCGGCGTCATCTACTCGGCTCGCGACGCCGCCCACAAGCGGCTGTGCGACCTGGTGGCCAAGGGCGAACCGCTGCCCATAGAGATCCAGGGGCAGACCATCTACTTCATGGGCCCCTCGCCGGCCAAGCCGGGGCAGCCCATCGGCTCGGCCGGGCCGACCACCTCCTACCGCATGGACGCCTACAGCCCCACCCTGATTGCCCTGGGCCTGAAGGGGATGATCGGCAAAGGCGTGCGCGGCAAGGACGTGTTGGACGCCATGATCCAGCACAAAGCGGTGTACTTCGCCGCCACCGGCGGCGCCGCCGCGCTGATCGCCCGGTCCATCAAGAAAGCCGAGGTGGTGGCCTACGAGGATCTGGGCGCCGAAGCCATCCGCCGCCTGGAAGTGGTGGACTTTCCCGCCATCGTAGCCCAGGACTGCCACGGGCAGAACTACTACGAAATCGGCGTGGCCCAGTACCGCCGGGCCTGATTCCGGCAAAAGGATCCCACATGAGCGATCCCGCCGCTTTTCCGCGGTCCCCCGCCGCGGTTCCCGCGCCCGCCCTGTACCGGGTATGGGCCGGGCTGTGCATTGCCTGGCCGGCGGTTTTGCTGGTGTCCCTGGGCGCCGCCAACCTGTTGCTGGCGCCCATAATTCTGGGTTGGCTGGTGTTCCGCCCGGCGGTCCCCCGGCCGGTGCGCCACCTGGGACTGCTGGCGGGCCTTTATCTGGTGGCCACGCTGGCGGCGGTGGCGTTATCCCCCTTCGGCAGCCACTGGGCCGCCTGGCTGGAAGGACGCTCCACCATGCTGGCAATCCTCCCCGGGCTGGTCCTGGGCGCGGATCTGCGCCGCCTGCAACGATCCCTGCAGGCGGTGGCCGTCCTGCTGGTGGCGCTGGCCGGGTATGGCCTGTACCAGCATTTCACCGGCTGGGACCCGGTGCGGGGCAAGGTGCTGGCCGATTTGCTGGATCGCTGGCACGCTACCGGCTTCCAGGAACTGCATCTCACCTTCGCCGGGCTGGTGGGGATGGCCGTTCCCGTGGTCTTGAGTTCCTACGCTCACCGGCCGGTCAAGTCGGGCCTGCTGGCGTTGGCCGGCACCGTGGCGGTGCTGACCGCCATGGCCCGCTCCATCATGCTGGGGCTGGCCGGGTGCGGCCTGCTGCTGCTGGCCTTCGGGTCGCGCCGCCTGAAGATCGCCGCCCTGGTCCTGCTGCTGGCCCTGGCCCTGCTCCCCTCCACCATCTTCGACACCGCCGGGGAACGCTTCCTGCGCGGCGTGGGGATGTCCCAGGATCAAACCGTCTCCCAGGGCGACGACACCCGCCTCCATCTCTGGCACAGCGCCTGGACCATCTTCCGCCATTTCCCCCTGCTGGGCGTGGGGGGCGACAACTGGCCGCCCGCCTTCCAGCTTTACGGCGATCCGTACGATAACTACAGCTCCACCGCCGGCGCCCATAACGACCTGCTCACCAACCTGACCGAGAACGGCCTGCTGGGGACGGCCCTGTTCGCTTTTCTGTGGGGGTACATCGTCCTGCAGTTGGCGCTCTCGGCCTGGAGATCCCGGGGGGAGGAGCGGGACCGGTTCCTCGGTTTCCTGGGCGCGGTGTTGCTGCTGCTCTTCGGCGGGCTGTTCCAGGACTTCCAGGCGGACGCCGAGACCGCCCTGCTGCTGTGGTGCCTGGTGGGGGCCGGAATCCAGCTTTCCGCGGCCTGCGGCGAAGCGGCCGTCACGGTGGAGAAACGCGCGGCGTAAAGCGGCACCCTGAAGCCTTCTACCGTGGAGGTCCCATGAAGCGCGTCCTCATCGTCGCTCTCCCGGCCCTGGCGGGGCTGCTGCTCTCCTGTTCGGACGATTCCCCCACCGGCGGTGGCCCCATCACCCCGCCCGACACCTTGTGGACGAAGATCTATCATCCGGAGATGAGGGGCACGATCCAGTGCGTGCGGCAGACCGAGGATGGCGGCTTTGTCTTCACCGGGTCGCAGGAAGTCAATGCCAATGACGTCGCCTTCTGGGCGGGCAAGACCGACAGCCAAGGGACCTTGCAGTGGGAGCTGACCCTGGACGTCGGCTGGGGGGCGGACGTCCAACCCACGGCGGACGGCGGTTACATCGTCGGCGGCGCCCATTACCCCGCCGGCGCGCCGGAACAGGCCGATCCCCTGTTGGTGAAGCTTTCCGCCGCCGGGATAATGGAATGGCAAAAAGTCTTCACCGTGGAGGGCATGGATGAAGGCTGGGCGGTGGCGCCGCTGGACAACGGCTACGCCCTGGCGGGGACGAACGGCGGGGGATCGATTTCCGGAGACCGCGCGTTCCTGCTGCGCACGGACAGCCAGGGGGATTCGCTGTGGAGCGGTTTTTACGGTGGGAATGCTGCCGAATGGCGCTGCCATGACATGGTCGGGAATGATGACGGGAATTTTGTCCTGGCGGGATCCACCGTTTATGCGTCCGGTGGTGCCGATTTCCTGATGTTGGAAGTCGGTGCCAGCGGTGCCCTGCTGTGGAGCCGGCCGTACGCCACCGGCAATATCGGCGAAGCCACCGCGCTGATCCGCACTTCCGACGGCGGGTACGCGCTGGCGGGCTGGACGAGTATCGCTTTGGAACAAGGCTCTTTGCTGGTCAAAACTGACGCCGACGGGCACGAAACCTGGCGGCGGACCTACGCGCCGCCGGAATTCGGTTCAGCCTGGGATCTCCAGGAAACGCTGGATTGCGGTTTCATCCTGTCGGGGTATATCAGCGATTTCTATTCCGTGACCTGCATCCTGCGAACCGACGCCTCGGGCAACGAGATATGGTCTTCGGGACTGGGATATTCTCTGGGCGCCGCTTCCTACAGCGTGGCGGTGACGCAAGATGGCGGCTATGCCTTGGGCGGCATTGGAGGATCGTTCGCCGAACCGATGGCGCTGCTGGTCCGCCTGGCTGCGGAATAATGCATAAAAACTTGTCCAAGTTCAACTTCCCATTTCCCGCCGGATTGTTTATATTATGTGAGGCCCCGGGGAGCCGTTAACAACTGGATCTCTGCCTTTCCATGCACCTGCTGGTTCGCCTGGGCCTCCTGGAAATCGCCTTTTCCGCCCTCGCCGTGCCCCTGCTCCTGTACGGGCCGGCGCAACGCCTTTTCCCCCATCTGCTGAAAGACCGCCGGCAGCTCCTGCAGGCCCACCTGGACTACTTCCTGATGGGCATTCTGCTGATCCTGGCCGGCACCGTGCTCCAGCCGCTGCCGGGGTGGATCACCCTCCCCCTGGCGCTGGGCAGCCTGGGCAATCCTTCGCTGTTCCTGGTCAACGCCCTGCGCCCGGACCTGCCCCAAAAGCCGCTGTACCGTGGGCTGATCATGCTCTCCGGCCTGTTGGCGGCCTTCGCCTGGGCGGGGATGGCGGTGCGGGCGGTGATTTGAGGATCCAGAAGGGGATACTGTCACTGTTTCGCTTCGCGGTTCGGCACGAGAGGGTGGTAGGATATCACCCCGCAGGGGTGCACTATTAGTAGCCGGAGTGTTTTCCCTAAGGGACCACTGCGTGGTAACCCCCGGAGAAGAACGCCCCTCCCCTTCTTTGCCACCCTGAAGGGGTGGACCAAATCCGTGGAATCCTTTCAATCTGCGATTTTGATAAACACGGCGGACTGCGCTACGGATCGCAGATCGGGACAAAGCAGGATGAGTACTCCGCCGCTTAACCCGCCCTACGCTGGATCCCAGCATCCGCTGGATGACTCCGTGACAGCCAACTGCCCATCGCTAATTTGCGAAATATATCACTTGGAAATCTTACTGATCAAAGGAGACCCCATGCGCTACAAGTGGAAATCCGGCCAATGGGCTTTCGTCCTGCACCGGGTCAGCGGCGTGGCGTTGTCGTTTTACCTGATCATGCACATTTACGTGGTATCCAGCCTGTATGATCCGCAGAACTTCGACACCGTCATGGCCTTCCTGAACCAGCCGCTGTTCAAGATCCTGGAGATCGGCTTGCTGGCCGCCGTGGTCTTCCACGGCTTGAACGGCATCCGCGTCATGATGATTGATTTCGCCAACGCCACCCGCGTCCACGCGCAGATCTTCTGGGTGGTGCTGGCCGTTTCCGCCGTTCTTATCGCGGTCGGCGCTGTGCCCTTCCTGATGCACGCCGGCGTCCTGGGACACTAATCGAAAAGGGGATAATACCTATGGAACGAGGCATCGGCAGCGGCGGAGCGTTCGCCTGGTTTTTCCAGCGCATCTCCGGAGCCGTACTGGTTCTGGCTCTGCTGCTCCATTTCTGGGTCCTGCACTACAGCAACCAGGGCGAAGTCACCTTCGAAATCGTGGCTCAGCGCCTGGCCACCCCGGTGTGGAAAACCATTGACCTGACCTTCCTGGTCCTGGCCGTGATCCACGGCTTCTGGGGCTTTCTGATGATCGTCCGCGATTACGTCCATAGCAAGAACATGCGGCTGTTCCTGGTGGCGGCCGTGTGGACCGTGGGCCTCGTCATCGCCGTCATGGGCGCCCTGACCATCATCGGCTTCCATCCGCCGCTTCCCGTGGCGCCGCCGGAGCAGTTGGGAGGGATGGTGCAATGATCGTCCATAATCATGAAGTCGTCATCATCGGCGCCGGTATGGCGGGCCTGCGCGCCGCCCTGGAAGTGTCCAAGGTGGGCGACGTCGCCGTGCTGACCAAAGTCTATCCCACTCGCTCCCATTCCGGTGCGGCGCAGGGCGGCATGGCCGCAGCCCTGGGCAACCTGGACGGGGACAACTGGGAATTCCATATGTTCGACACCGTCAAAGGGTCGGACTACCTGGGCGACCAGGACGCCATCGAATTCATGTGCCGCAACGCTCCCGAACTGATGTACGAAGTCGAGCACATGGGCACCCCCTTCTCCCGCACTCCGGAAGGCAAGATTGCCCAGCGGCGCTTCGGCGGCCACACCCTGAATTTCGGGGAAAAACCGGCCTTGCGCGCCTGCTACAGCGCCGACTACACCGGCCATGTCGTCCTGCACTGCCTGTACGACCAGTGCGTGAAGAACAGCGTGCGCTTCTACAGCGAATTCCAGGTGACCTACCTGATCGTGAAGGATGGGATCTGCCGGGGCATCGCCGCCTGGGATATCCGCAATGGCGGCCTGCACGTGTTCAACACCAAGGCGGTACTGTTCGCCACCGGTGGGTACGGCCGGGTGTACCGCATCACTTCCAACGCTCTGGCCAACACCGGCGACGGTCTGGGCTTGGCGTTGCGCGCCGGCCTGCCCCTGGAAGACATGGAATTCGTCCAGTTCCACCCCACCGGGCTGTACCGTTCGGGCATCCTGATGACGGAAGGGGCCCGCGGCGAAGGCGCCTACCTGCTGAACAAGGACGGCGAGCGCTTCATGAAGCGCTATGCCCCCACCCTGATGGAGCTGGCCCCCCGTGATCTGACCTCCCGCTCCATCCAGACTGAGATCAATGAAGGGCGCGGCGTGCAGTCGCCCGAACAGCAGGCCAAGGGCGAACCGGGCGACGCCGTCTACCTCGATCTGCGCCACCTGGGCCGCGAGAAGCTGAAGGCGGTCCTGCCCCAGATCTTCGACATCGCCGAAAACTTCATGGGCATTGACCCGGCCAAGGACCCCGTGCCCATCCAGCCCACGTCGCATTATTCCATGGGCGGCATCCCCGTCACCATTCAGGGACGGGTGATCCGCGACGCGCAGAGCACGGAAGTGCCGGGCCTGTACGCCGCCGGGGAATGCGCCTGCGTCAGCATTCACGGCGCCAATCGCCTGGGGTGCAACAGCACTCTGGACGCCACCTTCCACGGGCGTCACGTAGGACGCACCATCGCCCGCGATCTGCCCAGCCTGTCCTACCACGACCTTCCGCCCGAAGCGATGCGCGAGGCCCAAGCCGAGATGAACTGGTACTTCGACCGTTCCAGCGGGACGGAGAACGTGGCCGACATCCGCGGCGAGCTGCAGAATACCATGCAGAAGAACGTGGCCATCTTCCGCGAAGAGAAGGCTCTGACGGCGCAGCTGGACATCATTCAGAATCTGCAGCGGCGCTTCAAAAACATCCACATCAACGACCGCAACCAGCGCTTCAACACCGAGGTTATGGAGGCGTACGAGCTGGGTAACCTGCTGAACTTCGTGGAGACTATCGTGGTGGGAGCCCTGGAGCGCGAGGAATGCCGCGGAGCGCACTGGCGCACGGACCATCCCGGGCGCAACGACGTTGAGTGGCTGAAGCACACCCTGGCCTATCGCGAAGACGGTAAGATCCGGCTGGATTACAAGCCCGTGGTCATCACCCGGTTCCAGCCCAAGGAAAGGAAGTATTGATATGCAATACACCCTGCGCGTTTACCGCTACGACCCGGAATCCGGGCAGCCCGGCCGGCTGGTGGACTACACCGTCGAGCTGGAAAAGGGCGCCACGGTGCTGGACGCCCTGGGAGAGATCAAGGCGCACCAGGACGGATCGCTGGTCTACCGCCGATCCTGCCGCAGCGGCATCTGCGGGTCGTGCGCCATGAAGATCAACGGCTTCAACCGCCTGGCCTGCGAAACCCAGGTGGAGAGCCTGGGCCGGAAACCGATTCACGTCGAGCCGCTGCCCGGGTTCAAACCCATCAAGGACCTGGTGGTGGACCTGGAGCCGTTCTGGAACAACCTGCACCGCACCCTGCCCTGGCTGATCAACCCCAACCCGCCCCCGACGGACAAGGAGCGGCCCCAGTCGCCGGAAGAGTTCGCCTGGCTGGAAATGCCCATGACCTGCATCCTGTGCGCCTCCTGCACCAGCTCCTGCCCCAGCTTCTGGGCGGACAGGACTTACCTGGGCCCGGCGGCGCTGAACAAGGCCTTCCGCTACGAATTCGACACCCGTGATCAGGGCTTCGGACAGCGGCGGGACACCCTGGACAATCGCCACGGGCTGTGGCGCTGCCACACCATCATGAACTGCAACGACTGCTGCCCCAAGCATATCCGCATCACCGAAGAGATCAGTTGGCTGAAGCGGAAAGTGGTGGAAGAGAAGTACTAAGGGAGAAACGCAAGGGGCGGTCGAAAGGCCGCCCCTTGATGTTATCGCGAGTAGTGTCCTTGCCAGGCCGAGTTTTCCAGCCCGGCGCCCCACCGCTTGCGGTGGGATCGCCTGCTCAGCGGTCGCCAGCCAGAGTTTGCGCGGGCGGTTTCGTCTTCCCCAACCACCGCACGAAATTGCCTCCCAGCAGATCCCGGATGCGGCCGTGAGTCCACCCCTGGTCCAGCCAGGCATGGATCAGCCGCAGACCTGCCTCCCGGTCCGCCTCCACCCCCAGGTTGCGCCAGCCGACAGCCTGCGCCAGCGCTTCCAGCCGCGCCGGAGTCAGATTCGGCAACGTCTCGGGGGAAAGCAGCAGGAAATGCCCCGGCGCCTTCAGGCCGGTGAGATCGCCTTCCGCCGAAGCCAGCCTCACTACCAGCGGCCGGGGTGACGCTTTCAGCAGCCAGCCGGCGGCAGTCAAATCCGGCGCCTCCCAGATGATTGCCTGGGGGGCGTAGGCCAGCGCCCGCAGCAAATCCCGCCCCGGTTTCCTCAGACTTTTTGCCCCGAAGTATTTCCCCTTGTTTTCTCCGGTCACGTGCAGGAACAGAATCCCCAGCCTGGACAGGTGCTGCGCGGCGTCGGGCGTGCGGGACAGCAGGGCCAGGTCCGCCGTGCCCGGGATCACCGCCGGCACGCGCAGGCCGGTGGGGATGGCGGCCAGGGAATCCACCCGGCGCACCCGGTCCGGGCCCAGGCCGGACAGCCGCCGCTCCAGTTCCGACTGCGCCGCCGCCACCCGCAGCAGGGGATCCTTCGGCGCAGCGTGGCCGGGGAGAGCGGCTTCGTACAGCACCAGGTCGGGGGTGTCGTCCAGGGGCTGCGCCTGCAGGTCCGGCGCGCCCAGTTCCACGATTTCGCTGGATTGCCACAGGTAGCGGGCCAGGCGGTCGGGATCGGCCAGGGGAGCGGGGTGGTCGGCCACGGCGCGCATGCCTCGCCAGACGACCTCTCCCACTTCGGCCAGGGTTTCGATCCGGATGCCACCCAGGGTGTCTTCCGGCTGGTGGTAGGCGGGGTGGTCGCCGCGCGAGGCGAGGAAGAAGGCGGGAATGCCGACCTCTTCGAAGGGGCCGTGGTCGCTGTAGTAGCCCGGCTTGAAGTGAACCAGGCGATCCTGCAGCGAATCCGGCAGGGCGGCTTCCCACAGGCGGGCGATATGGGGGAAATTGGGCCAGCCGCCCAGGGACACCCCTTCGTCCCCCTGCCCCACCATGTCCATGTTGATCATGGCCACCACCGAATCCCGGGGCACGGCGGATCCGGTCACGAACTCCTCCGACCCCACGATGCCCAGCTCTTCAGCGGCAAATGAAGCGAAGACCACGGTACGGCGCGGCGGGATGGGATCGGCGGCCAGGGCGCGGGCCAGTTCCAGCACCAGGGCCGTGCCTGAGGCGTTGTCGTCGGCGCCGGGATAGACCCGCCCGATGGCGCTGACCCCCAGGTGATCCATGTGCGCCCCGACGATGACGATTTCGTGGGCCAGCTCGGGGTCGGCGCCGGGCACCTTGGCCGCGACATTGCGGGTGACGGTGTTTTCCACCACCCCGGCGTGGGATTCCATCTCCAGGAGGCCCGGCAGCTCCAGGTGGTAACCCGAAGGATTGGAATTCGAGGAGGCGAAGAGCGAATCCACGGTCAGCCCGGCGGCGGCCAGCATCCGGTCGCAGGCCTCCCGGCTGAACCAGAAGGAGGGCATGTCGGCGAAGTAGTTGTTCAGGCCAATGGTGCGCTGCATGGCCTGCCCGCGCCCCACCTGCAGGTATCCGGCGGCGCCGTTCTCGTGCGCCTTGGCCAGCTTGTAGCCGTGAAACCCTTCCCGGCCCCAGAAGCCCTCGCCTCCGCCCGGCGGCGCTCCCGCCAGCGCCAGGGCGATCTTCCCCTTCAGGTCCGCGCCGGCCAGGTCGTCGCGCCCCTTGTCCGCTTCCTGCACGCCGTACCCTGTGAACACCAGCGGCGCCCGCACCTTCCCCGCCCCGCCATAGGCGAAGGTGACGAAGTCGCGGCCGTAGGCGAAGGCGAGGGTGTCCCCGCCCGGGGCGTCCGGAATCCACCGCAGGACCATGGGGCCGCTCTCGACCGCCGTGGTCAGGGTGAAGGGCTGGAAGAAGGAGGTGTCCCCCACCGCCGGTTGCAGGCCGTGGGCGCGGTGCTGCTCCGCGATCCAGGCGGCGGCCCGCTCGCCCCCCGGCAGGCCGGAACGGCGGCCCTGGAGGGAGTCGGAGGCGAGGACGGAGATGGAGGAGAGGGCGCGATCTGCGTCAACGGGTGAGGAGGCTGAGGATGGCAGTGACAGAACCCCCACCAACCCCAGGATAAAAGGTACAGGGCTTTTCATGACATGACCGGAGATTGGATCAGCGCTTTCGCGGTATCAGACGGCTGAACGTTACCAGCTACAAAATATGCTCGTCAGCTCCCAAAGTCAAGAGCAAGCTGGAGAAATAGTCAACCCGCCGGCGGATTATACCGGAGCCGTTCCTTGCGGTCATATCACTCCAGGGGATTGTAGGGCAGGACCGCCCTGGCGGTTTGCGTCGGCAACCGATTGTCGGCCATTGTGTCGGAAGCCCCGCGCACGAAAACCAAGACATTCCCCCTCTGCTCCTGAGGAAGGAAACGTTCGGACCGCATGAAGTCCATTAATTCGAGGGATTTGCCACACTGCAAGTTTTCGCTTTTCAGTACCATAAACCGGGTTCGCGGCAACCAGTCCGCTTCCCGGGGATAAAACAACCGGTTGCGGCTTTTCGCGTGCCACACACAATTGATCGGGATGGCCGGATGCCGGAAGAGAATGGCATCGTCAATGGTGGTGATGACCGCTTCGACTGGCCCCATTTGATCATCCACTCTCTGAACCGTCTGTATCAACGCTCCGTTATGTTTCCGACCGTCAAGATAATATGGATAAAACCGCCATAACTGGTGCAGGCACATCAGAACGAGAACGGCAGGGACGAATACCCGCCTCCAGTCCCATTTAGGAGGCCATGCCTGCAGCGCGTACGCCGCAAATAAGGCCAGCAGGGGGATGAACTGGAGATAGTACCGGGTCGGCCGGTAGATCTGCAGGGATAATAGCCCCAGACCCAGGATCAACCATGCCAGAAGGAACCGCCACCCGGCAGGCCTCCGCTTGCAGGCCAATACCACGCCGGCGGCCGAAAGAAGCATCAGATCGGGGAAGTGCCGCCAGAACGCCCTGGTAAAGTGCAAAAGATGGCGCCGGTCGGTTCTGCCCCAGGAATGCTCTTCCCAGATGGCCATGAACTGCGCCCGGTCCAGGATGGATATCATGTAGTAACCGGCAAGCGTCATCCCCAACCCCAGCCCCAGGCTGATCCACTGTTCCGGCCGCAGGCGCTTCATCCAGGGCGGAGCAGCCCCGCGGGGCTGATGAAGCGCAAACAGGGATCCAGCCAGGAGCACCGGAATCAGCAGCAGTGAGTAAGCCTTCACCAGCAGCGCTGCGCCCAGGAATAAACCGCTCAGGGGAACCCGCCGCGGATTCTCATGAAACCAGAAATAGGCGGCTCCGAGCATGTAAAACATCACCTCCGGTTCCAGCGTCGCGAGGCGCGAACTGTACACCAGGAGGGCATTGTAGGCGCTCAGCAGGGCGGCCGTGAACCCGATCCGCACACCCCCCAGACGCCGGCCCCAGAGGTACACGAAAAGGACGACTCCGGCCCCGAACAGGGCGACCATCGTCCGCGAGAGTGACAGGGACGGACCGAAGAGTGAATAGAGGGCCACGGTCAGGAAATGATGCCCCGGCGTGAGGAACAACTGACCGAACTGATACAGCAGCGGATTCCCCTCCAGAACCTGCATTTTGGCGCTCTGGTTGAAGAAGGTCTCATCGGTAGCGAAGACCGGGAAATCCAGGGGGAGTACGAATCGCAGAATCAGGGCCGGGATGAACGGTAGCAGCATCCAAAGGCCGGCGGAGGCATTGGAGGCGGAGTCCGGGGCGGTCGTGGAACGCGGCACCACCCGAAACGGAAGCATGGTTGTGGCTGGCATACGGCAGGCTCTCCGGGCAAGAATTCTTTCGGATCATTCGCCTAATGCAGCCATCGGAGGCCCGGAATGGAACCTCTAGTAGGGAATGGTACCATGTCACGATTGTGACCAACAGATTAATCATATCCCGGTCCAAAATCAAGCGCAATTTTTTGCGAAATTATTCCTTTATTGCTATTCTTCCTGCAGCGGGGGGCTGCATCAACGAAACCACCCAGGCATGCGCTTGAGGCGGCGCTACTTTGCTCGAAACCTGCCGGCATGGAAGAATTCGGGTGAATCCATCGTGCCGCCCTGGGAGCCGGGCATTGGGACAGAACGGATACGCCGGTGGTGGCGCTGGAAGAGCGGGGTGGAGCGGGAGATAAAAACCCGGCTTGCAGTGGCAAGCCGGGCGCGGGAGGCGAGGAAGCGTCCATTACGCCGCTTTCGGTGCGACGGCGGATCACCGTGGGGTTATCAGGGAAGAAAGAGGTTTTTCGCCGTGGACGGAGTCAAGCCTTCATGCGAAGACACATGGTCCGGACTGTCCCCATCCATTTGTATACTTGTATACATGAAAAAGGGGCTTGCCAGCCCCTTTTTCATTTCAGAACAGCCCCGCCGTCACCACCGGCGCGGCCTTGACCAGTTCGACCAGGTGCACCAGGGAGGCGTTCATCATCCCCAGCACCGGGTGCGGCCAGATGCCCAGGTAAATGACGATGGCGGCCAGCGGGATCAGCGTGAACAGCTCGCGGCCGTTGATTTCCGGCAGGTGGACGCGGATCTGTTCCATGCTCATGCCCTTGTACTTCTCGTCCTTCAAGCCTTCGCCGAAGAACATCCGCTGCACTGTCCACAGCACATAGCCCGCGGTGATGATGATCCCCGAGATGCCGATGATGGTGTAAACCTGGAACACCGGGAAGGCGCCCAGGAAGACCATGGCTTCGGAGATGAAGGCGCTCATGCCGGGCAGCCCCAGCGCGGCGAAGAAGGCCACCGCGGAAATGCCCATGTACTTGGGCATGATGTTGGCCAGCCCGCCGAAGCGGTTGATTTCGCGGTGGTGGGCGCGATCATAGATGACGCCCACCAGGATGAAGAGCATGGCCGTCACGGTGCCGTGGTTGAACATCTGGAAGACCGCGCCGTTGATCCCCGCCGCGGTCAGCGAAGCCATGCCCAGCATCACGTAGCCCATGTGGCTGATGGAGCTGTAGGCCACCAGCTTCTTCAAATCCTTCTGGGCCATGGCGCACAGCGCCCCGTAGATGATGTTGACGGCCCCCATCAGCGCCAGGAACCAGGCGAAGGTGTGGGTGGCGTCCGGCAGGATGGGGAAGGAGATCCGCAGCAGGCCGTAGGTCCCCATCTTCAGCAGCACCCCGGCCAGGATCACGCTGATGGCGGTGGGGGCCTCCACGTGAGCGTCCGGCAGCCAGGTGTGGAAGGGGAACACCGGCACCTTGATGGCGAATCCGATATACAGCCCGAAGAACAGCAGAACGCGCACGTTGAACAGATTCAGCCAGGGGGAATGGTTGGCCTGGTCCATCATCGCCAGCATGTTGAAGGTGTTGGCGCCGGTGACCGGATCCTTCACGTTGAAGTAGAAGGCCAGCATGACCAGCAGCATCAGCACCGACCCCACCAACGTGTAGATGAAGAACTTGATGGCGGCGTACACCCGGCGCGGCCCGCCCCAGATCCCGATCAGGAAGTACATGGGCAGGAGCATGATCTCCCAGAAGACGTAGAAGAGGAAGAAGTCCAGGGAGACGAAAGCTCCCATCATGCCGGTTTCCAGCAGCAGGAACAGGGCGAAGTAGCCTTTGACCCCCTTCTTGATGCCCCAGGAGACGAAGATGCAGATGAAGCACAGCAGCGCCGTCAGCAGGAGCATGGGGAAGGAGAGGCCGTCCACGCCCACGAAGTAGCTGATGTTGAAGGCCGGGATCCAGTCCGCCTTTTCCACGAACTGGAAGCCGTCCACGTCGTTGATCCCCGTGTGCGTCTGGCTGAACTGGGGGATGAGCATCACCGAGATCAGCAGCACGGCCAGGGTGAAGGCGGCCGCAGTCCAGCGGATGGCCTTGTGGTTGTCCGCCGGCAGCAGCCCGATGGCCGCGGCTCCCAGCGCGGGGAGGAAGGTGATCAGTGTTAAGGGACCCATAGTCTCTATCGGTGTTTAGGGTTAGGATTGGTCGATGGTACAGAAAGTCTAAAGTATAAAGGCTAAAGGATAAATAAAGAAGACAGAAGTCAGAATTCAGAAGTTCCGGAGGGTCACGCTTCGTCGTGGCCGGTCATTCCGGCACGGGCTTTCCCGCAGGGACCACTGCGTGGCATGGATGGGCTTCCGTGTAATCCGCGCAATCCGCGGTTCAGACAGTTACAAAATCTGCGAAATCAGCTAAATCTGCGGAAATCTGCGATTCTGACGATGGAGATTGCTTCGGCCCGCTCCTCAGTGGTCTATTCCAGTGGATGAGGTCAATCTGCCGGTCACAGTCGCTTTCAGGCTCGGTCTCCGGCGGGGCTCGCAATGACACTGTTTCCCATACCCCAGACCCTATACCCCATACCCCTTCTTTGCGCTCTCTGCGTCTTTGCGGTGAATTTTTACATCTTCAGCAGCAGCAATATCGCCAGCACCAGCACCGACACCAGCATGTAGCGCTGCACCTGGCCGGTCTGGAACAACCGCGCCAGGCGGCCCCAGATGCTCACCATCCCGGCGGTGCCGTTGACTGCGCCGTCCACGAAGGTGTTGTCGAACCAGCCGGAGATGAATGCCCACTGCCGCATGCACCACGCCGACCCGTCCACGATGCCGTCAATGACTTTCAGATCGAACCAAACCATCATGGCGCCCAGCACGTGGCTGCCTTTGATGACCGTGGCGTGATAGATTTCGTCGAACCACCACTTGTTGAACATCCCCCGGTAGATGACTCCCAGCCGCTGCTGCCAGGTCGCCGGGTTGATGACCCACTTGAAGTAGGTCAGCCAGGCGATCCAGATGCCCAGGCCCGCCACGAAGATGGACAGGGCCATGGCGATCAGGTGCGAGGAATGCTCCACGTGGGCTTCGTGTTCGGCGTGAGCGTCGTGCACCGCCGCCGAAGAACCGTGGGCCTCCGTTTCGTGCGCGATGGTGCCGGGGGCGGGAGTCAGGCCGTGCTCTTCCACCATGCCCAATTCCGGAGCCGAGGTTTCGTGCGCCGGGATGTGCACCGCCTCGTACGCCTTGACCGGCTCCTGGATCGCCCGGGCGAACCAGCCGCCTTCGGGCGAGGTCGGGTTGAAGGCCGGCAGGGTGTAGAACAGGAAGAAGGTCAAGCCGGACAGCACCACCAGCGGGATGGTCATGTTGCGGGGCGATTCGTGCAGATGCGATTCGGCCTGCTTGCCGCCGCGGAATTCACCGAAGAAGGTCAGAAAGATCAGGCGGAACATGTAGAAAGCGGTCAGCGCGGCCGCGCCGAAGCCGAAGAACACCAGCGGCCAGTTGCCGGGATGCAGCCGGGCGTAGGCCAGGGTCCCGCCCAGGATGGCGTCCTTGGACAGGAAGCCGGAAGTCAGCGGCACGCCGGCCAGGGCGATGGTGGCCAGCAGGAAGGTCTTGTAGGTGGTGGGCAGATGCTTGCGCAGCCCGCCCATGTTGCGCATGTCCTGCGGATCGGCGTGGGAATGGACCTTGTGCAGGGAATGGTGCATGGCGTGGATGACCGATCCTGACCCCAGGAACAGCGCCGCCTTGAACATGGCGTGCGTCACCAGGTGGAAGAATCCGGCGGTGTAAGCGCCCGCGCCGAGGGCCATGATCATGTAGCCCAACTGTGAGACCGTCGAATAGGCCAGCACCCGCTTGATGTCGTTCTGGGCCACGGCGATGGTGGCGGCCATGAAGGCGGTGAAGCCGCCCACGTAGGCGATCACCTGCCCGGCTTCGGGCGTCAGGATGGGGAAGATGCGGGCGGTCAGGTAGACGCCGGCGGCGACCATGGTGGCGGCATGGATCAAGGCGGAGACGGGGGTGGGGCCTTCCATGGCGTCCGGGAGCCACACGTGCAGGGGGAACTGCGCCGACTTGCCGATGGCCCCGCAGAACAGCAGCAGCCCGGCGGCGGTCAGCATGCCTCCGGACAGGCGCCCGACTTCCACCGCGCCGATGACCTCCTTCAGGTTCAGGGTGCCCACCGCGCCCAGCACCAGGGCCAGGCCGATGACCATGCCAAAGTCACCGATGCGGTTGGTGACGAAGGCCTTCACCGCGGCGTCGGAGGCGCTCTTCTTTTCGTACCAGAAGCCGATCAGCAGGTAGGACGACAACCCCACCAGTTCCCAGAAGCAGAAGATGATGAAGAGGTTGTCGGCCAGCACCAGCCCCAGCATGCTGAAGCTGAAGAAGGAGAGGTAGGAGAAGAACCGCGAGTAGCGCACGTCGCCCTTCATGTAGCTGACGCTGAACAGGTGCACCAGAGCGCTGACCAGGGTCACCACCACCAGCATGATGATGGCCATGGCATCCAGGTTGATGCCGATGCGGAAAACGGTGTCGCCGTAGGTCAGCCAGTCGAACTGCCAGGCCGCGCCGAAGTTGGGATCCCCGGAGAAGATCATGCGCAGCAGCAGTCCCAGCGAGATGGCCAAGCCTCCGAAGATGGCGGTCAGGCTGACCCAGTCGCCGCCGCGAGGCAGGCGTTTGCCCAGAAAGATGACGACGGTGAAGGCCGCCAGCGGCGCCAGCAGCACGATGATGGCTAACGGAATCATTTGGGTAATCCCTTCCCCGCCCGGGAATGAATTCCCGGGCTACTCTGCTTCAGTCCAACTGGACGTTCAAGGAAGATTATTTTGAGAGCCCCATGTGTGAGGGCTTGGTTGCCTGTACCCGCCCGGGAATGAATTCCCGGGCTACTGCCACCCTCGAATGAATTCGGGTGTCGTGGCGGCGACCATCCCTTGATCCGGTCCACGCCACTTGGCACCGGAATAAATTCCGGTGCTCTCCTCTAACATCAAGTGGTTGAAACCACTGCTTAACCGAAAAGTTTGCCGTTCTTGAATGGCCAGTCTCTTCAGAGACTTTGTACTACTCCAGAGAGCACCCGAATTTATTCGGGTGTCATCCTCTAAGCTGGTCCACCTGGTCCACGTTGGCCGAGCTGAACGTGCGGAAGATGTTCAGGAAGATGGCCAGGGCCACGGCGGCTTCGGCGGCGGCCAGGATGATGATGAAGACGGCCGCGCCCTGCCCCAGCAGGTTGCCGGCGGTGTGGCGGCTGAAGGTCACGAAGTTCAGGGCGGCGGAATTCAGGATCAGTTCCACCCCCATGAGCACGGAGACGGCGTTGCGGCGGGTCATCACCGCCAGCAGGCCGAGGATGAACAGGATGGCGCTCACCCCCAGCAGTACGTGGAATTGGTCAATCACGGTCTTCCTCCTGCATGGGACGGGCCAGCCGGACGGCGCCGATCAGCGCGGCCAGCAGCAGCACACTGGCGACTTCGAAGGGCACCAGGTAGGTGGTCAGCAGCAACTGCCCCAGGTCTTTGGTGGTGGGTTCGGCTGCCGGAGTCACGGTTTTCCAGTCGGCGGTGAAGAGCCCGTAGGTCAGCAGCCCCAGCATGGCCACCACCGGCAGCAGGGCCAGGTAGCGCTGGTGGGTCTGCTGAGGGATATCCATGGTGTAGATTTTAGCGGTCAGGAACACGCCGAAGATGATCAGGGTCAGGATGCCGCCCACATAGATCAGCACCTGGCTGGCGGCCAGGAAGTCGGCGGCCAGGAACAGGTACAGGGCGGCCACCCCAAAGAAGGTGAAGAGCAGGGCGAAGGCCGAGTAGATCACCCGCTGGGAAAACACCACCACGATGGCGGATACGACGGTCATAACCACGAAGAACCAGAACAGGCCCTGGTTCAGCAGGTGCAGGAGGTCCATCAGGCGTTCTCCTTTCCGGGTTCAGCCTCGGGTTGGGGCGCTTCGGGGGCCGAGGGCGGCGTGGGCGGGTCCGCCGGTGCGGCCGGGGCGGACTCCGCCTTGGGAGCCGGGGCGGGCTTCGGGGCGGGAGCCGGTTTCGGCGCGGCGCCTTCAGCCGGAGCGGCGGCGGGGGCCGGTTTGGGCGCGGCGGCCGCGGCGGCCTTGGCGGCGGCGTCGCGCTCGATTAACCGCTGACGCTCTTCCGCCGGGTAGCGCGACCAGGCACGGAACAGATCCTGGCGGGACAGGCCCATTTTCTCGTGGGGCGATTCCCAGTGGATGGCTTCCGTGGGACAGGCGTCCACGCAGAAGCCGCAGAACACGCACTTGGTCATGTCCACGTCGAACTGGACAATGTGCAGGCGGCGCTTCTTGCCGTCGGGAGTCTCGCCCAGGTCCTCTTCGGGCAAGGCCTTGACGGTCTTGATGGTGATGATGTTCACCGGGCAGGCGCGGGCGCACTGCTGGCAGCCGTTGCACTTGTCCATGTCCACTAGCAGGGCGGCGCGGGCGCGTTCGAAGTGGCGCAGGTGCGCGTGCGGGTACTGCACCGTCACCGCCGGGACGAACAAATGCTTCAGCGTGACGCGCATCCCCACCAGGGTGGTGACCACCCCCAGGTAGATGTCGCGGAAGTAGCGGGATACAGGGTTCATGGTTTATTCGTCAGTAGACAGTAGTCGGCAGTCTGAAGAATCCAGAAGCCAGAATTTAGAATCAGAAGAAGAATACAGGAGACAGAAGATAGAATACAGAATACAGAAGACAGAAGAAGAATACAGGAGACAGAAGACAGAAGAATAGGAGTCAGGAGCCGGGAGTCAGAATATCACCCTGAAAG
>QZKQ01000132.1 GCA_003599535.1 Candidatus Zixiibacteriota bacterium | reverse complement strand
ACCTTGGTGAACTGTTGACCCAGCGCCGGCCCGCCCTGCGCAACTGCTGGCAGAGCCTCATCCTGGAAAGCTATCCCCCGGACGCCCGGGCCTTCTTCGGCAACCGCAGGAGCCGGTTCCAGAATCCCGTAGGCGCGGCCCTGGACGGCCAGATGGAGGCTCTCCTGGACGCCCTGGCCGGCGGCGACCCCGCCAGCGACTCCGCGGCCTTATCGGACGATTGGATCAAGATCCGCGCCGTGCAGGGGTTCGACCCCTCCGTCGCGCTGAATTTCATCCCCCTGTTGAAACAGGCTCTGCGGGAAACCCTGGAGCCGGATCTTCACCAGCAGAATTTACGCAGCGAATTGCAGGACCTGGAGATGCGCCTCGACCGCCTGCTGCTGGCGGCCTTCGACCGTTACATGGAGGCGCGGGAAACGATGTACCAGATCAGGATCGGGGAATGGCGCCGCAGCACCTACCTGGCCCGGCGCATGGGCGCCGCCGACCCGACGGAAGCTCCCGCAACCGGGGAGGAGACATGACCTTCGGATTTTCCCTGTTCGTCGTCGCACTGCTGATCGCCATACCTGCCCTCGGCGCCGCCGCGGGAGGCCACGCCTTCTGGGGCGTAGTCATCCCCTACGCCGCCCTGGCCATCTTCCTGGCCGGCTTCACCGCCCGCATCCTGGGGTGGGCCAGGGTCCCCGTGCCCTTCCGCATCCCCACCGCCGGCGGGCAGCAGAAGTCGCTGGACTGGATCAAGAGCAGCCGCCTGGACAACCCTCACAGCGCCTGGGGCACGATCGGGCGCATGGCCCTGGAGATCCTCTGCTTCCGCTCCCTGTTCCGCAACACCCGGGTGGAACTGAGGGAAGGGCCGAAACTGGCCTATGGATCCAGCAAGTGGCTCTGGGCCGCCGCCCTGGCCTTCCACTACGCCTTCCTGGTGGTTTTCCTGCGGCACTTCAAGTACTTCGTGGAACCGACCCCGGCTTGGGTGACGGCCATCCAGGGCCTGGACGGTTTCTTCCAGGTCGGCCTGCCGGTCCTGTACGTCACCGATGCCCTGCTGCTGGGTGCGGTGGCCTTCCTGCTGGGACGCCGCCTGCTGGACGCCCGGGTGCGCTACATCTCCCACGCTGCGGACTACTTCCCCCTGCTGCTGATCGCCGCCATCGCCGTCACCGGCGTGCTGATGCGCTACTTCTTCAAGGTGGACCTGCTGGGCGTGAAGCAATTGGCGGTAGGCCTGCTCAGCCTGCAGCCCGTGGTGCCGGAAGGGGTCGGGGCGATGTTCTTCGTCCACCTCTTCTTGGTCAGCAGCCTGATCGTCTATCTCCCCTTCAGTAAGTTGATGCACCTGGGCGGGGTGTTCCTGAGCCCCACCCGCAACCTGCCCAACGACAATCGCATGCGGCGGCATGTGAATCCCTGGAATTATCCGGTCAAAGTGCATACCTACGAGGAATATGAAGAGGAATTCCACGAGGTCATGAAAGCGGCCGGTTTGCCCCTGGATAAGGAGAAGTCATGTCCCAAGGCAAGCTGAAACCCGAAGAGCTCGCCCGGATAAATTACCAGCCCCCCGCCAAGGGGTGGATGGACCCGGATGTCGAATTTCGCAAGGGGACCTGGTGTTACGGCGCCGTGCCGGATACACTGAAGTACCTGGACCTGCCCTTACCCAAGAAATGGCAGCCCTCCGACGCCGACTGGCAACTGCCCCCCAACTGGAAGCAGATCATCTTCGAAGGCATGCGCGAACGCTTGCAGCGCTTCCGCACCTTCAAAGTGTTCATGGACATCTGCGTGCGCTGCGGGGCCTGCGCCGACAAGTGCCACTTCTACATCGGCTCCGGCGACCCCAAGAACATGCCCGTGCTGCGCGCCGAGCTGCTGCGTTCGGTCTACCGCCGGGAATTCACCAAGGCGGGCAAGATCATGGGCAAGATGGTCGGCGCCCGCGACCTGGACGAAAAGGTGCTGAAGGAGTGGTTCTACTACTTCTACCAGTGCACCGAATGCCGCCGCTGCTCGGTCTACTGCCCCTACGGCATTGACACCGCCGAAATCACCATGATGGGTCGGGAGCTGCTGAACCTGCTGGGCCTGTCCATCGAATGGGTCAATACCCCGCTGGCCAACTGCTTCCGCACCGGCAATCACCTGGGCATCCAGCCGCACGGCTTCAAGGACAGCCTGGATTTCGCCGCCGACGAGCTGTCCGACCTGACCGGCGTCCCCATCAAGGTGCCCATCAACGAGAAGGGGCACGAGATCCTCTTCGTCACCCCCTCGGCCGACTACTTCGCCAGCCCCCACTACTTCACCCTGCTGGGCTACCTGGCCCTGTT
Organism: Candidatus Zixiibacteriota bacterium; assembly: GCA_003599535.1. GTDB lineage: Bacteria > Electryoneota > B3-LCP > B3-LCP > B3-LCP > SURF-9. The sequence goes on along the minus strand of QZKQ01000132.1, from coordinate 40,331 downwards.
CCACGAGATCGGGCTGGACTACACCTTCAGCTCCTTCGCCTCCGAAGGCGGCAACTTCGGGCTGTTCCATTCCCACGAGATGATCAAGCGGCTGAACGCCAAGATTTACGCCGAAGCCAGGCGCCTGGGGGTGAAGTGGATCCTGGGCGGGGAATGCGGCCACATGTGGCGGGTGCTGCACCAGTACATGGACACCATGAACGGCCCGGCGGACTTCCTCCAGATGCCTAAGTCGCCCCTGACCGGCACCGTGTTCAACAACGCCGCCTCGACCAAAATGGTGCACATCAGCGAATTCACCGCCGACCTGATCCGCCACGGCAAGCTGAAGCTGGACCCCAGCCGCAACGACCATTGGAAGGCCACCTTCCACGATTCCTGCAACCCGGCCCGCTGCATGGGGCTCTTCGAAGAGCCGCGCTACATCATGCGCCGGGTGATGAACCATTATTACGAAATGCCGGAAGACACCATCCGCGAGCAGACCTTCTGCTGCGGTAGCGGTTCGGGGCTGGGCACCGACGAAAACATGGAGAACCGCCTGCGCGGCGGCCTCCCCCGGGCCAACGCGGTCAAGCACGTGCGCGACAGCAAGGGAGCCAACATTCTGATCTGCATGTGCGCCATTGACAAAGCCACCCTGCCGCCCCTGTTGGAATACTGGGTTCCCGGCATGGAAGTGGGCGGGGTGCACGAGCTGGTCGGCAACGCCCTGGTCATGAAGGGCGAAAAGGAACGCGACACCGACCTGCGCGGACAACCGTTGGTCAAACCGGCCAAGGAGGTGCAGGATGCCGCCTGATTTCCGCAAGATCGTCTTCGGCCTGGTGATCTTCCTGATCCTGGTCACGCTGCCGCTGTGGACCAACCTGCTGCGCGGCACCGCGCCGCTGGAAGACCCGGAAATCTCCACCCGCGACGTGCCCGGCAAGGATCGGTGCGTGCGCGAGGCCGAGTACATGAAAGCCAACCACATGGACCTGCTGAACGAGTGGCGCGAGACGGTAGTGCGCGACGGCGAGCGCGGTTTCGTGACCGTGGACGGCCGCCATTTCGACCGCAGCCTGGACCGCACCTGCATGGATTGCCACAACAAGCAGGAAGTGTTCTGCGACCGCTGTCATAACGCCCTGGCGGTCAGTCCCTACTGCTGGGACTGCCACATCGGGGCCCGGGAGACCAAGGATGGATCGACGGCTCTTCGTTAAACTGACCGGCCTGGGCGCCCTGGGTCTGGCCGCGCGCCCCGCCCTGGACCTGTTCGCCGCGGCGGAAATCCCCGCCCATTCGCCCCTGGCGCAGCGCCGCTGGGCCATGGTGATGGACCTGCGCAAGTGCCAGGAAGCGGGCGACTGCGAGGTCTGCATCGCCGCCTGCCACCAGGCCCACAACGTGCCGAAAATGGACCGGCCGGACGAGGAGATCAAATGGGTGTGGAAGGAGTCTTTCCACCACACCTTCCATGATCAGGAACACCCCTATCTGGACGAGCAGTTGCGCCACGGTCCGGTCCTGGTGACCTGCAACCACTGCGAAAACCCGCCCTGCGTGCGCGTCTGCCCCACCCAGGCCACCTGGAAGCGGGACGACGGCATTGTCATGATGGACTGGCACCGCTGCATCGGCTGCCGCTACTGCATCGTGGGCTGCCCCTACGGATCGCGCAGCTTCAATTGGCAGGACCCGCGCAAACACCTGGCCGAACCGCACAAGGATTTCCCCACCCGCACCAAGGGGGTGGTGGAGAAGTGCACCCTGTGCGAGGAGCGCCTGACCCGCAACCAGTTGCCCGCCTGCGTGGAAGCCTGCCCCGCCGGGGCCCTGGTCTTCGGCGATCTGGGCGACCCCGATTCCCCGGTGCGGGAGCTGCTGAAGTCGCGCTATACCCTGCGTCGTAAACCCAACCTGGGCACCCAACCCCAGGTGTACTACATCGTGTGAGGACCTCATGCTGGAAAAGGCGCTCTACGGTGACCGTAAATACTGGACCTGGCTGGCCGCCCTGGGGGCCGTCGGCCTGATGGGCGTGCTGTTCTATTTCTACCAGTTCGCCAATGGGCTGACCGTCACGGGCCTCTCCCGCGACGTCACCTGGGGATTCTACATCGCCCAGTTCACCTTCCTGGTCGGCGTGGCTGCGTCGGCCGTCATGGTGGTGCTGCCCTACTACCTGCACCACTACAAGGCCTTCGGCAAGATGGCCATTCTGGGCGAGTTCCTGGCCATCTCCGCGGTGTTGATGTGCATGCTCTTCATCTTCGCGGACATGGGCCAGCCCTTCCGCATCATGAACATGTTCCTGCACCCCACGCTGCATTCCATGATGTTCTGGGACACCATCGCCCTGTCGGGCTACCTGGTGCTGAACGTGGTCATCAGCCGGGCCACCCTGTCGGCCGAGCGCAAGGGGCTGCCTCCGGCGGGCTGGGTCAAACCGCTGATCTACCTCTCCATCCCCTGGGCCGTCAGCATCCATACGGTCACGGCGTTCCTCTACGCCGGCTTGGCGGCGCGCCCCTTCTGGATGACCGCCATCCTGGCTCCGCGCTTCCTGGCCTCGGCGTTCGCCTCCGGCCCCTCCCTGCTGATCCTGCTGGCCCTGATCCTGCGCCGGGTGGCCAACTACGACGTGGGCAAGGAAGCCATCCAGAAGCTGGCGGTGATCGTCGCCTACGCCATGAGCGTCAATGTCTTCTTCGTGCTGATGGAGATCTTCACCGCCGCCTACAGCAACATCCCCGAACACCTGCTGCACTTCGAGTACCTCTTCTTCGGGCTGGAAGGCAAGTCGGCGCTGGTCCCCTGGATGTGGACCTCCGAGATCCTGGCGGTGCTGACCCTGATTCTGTTGATCAACCCCAAGACCCGGGCCAAAGAAGGGCTGCTGGGCCTGGCCTGCGCCATGGTCTTTGTGGCCATCTGGATTGACAAGGGCATGGGCATGGTGGTGACCGGCTTCGTGCCGTCCACCATGGGTCTGGTGAACGAATACTTCCCCACGCTGCCGGAAATCGGCATCACCCTGGGCATCTACGCCCTGGGCGCGCTGCTGGTCTCCCTGCTGTACAAGATCGCCCTGGGCGTACGCCGCAGCCTGGTGTAAAAATCACTGCAAAGACGCAAAGAGCGCCTCGAAACAGGCAGGGCCAAATTCTTCAGAGATTGTCGCGGGTGCTGAGGTGGGGCATTTACCGTAACGAGATTCGACCCCACAGGCGAACCGCTGGATTCGTCGGGCCGGTGTTTCCTCCCTGTCCCTGACGCCCAACGACTAACGACCAACGACCAACTCATGGATCTTCTCGTCATCGGCGCCTCCGCCGCCGGACTGAAGGCCGCCTGCCGCGCGCGGCGGCTGATGCCGAAAGCCAACGTCACCGTCCTGGAAGCCACCGACTACGTCTCCTGGGCCGGCTGCGGGTTGCCCTACTACCTGTCGGGCGACATCGAGGACTTCCAGGCGTTGTTGACCACCCCCTACAAGGTGGAGAAGACTCCGGAATACTTCGCCGCCGCCAAGGGCATCACCGTGCGGCCGGCGGTGCGGGCCCTGCGGTTGGATCCCCAGGCGCAGACGGTGGAAGCCCGCGACATGCGTTCCGGCGAGATGCTGGCCTTCCACTACGACGAATTGATCATCGCCACCGGCGGCCGGCCCATATTGCCCAGCGTCCCTGGCGTAGACCTGCCCGGCGTCACCCCCTTCACCCGCCCGGAAGAGGCCATCGCCCTGCGCCAGGCCGCTGAACGGGGGCAAATCTCCCGCGTGGCCGTGGTCGGGGGAGGCTTTATCGGCTGCGAGATGGTCGAGGCGTTCCGAGCGCTGTGGGGCCTCGAGGTGGTGCTGTTCGAAGAGCGCAACCAGGTGCTGAAGGATATTTTGGGCCAGGCCTTGGGCCGGGTCGTGGCGGGCCTCCTGCGCCGCCGCGGCGTGGAGCTGCACCTGGAACACCGCCTGGAAGGCCTCGCCGCGCAGGACGGCAAACTGCAGGTCACCGCCGCGGGCCGCACCTTCGACGGGTTCGACCGGGTGCTGCTGACCATGGGGGTGCGCCCCAGCGTGGATCTGGCCGCGGAAGCGGGCGCCCAGATCGGCCCCACCGGCGGGATCGTGGTGGATTCGCGCATGCACACCAGCCTGCCCCACGTCTTCGCCGTGGGCGACTGCGCCCAGGTGGCCCACGCCCTGACCGGCAAGGCCCACCACCAGCCTTTAAGCTCCCTGGCCACGCGCATGGGCCGGGTGGCCGCCGACGTCATCGCCGGCATGGACGATTCCCTGGGGCCGGTGCTGGGCACGGTCTGCCTGAAGCTGTTCGACACGACCGTGGCGGCCGTGGGCTTGACCGCCAGCCGCGCCGTGCGCGAGGGGTTCAAGGGGGAACTGGTCTGGGGCTCGTTCCACGACCGGGCCCACTTTTATCCGGAAGCGCAGGACCTGTGGGCCGTCCTGGTCTATGATGCCCATTCCGGCCGGTTGCTGGGAGCCCAGGCCCTGGGTTCGGAGCGGGCCGTGACCCTGATCAACACCGCTTCGACCATGATTCGCGACGGCCTGACCCTGCACCAGATGCGGGACTTCGAGCCCGGCTACGCGCCGCCCTACGCCGCGCCGCTGGACCCCCTGCACTACCTGGCCTACGCCGCCCTGGCCCAGTTGGAAGAGAACGTCAACGCCTTCCCGCCCCAGGACCTGCTCAAGTACGCCGACGGGTCCCTGGTGATTGACGTGCGGGAACCGGCTGAGCGGGAAACCAAGCCGTTCCCTGCTCCCTGCCGCCGGCTGCTGACCATCCCCTACACGCAACTGCGCGCGCGGATCGAAGAAATTCCGGCGGGGGAACGGATCGCCCTGGTCTGCGCCCGCGGCCCCCGGGCGGCCGAATCGGTGCGCATCCTGAAGGAACACGGCCTCGAGGCGACCTACATGGGGGGCGGCCTGGCCTTCTGGGAAGAGATGCCGCCGAGTTGACCGGCCGCGGTTGCAGACACAGAGCAACGGCGCTCCAGCCCGGCGCCGGTGAGACTTCTAAATCTCGACACGTGAAATAATTCACCTCCTGATAAAGGACGCGATAGACCCATGGCTCGTGCGATGCACTTGGATCCCGACCTGGACTTCATCCGCCAGGTGAAAAAGGCCGGTGGCGCGGACCTGAAGACCTGCATGCAGTGCGCCACCTGTTCGGTGAGCTGCAAGCTGGCCCCGCCGGATCGGCCCTTCCCCCGCAAAGAGATGGCGATGGCCCAGTGGGGTTTAAAGGAAGCCCTGCTCAGCGACCCCGATATCTGGCTGTGCCATCAGTGCAACGACTGCTCGACCCGCTGCCCCCGCCAGGCCAAGCCCGGCGACGTGCTGGCGGCGGTGCGCAGCATGGCCTTTCGGCATTACGCCTTCCCCTCGTTCATGGGCCAGGCGCTGGCTTCCCCCGCCGCCCTGCCGCTGTTGTTGCTGATCCCGGCGTTGATCCTGCTGGGTGTGCTGGCGGTGGGATCGCAGGGCGAGTTCGGCTACCTCTTCGCCGGCAGCGGCGAAGTGGACTACGCCCACGCCTTCCCCCACGGGCTGCTGGAAATGCTGTTCATCGGCGGCAACCTGCTGATCTTCGCCTTCGCCGCGGTGGGCCTGATGCGCTTCTGGAACGCCATGAAGGCGCACACTCCGGCGGGGATGCGAAGTCCCGGCTTCCTCGCCGCGATGACCGGCGTGGCGATGGAGATCCTGCCCCACAGCAAGTTTGGCCAGTGCGGCGAATCCAAGCCCCGGCAGTTGGGCCATTTGCTGATTTTCTACGGATTCATCGGGGCCATGATCACCGCCGGGCTGGCGCTGTTCTTCACCATTATCCTGGAAACGCTGGGCAGCCCGTTCTTCCTGCACAGCCCCATTGACCTGCCCAACCCCATCAAGATCCTGGGGGTGGCCTCCGGCCTCGCCATGCTGATCGGGGGCGGGATGCTGATCTCCCGCCGGCTTTCCGGCGACAGCGTTTCCGGCTACCAGGACTGGCTCTTCCTGATCGCCATCACCCTGGTGGGGCTGACCGGTATGCTGGCCTGGGCCCTGCGCCTGGCCGAAATCCCGGTGGTGGCCTACCTGGATTACTACCTGCACCTGGTGCTGGTCTTCTTCCTGCTGTGGTATGCGCCCTATTCCAAGTTCGCGCACATGTTCTACCGCACCCTGGCGCTGGTGTATGCCCGCAGCAGCGGCCGGGAGCTGGTCTCCCAGGCCGCCTCCGCCGCCCCGGTGGCGCCGCAGTCCAAACCCGCGGCCGCCTGAGTCGGGGCTGCCGGCCAGATACGTCGTGATACCGAATAGATAGGGAGTCGAAGCGATTATGAACGTTCCCGATAATGGCGCCAGGATCACCGCCGACCTGCTGGTGGTCGGTGGAGGCATAGCCGGCATGACCGCTGCCATCGAGGCGTCCGAGATGGGGCTGGAGGTCGTGCTGGTGGAAAAGGAGCCGTTCCTGGGCGGCCGGGTGGCGCAGTTCAACCAATACTTCCCCAAGATGTGCCCCCCCTGGTGCGGCCTGGAAATCAACTACCGCCGGCTGCGCGGCAACGACAAGGTCAGAATCCTGACCCTGACCACCGTGGATCAGGCGTCCGGCGGGCCCGGCAACTGCGAGGCGCGCCTGACCATCCACCCGCGCTACGTCAACGAAAACTGCACCGCGTGCGGCGACTGCGCCCAGGCCTGCCCCGTGGACGTGCCCGACGAGTACAACTTCGGCCTGAGCACCCGCAAGGCGGTGTATTACCGGGACATGGCCTTCCCGCCGCTCTACGTGGTGGATCCCGCCTTGGCCGGCGATCCGCGCCTGCAGGCCTGTCGCGACGCCTGCAAGTACGAGGCCGTGGACCTGGCCATGCAGCCGGTCACGGTCACGGTCCAGGCCAAGGGGATCATCTGGGCCACCGGCTGGCAGCCCTACGATGCGAATAAGCTGGACACCCTGGGCTTCGGCAAGTTCCCCAATGTCGTCACCAACGTCATGCTGGAGCGGCTGGCGTCGGCCGGCGGCCCCACGGAGGGCAAGATCCGCCGCCCCTCCGACCAGGGCGCCATCGGCAAGATCGCCTTCGTGCAGTGCGCCGGTTCCCGCGACGCCAACCACCTCCCCTACTGCTCGGGAGTCTGCTGCGCCGCCTCCATCAAGCAGGCGCAGTACGTGCGGGAACAGTACCCCGAGGCGGAAATCCACCTGTTCTACATTGACGTGCGCACCCCGGGCCGGCTGGAAGACTTCTACGCCGGGGCGGAGAAGGACGCCAAGATCTTCTTCCATCGCGGTAAGGTCGGCGAGATCCGCGAAGCCGCCAACCATAACCTGATCGTGGCCGCAGAGAACACCCTGACCGGCAAAGTGACCGAGATGGAGGTGGAAATGGCGGTCCTGGCCACCGGCATGGTGCCCAATACCGCCCAGGAGCGTCCCCCCCTGGATACCCCCCTGGACGAGTGGGGATTCGTGGGATCTTCCGCTTCCGGTGTAACCGGAGCCGGCGTGGCCTCGCGCCCCGCGGACGTCGCCGCCAGTGTGCAGCAGGCCACCGGTTCCGTCATCCAAGCCCTGTTAGCCCAGAGGAGATAACGTCATGGCCATAGAAACCAAAGTTGGAGCCTATATCTGTTCCGGATGCGGCATCGGCGAGGCGGTGGACGTGGCCGCCTTGCAGAAACTGGCGCAGGGCGAACTGAAGATCCCGGTCTGCAAGGTGCACGAAAAGCTGTGCGCCGCGCCGGGACTGGAGATGATCCGCCAGGACGTCGCCGCCGAGAACCTGAACCGTGTCATCGTCGCGGGCTGTTCCTGGCGCACCAAGCCGGAAGAGTTTTACTTTGGTGACGCCGTCCTGACCGACCGCGTCAACCTGCGCGAGCACGTCGCCTGGGTCATGGAACCCCAGCATGAGGATACCCAGGCCGCCGCGGAGGATTATCTGCGCATGGGGGCGGCCAAAGTGCGCAACAGCGAGCCGCCCGAGGCACTGGTGGAGGCCATCGATGAGACCGTCCTCGTGATCGGTGGAGGCGTGACTGGCATGCGCGCAGCGTTGGCAACAGTCGCGACAGGTCACGAGACGGTCATCATCGAAAAGGAAACGCAGTTGGGAGGCTGGGCCACCCGCTATTCCCAGGTCTTCCCCAAGGCGGCGCCCTATCAGGAACCGGTCGAATCCGGAGTCCAGGAGCTGATCCGCGCCGTCCAGAGCGAACCCAAGATCACCGTGCACCTCGCCACCACCGTCAAAAAGATTGACGGCGAACCGGGTAAATTCCAGGTGGAGCTGCAGGGCGCCGGGGAAGGCCAGACCCTGCGCGCCGGGAGCATCATCCAGGCCAGCGGTTGGAAACCCTACGATCCCATGAAGCTGGGCAAGCTGGGGTACGGACGCCTGCGCAACGTGGTGACCAACCTGCAGATGGAAGAGATGGCCGCCGGCCGCGAGATCGTGCGGCCCTCCGACGGCCAGGCCCCCAAGAGCGTGGCCTTCATCCAGTGCGCCGGGTCCCGCGATGCGGATCACCTCCCCTACTGCAGCGCCGTCTGCTGCCGCGTCTCCCTGAAGCAGGCGCTCTATGTCCGCCGCCGCTATCCCGAGGCCAAGGTCTTCATCCTGTACAAGGACCTGCGTTCCCCGGGCCAGTACGAAGCCTTCTACCAGCATGTGCAGGGAGATGAAGGAGTCTTCCTGACCAAAGGCGAGGTAGTGCGGGTGGACGGGCTGCCCGGCGACCGGGTGGAAATCGAACTGAGCGACACCCTGTTCGGGGAAAACGTCACCGTGGAAGCGGATATGCTGGTGCTGGCCACCGGCATGGTGCCCACCACCCTGGTGGAGAACGGCGAGGCCGGGTCCGAAGGTGCGCCCGCGGCGGAATCCAAGGAGACCAGCGAGCAGAAGTCGGGAGCTTCCGCCGAAGCAGGCGCCCACATCCTGAACCTGAACTACCGCAAGGGCACCGACCTGCCCACCCTGAAGTACGGCTTCCCCGATTCGCACTACATCTGCTTCCCCTATGAGACCCAGCGTACCGCCATTTTCGCCGCCGGCGCTGTGCGCGCCCCCATGGATCTGGCCTCCGCCGAGAACGACGCCTGGGGCGCAGCCGTCAAGGCGGTCCAGGCGCTGCACCTGATGACCAAAGGGGCGGCCCTGCATCCCCGCGCCGGGGACATCAGCTACCCCGACTTCTTCCTGCAACGCTGCACCCAGTGTAAGCGTTGTACAGAAGAGTGCCCCTTCGGCACCCTGGACGAGGACGTCAAGGGCACTCCGCAGCCGCACCCCTACCGCTGCCGCCGCTGCGGCATCTGCATGGGGGCCTGCCCCGAGCGCATCGTCAGCTTCAAGAACTACTCGGTGCACATGATCGGCTCCATGCTGAAGTCCATCGAGGTGCCCGAAGAGGACGAAGAGAAGCCGAGAGTGCTGGCCTTCATGTGCGAGAACGACGCCCTGCCCTCGCTGGACATCGCCGCCCGCCACCACATGAAGCTCAACCCCTTCGTGCGCATCATCCCGGTGCGCTGCTTGGGATCCATGAACGTGGTGTGGATCGCTGACGCCCTGTCGGCGGGCATTGACGGAGTGCTGCTGATCGGCTGCAAGCACGGCGATGACTACCAGTGCCACTTCATCAAGGGCAGCGAGTTGGCCAACCGCCGCATGGAGAACGTCCAGGAGAAGCTGAAGCAGTTGGTACTGGAAAAGGAACGGGTGCAGATCACCACGCTGGCCCTGAACGAATGGGAGAAGATCCCGCAGGTCTTCGACCAATTCATGGAAGCCATTGACAGCGTGGGACCCAACCCCTACAAAGGATTTTAGGCACAAATCGAATAAGAACGCCAGCCAATCACCACCCAATCAAGTGAGGTAAGCAAACATGGCGACAAAATTAATTAAACCCCACGGCGCAGACCAGTTGAAGATCCTGCTGCTGGAGGGCAAGGAGCGCGAGGCGGAGTTGGCCCGGGCCAAGACTTTGCCGCAGGTGATGATGACCTCGCGCGAAGTGGGCGACCTGATCATGCTGGGCATCGGCGGCTTCACCCCCCTGACCGGCTTCATGGGCCACGACGACTGGAAGGGCGTGTGCGCCAACATGAAGATGACCAGCGGCCTGTTCTGGCCCATCCCCATCACCCTGTCGGCCGACCAGGCCGTCGCCGACGGCATTCCGGTCGGATCCCACGTGGCCCTGGTCAACGCCGAAGACGGCGAGATCATGGGCACCATGAAGGTGACCGAGAAGTACACCATTGACAAAGAATTCGAGTGCAAGCACGTGTTCCGCACCACCGATCCCAATCACCCCGGGGTCAAGATGGTCATGGAGCAGAAGGCGGTCAACTTGGCCGGGCCGGTCAACGTCCTGTCCGAGTCCACCTTCCCCAAGGAATTCGCCGGCGTCTACCAGCGTCCGGCCGAAGCCCGGAGAATGTTCGAAGAGAAGGGCTGGAAGAACATCGCCGCCCTGCAGCTTCGCAACCCCATGCACCGCAGCCACGAGTTCCTGGGCAAGATCGCCATCGAGGTGATGGACGGGCTCTACATCCATCAGCTGGTGGGCAAGCTGAAGCCGGGCGACATTCCCGCCGACGTGCGGGTGAAGTGCATTGACGTGCTGGTGGAAAAGTACTTCGTCAAGAACACCGCCATCCAGGGCGGCTATCCCCTGGACATGCGCTACGCCGGCCCCCGGGAGGGCCTGCTGCACGCCCTGTTCCGGCAGAACTACGGCTGCAATTACATGATCATCGGCCGCGACCACGCCGGGGTGGGAGACTACTACGGCCCCTTCGACGCCCAGAAGATCTTCGACGAACTGTGGCCGGGCGCCCTGGAATGCCAGCCGCTGAAGATTGACTGGACCTTCTTCTGCTACAAGTGCGGCGGCATGGCTTCGATGAAGACCTGCCCCCACGGCAAGGAAGACCGTCTGCTGCTGTCGGGCACGGCGCTGCGCAAGGGCTTGTCCGAAGGCGGGGACATCCCGGCCGAATTCAGCCGTCCGGAAGTACTGGCCATCCTGCGGGAGTACTACGCCGGGCTGGAGACCAAGGTGGAAATCAAACTGCACGGCCACGCCACCGGCGACGCGGGCAAGAAGTAAGCCCGCCGCACCGGGTGTCGCGTTCTTTCCCCTGTGAAAGCGGAAAAACGACTACCATAATCAACACCCAAAACCCATTTTAGGAGGACCCAATGCCCAGTTTCGTGATTACCGAAAAGTGCGATGGGTGCAAGGCGCTGGACAAGACCGCATGCCAGCATATTTGCCCCAACGACCTGATGGTCCTGGACAAAGTCCAGATGAAGGCGTACAACCGTGAACCGGAGATGTGCTGGGAGTGCTACAACTGCGTGAAGATCTGCCCCACCCAGGCCGTCGAAGTGCGCGGTTACGCCGACTTCGTGCCTCTGGGAGCGGCTGTGACTCCCATGCGCGGCACCGACTCCATCATGTGGACGGTGAAGTTCCGCAACGGGACCTTGAAGCGGTTCAAGTTCCCCATCCGCACCACGGAAGAAGGCAAGGCCGTCCCGGACGGCGGGTTCGGCCCCGGCGACGCCAACCTGAAGAACCAGATGCTGTTCACCGAACCGGCTTCCGCCGGCATGCCCACCATTCCCAGCCTGAAAAAGTAATTAACGAAGCCATACAAGGAGGTACAAGTGGCTAATTTCGAAACCCGCGAAGTTTCGACCGACCTGTTGATCCTGGGTGGCGGCATGGCTGCCTGTGGTGCGGCGGTCGAAGCGGCTTACTGGGCCAAGCAGAACGGCCTGAAAGTTACCTTGGTGGACAAGGCCGCCATGGATCGCTCCGGCGCCGTGGCCATGGGTCTGTCCGCCATCAACCAGTACGTCGGCCTGAAGGACGGCCAGAATACCCTGAAGGACTACGTGGACTACGTCCGCAACGACCTGATGGGCATCACCCGCGAAGACCTGGTGGCCAACATCGCCCGCCACGTGGACTCGTCGGTGCACCTGTTCGAGAAGTGGGGCCTGCCGATTTGGAAGGATGAGAAGGGCGCCTACGTGCACGAAGGCCGCTGGCAGCTCATGATCAACGGCGAATCCTACAAGGTCGTGGTGGCCGAAGCCGCCAAGAACGCCCTGGGTCCGGAAAACATCTACGAGCGCGTGTTTATCACCGATCCGCTGATGGACGGCGACAAGTGCGTCGGCGCGGTGGGCTTCTCGGTCCGCGAGAACGTGTTCTACGTGTTCAAGGCCAAGGCCGTGCTGGTGGCCATGGGCGGCGCGGTGCACGTGTTCAAGCCGCGCTCCTCGGGCGAAGGCCTGGGCCGCGCCTGGTATCCCCCCTGGAACTCCGGCTCGTCTGCCTACTTCACCCTGAAGGCCGGCGCCGAGATGACCTGCCAGGAAGTGCGCTTCATCCCCGTCCGCTTCAAGGACGCCTACGGCCCCGTGGGCGCCTGGTTCCTGCTGTTCAAGTCCCGTGCCACCAACGGCATGGATGAGAACTACATGGAAACCCGCAAGCCCGAGCTGGAGAACTGGGTTCCCTACGGCAAGGTCAAGCCGGTGCCCGCCAACCTGCGTAACTGGCTGGGCATGCTGGACGTGATGGAAGGCAAGGGCCCCATCTTCATGCGTACCGAAGAGGCCATCGCCAACATCGCCAACCAGTACAAGGACGACCCCAAGGGCTACAAGGCCAAGATGAAGGAGCTGGAATCGGAAGCCTGGGAAGACTTCCTGGATATGACCATCTCCCAGGCCATCCTGTGGGCCGCCTCCAATGTGGCTCCCGAAGAAGCCAAGTCGGAAATCGCCGCCGCCGAGCCGTACTTCATCGGTTCGCACTCCGGCGCCTCCGGCGCGTGGGTCAGCGGTCCGGAAGACCTGCAGACTTCGGAAACCAAGCCGGTGTACTTCTGGGGTTACGGGCACATGGCCACGACTCCGGGGATCTTCTGCGCCGGCGACGCCTCGGGCGCCTCGAGCCACAAGTTCAGCTCCGGCTCGCACGCTGAAGGCCGCATCGCCGCCAAGGAAGCCATCCGCTACATCGTGGACCATCCCGAAGCTCCCAAAGTGGATGCCGCCAAGGTCGAAGAGCTGAAGGCCATGCTCCTGAAGCCGCTGGACATCTATGCCCAGAACAGCAAGTACAGCAGCGATCCGAACATCCATCCGGAATACATCCGGCCCAAGATGTTCATGTTCCGCCTGCAGAAGATCATGGACGAGTACGCCGGCGGCGTGACTGCCCAGTTCAAGACCTCTAAGGCCATGCTGGAGAAGGGCCTGGTCCTGCTCTCCATGCTGAAGGAGGACAGCCTGAAGCTGGCGGCCGAAGACCTGCACGAACTGATGCGCTGCTGGGAGAACATCCAGCGCATGTGGCAGGCCGAAGCCCACGTCCGCACCATCCTCTTCCGCGAAGAGACCCGTTGGCCCGGCTACTACTTCCGCTCCGACACTCCCAAGATGAAGGAAGACTGGCTGGCCTTCGCCAACTGCAAGTGGGATCCCAAGAGCAACAATTGGGAAATGATCAAGCGCCCGGTCATGTACATCAACCAGGCCCTGTAAGCGTTTCCCGACGCAGCACCAGACCTCCGGGCGGGGCCACCCGCCCGGAGGTCGCTTTGTGAAGAAAACAACGAAGTTTGCCTTGACTTTCGCTGTCCCCTGCCGTAACTTGAGGTATCGCAGGGTGATCGGGCCGTTTTGACCTTCCGTGCCGTCTTTCGTATTACCTGTATAATCAAGCGCTTTGGTCGCTTTTTGACCCGGAGGCAACCGATACCTCCGCAATATTACCTGGAATATTGATTCATACCTTCGAGGATACGATGACCAATCAAAGCAAACCGACCTGCCCGCACTGCGGCGTCACCATGTTGAAGTGGAAAAACCCGGACGGCTCCAGTTGGAACGGCCTCTTCCAGTACGCCTGTTTCAATGACGATTGCCCCTACTACCAGCGCGGCTGGGATTGGATGAAGCAGAACTACAATGTCAACGCCTCATACCGGTACCGGCTGGACCCAACCACCGGCGACACCGGGCCCCTGCCGGTGTGGTCCCGGACCGCAGTACGCAACTTTATCATCGAAGACGAGGAGACATAGATGGATGCCCTGGAGCGGTTCAAGCAGACCATTCTGGCAGAATACCCCCGGCTGGCGGAAAACGATACCTTCCGCTTCGCCTGCCGGCCCGGGGTCCCCTGTTTCAACGCCTGCTGCGCCGACGTCAACATTTTCCTGACCCCCTACGACATCCTGCGGCTGAAGAACCGCCTGGGATTGACTTCCGACGAATTCCTGCAGAAATACACCCTGGTCCCCATTGAAGAGCACCAGCAGTACCCGGTCATCTTGCTGAAGATGCAGGACAACGAGGCCAAAACCTGCCACTTCGTGACGGAGAAGGGCTGTTCGGTGTACGAGGACCGCCCCTGGGCCTGCCGCTACTATCCTTTGGGGCTGGCCTCGCCCCGGGAAGGGGAAGGAGGCAACGAGGAGTTCTTCTTCCTGCTGCACGAGGAGGTCTGCCGCGGCTTCGAAGAGCAGGACGAATGGACCGTCGCCCGGTGGCGGGAAGACCAGGGGGTGACGCCCTATGACGAATTCGGCCGCCTGTTCAAGGACCTGACCCTGCACAGCTATTTCCGGGCCCAGAAGCAGCTCGACGCTGGCCGCATGGAACTGTTCCACATGGCCTGCTACGACCTGGACACCTTCCGCCGCTTCATCCGGGAAAGCACGTTCCTGCAGCGCTTCGATCTGGAACCCGGCCAGGAGGAACGGATCATGGCCGACGACGAGGAGCTGCTGCGCTTCGGCTTCCGCTGGCTGCTGTTCGCCCTGTTCGGCGACAAGACCATCAAGGTCAAGCCTTCCGCCTTGCGCGGCTGATCCGGGGCCTCCACCCCGGGCTGAAATGAAAACGGTCGGGCTGGTAGCCCGACCGTGGCATCTGTATCCCTGCGGGGCTTTCCTCAGCCCCCCGCGGCTTCTTCCGGCGGGTCTTCCAGCAACCGGGGGGCCAGCCGCATGAAATTGCGCACCAGCGCGTGGGAGAAGGCTTCCAGGGCGCGGTGCTCGCTGGGCCGAAAGCCGTCTTTGAAATGTTCCAATTCCTGGCGGCGGGCCAGGTTCAGATCCCGGTGCAGGTCCAGGATCTTCCCCTGCATGCGTTCCTGGGCGCACCAGGTGGAATACTGCCGCACCAGCTCCTCGACGATGGTTTCCGCCGCGGGGATCTCCTGGGCGCGCTGGTTCTCGGTGTGTTCCAGGTACTTCTTCAGATCCTGAAGATCGTACAGGACGAGCCCCGGCCGCCGGCCCAGGTCCGGGTCAATATCCCGGGGCACGGCCAGGTCCACCAAGCAGCGGGGGCCGGCCCCCTCCGGGACCCCGGCCAGGTGGTCTTCCGTAATGACGTACCCCGGCGCCGCGGTGGCCGAGAACACCACTTCCGCCCGGCCCAGGGCTTCGCCCAGGCGGTCCAGGGGCAGCGCCGGGACCCCGAACGCTCCGGCCAGCTTTTCCGCCCGCGACAGGGTGCGGTTGACCAGTACCGCGGGCACGCCCCAGCGGGCCAGGTCGTCCAGAATGATCTCGGTGATTTCGTTGACCCCGCAGACCAGGGCGGACTTCGGCGCCTGTCCCTCGTAGCGGCGGCGCAGCAGGTCCATGGCCGCGCCGGGCAGGCCTCGCGGGCCCGCTCCCAAACCGGTTTCGCTGCGCACCCGCTTGCCGGCCTGGAAGGAGAGGTGAAAGATCTTGTGCAGCACCTTGCCCGGCCCGGAGGCGGCGCAGGCGGCGCTGTAGGCTTCCTTCAACTGGTGCAGCACCTGGTCTTCCCCCAGCACCAGGGAATCCAGCCCCGAGGCCACCCGGAACAGGTGGCGCGCCGCGGATGTGCCGTGGAAGCGGTAGGTGACCTCCTTCAGCCGTTCCGGCTGCGGCGCTCCCCACTGGCGGTAAAAGGCGACAGCGTCCTGCAGCAGGCCTTCCTTGCGGGGCGATACGCGGTAGAATTCCACCCGGTGGCAGGTGGCCACCACGGCGGCTTCGGCGCACTGGGACAGGTCCCGGTACAGGCGGGTGGCGGCTTCCAGGTCGGCGCGGCCCAACTGGAACGGTTCGCGCGTTTCCAGGGGCGCGCTGCGGTGGTTGAACCCGAGAACGGATAGGTGCATGGGGCCGGAGATACGGTAGATCCACGCCATGGTCCCCGAAGGCGCCGGCGCCGGCGCGGCCGGGAACCGCGGCCAGAGGTAATATACGCATTTTACCGCCCGGAAGCAACGGTTTTCCCCGGGAACGCCGGTTTTGATCCGCGGGATCCGCATGGCCGCCCCCGGCGGAGTAGTCCGGCGCCCTTCCCCGCTGCAACGACCGATGCAACATCAGTAGTGCAGAACGCCGGTTCCGATGAAACCATGCCGCCGGAATCCCGGCGAGTTCGCGTAATATATCACATGGGAAATGCACGAATAAATTCTTGCATTCTACGGCGAATTTTCATACCTTAGTGTTGCGCAACAAGAACATTCCTGTAACGGATAGAATTCCCTGTTTCCCCAACAGCGTCCACACCAACCAACGATTACGGCGTTTGCTCAGCGTTTACGGCATGATGACCAGGCCCTTGTCGGGTGATTGTTAAAATATTGGCAATCGCGGCCCCAGAGCCTACGTGGAGGACATGCACGCAACGAAGACGGATCCGAAGTTCGTGGCCATGCGGACCTGCCATGGTGCGCCCGCTTGCGGGATAGGGGGTTCTCTCTCCTGCGCCCGAACACGACCTTCCCTTCCCCCTCTATCGTTCTCCCAGCCGCACTCGAACTGTTCCTGAATTCTCCTGCATTTGAAGTGAAGCGGCCGCGAATTGGCCTTCGCTATGCTAAATATTTCACAAAGCTTGTTACAGACGATACAACCATGCCCTCTGCTCTGCCCGCCAGCGGCGAACAGCCCACCCCCATCCTGGAACGCCCCCGGAGACTGCGCTCCCGGCGCTTCAGCCCGGGTGAGCTCCGCCGGGCGGCGCTCCTGCTGCTGGGCCTGGCGCTGTTCCTGGCGGTCTACCTTGCCCCCCCCTGGGCGGACGCGGTGGACCCCGAGGGCCGGCACTTCGCCCTGACGCGTGAAGGCAAGGCCACTCTGGCGCTCTTCCTCCTGGCGGGGGTCTGGTGGGTATTCGAGGTGGTGCCCATCGGAGTGACCGGCGTGGCGGTGGGGCTGATCCAGGTCTTGTTCGCCATTCGTTCCCCGCAGACGGCCCTGGGCAGTTTCTTCGACCCGGCCATCTGGTTTATTTTCGCCACCCTGATCCTGGGCAAGAGCTTCAGCAAGACCGGCCTGACCCAGCGGGTGGCGTACAATATCCTGGCCCTGGCGGGGGACCGCACCAGCATGATCTACCTGGGCAGCTTCGCCATGATCGCTGTCCTGACCCTGTTCATGGCCCACACCGCCGTCGCGGCGACCATCTTCCCCCTGCTCATGGCCATCCATTCCCTGTACCAGGAGGACGGCCAGAGCACCCGCTTCGGCAAGGGGTTGTTCATCGGCATGGCCTTCGCCGCCGGGGGGAGCAGCATCGTCACCTACCTGAGCGCGGCCCGCGGGATCATCGCGGCGGGCTTTTTCCACGGCATCGCGGGGCGGGAAATCAGCTTCGCCGAATTTTCCTGGTATCTGCTGCCCGTGGGCTGGTGCATGCTGGTGCTGCTGTGGCTGCTGGTCCTGGTCTTCTTTAAGCCGGAGCGGAAGGTGATCCCCAGCCTGAAGACCCGGGCCCGGGATCTCGCCTCCCGCCTGGGCCCCGTGAAGCGGTCCGAGAAACTGGTCCTGATCCTGGCCCTGGGAGTCGTGGCCCTCCTGATTCTGCGCTCGGCCGTGCCCTGGCTGCAACCGCTCGACCGCACCGGCCTGCTGCTGACCACCACACTGTTGCTGTTCGTGTTCAAGGTGCTGAGCCTGCAAGACCTGGAGGATATCCCCTGGAACATCCTCCTGCTCTTCGGGGGCACCATGAGCCTGGGCCTGTGCCTGTGGCAGACGGGAGCGGCCCAGTGGCTGGCGGTCCGGAGCCTGCCCCTGTTCCAGCACGCCCCCTGGTTCGTCTTCATCCTCTGCCTGGGCGGGTTGATCCTGGTGCTGACCAACTTGGTGGTGAACGTGGCCGTCATCGCCTTCGTGCTGCCGGTCGGGCTGCTCATGGCCCCCTACCTGGGGGTGACGCCGGAGATCGTCTTCTTCACCACCCTGGTGACGGCCGGCATGCCCTTCCTGCTGCTGGTGGGTGCCGCGCCCAACGCCATCGCCTATGAGAGCCGCCAGTTCACTCCCGCCGAATTCCTGAAGATCGGCGTGCCCGCCAGCCTCATCCTGCTGGCGGTGTGGAGCCTGTTCGTCTTATTCCTCTGGCCCCTGATGGGATTGCCGGTGCTGTCGTCTCCCTGACGCTTTTCCGGTCCGGCAAGGTCAACACGGCGAGGCTATGCCCGAGAAGGAATCATCGGTTCCGCCGCCCGGCGCGGACACGCCGAGCGAACGCTATTACCGCGAACTGCTGGGGAAGAATTTCCTGCGCCTGGCCCTGACCTATCTGGCGCCGCTGATTCTGCTCACGGTCTATTTCACCCTGCAGT
Organism: Candidatus Zixiibacteriota bacterium; assembly: GCA_003599535.1. GTDB lineage: Bacteria > Electryoneota > B3-LCP > B3-LCP > B3-LCP > SURF-9. Next base: position 21,658 of record QZKQ01000132.1, on the reverse strand, counting down.
ACCGCGCGGTGTCCCGGGAAGGCCGGCGGCTGCACCTGAGATCCGTGGCCGAGCACCAGGCCAACATGATGGATCTCTTCTTAAGCGAGCGGGTGGTCAACCTGGCCAACCTGATTGACGACCCCAAGCTGCCCCTGCCGCCGACCTCCGGATTGATGGAAGCGCTGCTGAACCGCCTGCAGAAGAATAGCCCCTCCTTCGTGGACGTAGGGTTCTTCGATTCCACCGGCATTCAGCGCGCCTACGCCGGGCCGCTTCCCTACCTGGAGAACCGTAATTACAGCCACGAGGCCTGGTTCATCAGCCTGAGGAGCGGCGAGGAAAACTTCATCATCACCGACGTGTACCTGGGCCTGCGGCAGCAGCCCCATTTCACCCTGGCGGTGCGGCGGATCATCGGCGGGCAGTACTTCGTCCTGCGGGCCACCCTGGATCCCAAGTCCATCACCGATTACCTCCATTCCCTGGGGGAATCCCGCAACACCGCCTTCTCCATCGTCAACCGCAGCGGCACGCTGCAACTGGCCACCCCGGAAATCGGCACGCCCATGCAGGCTTCGCCGCTGGTGCCGCCGGTTTCCCCCCGCATCGGCGACCAGAGGGTGCGGCGGGGGCACCAAAAGGTGGATTACGCCTACGCCTGGATGCGCACCGCCGGCTGGGGAGTCGTCGTCCGGGACATCGAGGGGGAAAACGGCGTCCCCCTGCTGGGCAACCTCTTCGGCGTCATGGCTTTCTCCCTGGCGCCCATCCTGGTGGTGCTGTCCATCATCGTCTTCCGCTCCAAAAAGCTGGTGCAGATGCAGATCGAGCGGGAGACCGCCAAGGCGCAGTTTGAGCATGCCGCCAAGCTGGCCTCGGTGGGGGAGCTGTCGGCGGGTATCGCTCATGAAATCAACAACCCTCTGGCGATCATCTCTGAAGAGGTGGGCTTGATCCGGGACCTGATGAACCCCGAGTTCAAGATGCACACCACCTTCGACGACCTGATCCCGCACCTGGACAACATCCGGGAGGCGGTGTACCGCTGCCGGGATATCACCCGCAAGCTGCTGAGCTTCGTGCGCAAAGACGCCATTCACCTGAAGCCGCACGACGTCAACCAGCTGCTGGACGACGTGGTGGATGGTCTGCTGATCCGGGAGATGGCGGTCTCCAATATTCAGATCGTGAAGAATTACAGCTGCGAACTGCCCAGCATCGTCACCGACGCCAATCAGCTCACCCAGGTGTTACTGAATATCCTGAACAACGCCGCGGACGCCATCGAGCCGCCCGGCGCCATCACCATCGCCACCTCCTGCGCCAGCGGCTGGCTGTCGGTGGCCATCGCCGACACCGGCAAGGGCATTACCCAGGAGATGATGGGCCGGATCTTCCTCCCCTTCTATACCACTAAGGAGGTGGGCAAGGGGACCGGGCTGGGGCTGTCCGTCAGCTACGGCATCGTCAAGAGCCTGGGAGGCGACATCCTGGTGGAAAGCATTCCGGGCAAGGGCAGCGTCTTCACCGTGAGACTCCCGGTCAGTTGACCCCGGCGGCCGCCGGCGGCCGTGCTATGCGAAATCTTGCAGTCCGGATCGGGCTGCCGATCCGATCCCATATACCGTCTCTTTCGTGAGGATCCCATGAAACAGAGAGGGGTCAAAGAGCTGATGCTGCCTCTGGACGAATATGCCGTCGTCCACCAGGAGGACACTCTGCTCGATGCCGTCCTCGCCCTGGAGAAGTCCCAGAGCAAACTGCCGCCCGGCCTGGAACCGCACCGCGCCGTGCTGGTGGTGGACGCCCAGAACCGGATCGTGGGCAAGCTGGGGCACCTGGCGTTCCTGAAGGCCCTGGAACCCAAGTACAGCTCCGTGGGCGACCTGGGAGTGCTGTCCCAGGTGGGGCTCAGCACCGAATTCATCCAGTCCATGATGGAGAACATGAACCTGTGGAAGGATAGCCTGGAGGACGTCTGCCGCCGGGCCCGGACCACCCGCGTTCGGGAAGTCATGCGCCCGGTGACCGAAAGCGTGGACGAGAACGCCACCCTGGGCGAAGCCTTGCACAAAATCATCGTCTGGCAGACCCTCTCCCTGCTGGTCACGCGCCGCAACGAGGTAGTGGGGATTCTGCGCTTGTCCGATCTGTACCGGGAAGTTGCCAATCGCATTAAAAGCTGCGCCGAATCAGGTTAATACAACCAAAACGGGGATCTAAACGGGGATCGCCATGGCCAAGGTACTGCTGATTGACGACGAGGACAAATTCCGACAGTCCCTCGCGGAACGGCTCCTGTTGAGGGGTTACGAGAACATCGCCCTGAACAACGGTCACGACGCCATCAAAACCATCCGCCGCGAACCGGACATTGACGTGGTCATCCTGGACCGCCAGATGCCGGGCATGACCGGTGAACAGGTGCTGCGCGAACTCAAGCAGTTCAAGCCGGAGCTGCAGGTCATCATGCTGACTGGGTACGGCAGCATGGATTCGGCGGTGGAGACGGGCAAGCTGGACGCCTACACCTACCTGGAAAAGCCCTACGATTTCGACCGGCTGGTGACCACCATTGACGCCGCCCGCAAGCATAAGGTGCGGGCCATGGAAAAGCACGAGATCCCCCACATTGAGAAGGGTTCGCTGCTGAAGTGGCTGGTGGGCGTCCACAACTACCGCCCCGGGGTGGTGGCCTTGGGCATACTGATCTTCACCCTCATCTCCTTCATGCCCACCCCCAACCGGATGATGAACATCCTCTCCCAGGGCAAGCGCCCCCTGGTGGAGCATTCGGCCACGGGGAAAATGGTGGACGACCCCACCGACCCCATCATGGGGTACGCCAGCTACAACAAGATGAAGCCCGGGGAGACCATCACCCAGTATTACAGCCGCTCCTACAAGCTGGAACGCACCGTCAAGGACGAGTACGGCCAGAAAGTGGAGATGCGCGGCCTGAAGCCGGAGGAGGCTGCTTTCCGGGCCAAGGTGATGCTGGGGATTCTGGCCGTGGGGGCGCTGTTCTGGGCCTCCGGAGCGTTGCCCATCGGCATCACCGCGCTGCTGGTGGGGGTGTTCATGTATTTCCTGGGCGTCCTGCGCCCCGACGACATCGCCCAGGCCTACGCCAAGGATGCCGTCATCTTCGTCTTCGGGGTGCTGGTGGTGGCGCTGGCCATCGGCAAGACCGGCCTGAACCGGCGCATCGGGCTGCTGCTCCTGGGGCCTTCCACCTCCCTGCCCAAGCTCCTGTTCCTGTTTCTGCCCATGATCGGCATCGCCTGCGCCTTCCTGTCCGAGCATGCGCTGGTGGCCTTCATCATGCCGTTGTTCATGATTGTGTACGCCTCCTCCATTCGGAACGCCGGGGTGGAGGAGGACCGGTCCCTGGCCGTCATGCTGGTACTCTCGCTCTGCTTCGCGGCCAACTGCGGCGGGCCGGGGTCGCCCGCGGCGGGCGGGCGCAACGCCGTCATGGTAGGCATCCTGGGCGACTACGGGGTGGCCCCTTCCTTCAGCCAGTGGGTCACCTACGGCCTGCCCTTCGTCCCGGTGATGGGCCTGGTCATCGCCGCCTACTTCTACCTGACCTTCCGCCGCAAGCTGCAGGTCAAGACCCTGAATGTCTCCGCCATCGTGCACCAGGCGGCGGAGAAGATCGGTCCCATGAACCGGATGGAGTACATCACCGCCGCCATCATGATCCTGCTGGTGACCCTGTGGATCACCGCCAGCGACAGCCTGGGCATGGGCGGCCCGGTGATCCTGGCCATTGTCCTGCTGAACGTTTTCCGCATCGTCACCTGGGCGGACGTGAGCAAAATTCAGTGGGAGGTGGTGGCGCTGTACGCCAGCGCCTGCGCCCTGGGCAAAGGGCTGGCCGCCACCGGCGCGGCGCTCTACATGGCCGATGTGTTCCTCAACATGATGCCCGAATTTCTGCGCAGCGGCGTCGGTCTGGCCGTCACCTGCAGCCTGTTCACCGGGACCTGCACCCAGTTCATGAGCGACGGGGCGACCGTCTCGGCCATCGGGCCCATCACCGTGCCCATGGCCACCCTGACCGGCACCCACCCCTGGATGGTGGGCTTCGCTTCGGCCTTCGCCTCGTCCTTCGCCCACATGCTGCTGATCGGCACGCCCAACAACGCCATCGCCTACGCCATGGCCAAGGATCCCGTCACCGGCAAACAGTTGGTCACCCTGGGCGACTTCATGAAGCACGGCTTCATCGTGCTGCTGCTGTCCTGGGCGGTGCTGTGGGGCTGGCTGTTCTTCGGTTATTGGCGCTGGATCGGCTTCTAAGCCGGGGTAAGACCTATCAAGGAGGGCGACCATGTCCGAAGCCATCAAACTGCTCATCGTGGACGATGAGATCAAGTACCTGGAATCCATCGCCAAGAGGCTGGAAATTCGCGGCCTGGAGGTGACCAAGGCCACCAACGGCCAGGAAGCGGTCGCGCTGGCCCGCAGCCGCAAGTTCGACCTGGCCCTGCTCGACCTGAAGATGCCGGGCATGAACGGGCGCCAGGTGCTGGAAATCCTGAAGAAGGAGCACAAGTTCATCGAAGTCATCATCCTGACCGGCCACGGGTCGCTGGAATCCGCCGTGGAGTGCACCAAGCTGGGGGCCTTCGGCTACCTGCCCAAGCCCTACGAACTGGAGCAACTGCTGGATATCCTGAAAGACGCCTACCAGGCGCGGCTCAGGAACAAGTTCGAAGCCGACCGGGAAAAGACCGACCGGATCCTGCAGTTGGCTACCGGTTCCAGCGCCCTGGGCATCCTGCGGGAGCTGCGGCGCCTGGATGACGAAGAGAAGTAGACGTACTGAACGGGTGACTGCCTGATGCGCGAAAAAGGGACTAAAAATCCTGCCGGCCCGGGAAGCGTGGTGTACCGCTTTCTCCCCTTCCTGGCCTGGCTGAAGGGCTATTCGCCGGCCCACCTGCGCGCCGACGTGATCGCCGGCCTCACTGTGGCCATGGTGCTGATCCCCCAGTCCATGGCCTACGCCCAGTTGGCGGATCTGCCGGCCTACTACGGCCTCTACGCCGCGTTCCTGCCGCCCCTGGTGGCCGCCCTGTTCGGGTCCAGCCGGCAGTTGGCCACCGGGCCCGTGGCGGTGGTATCGCTGATGACCGCCACGGCCCTGGCGCCCCTGGCCACCGCCGGCAGCGAAGCCTTCATCGCCTATGCCGTTCTCCTGGCCCTGCTGGTCGGCATTTTCCAGATGCTGCTGGGTCTGTTCCGCCTGGGCATGGTGGTCAACTTCATCTCCCACCCGGTGGTCAACGGGTTCACCAACGCCGCCGCCATCATCATCGCCACCTCGCAGCTCGCCAACCTGCTGGGGGTCACCGCGGAAAAGGGAGAGCACCATTACCAGACCGTGTACAACGTGCTGGCGGCGATACCCCATTCGGCCCATCTGCCGACCCTGGGACTGGCCCTCCTGGCCTTCGCCATCATGTTCGGGTTGCGCTACCTGAATCCCCGGATCCCCAACGTCCTGATCGCCGTGGTGGTCACCACCATGATCTCCTGGGGGGCGGGCCTGGAGCGCAAGATGAAGGCGCCGCTCAGCTCTCTGTGCGTCCCCACCCAGGAAAAGATCATCGCCTACAACCACGCCCTGACCGAGATTGACAGCGCCATGGCCCGCCGCATCGAACTGGGCAAGCACTTGAAGGCTCAGGCCAAGTGCCAGGGGTGCCACGATCTGAAAGATCCCAACGATGTTACCGCCAAGTACAACATCACCATCAGCGACCTGGAAATTGTCCGGTTGAAGGAGCAGGCCGGCGAAGAACGCGCACAATTGCGCCGCCTGGTGTTCGTGCCCTACCGTGAAGCCTCCGGGGATACCCTCCTCTGCGAGCCCCAGGCCCTGGCGCCGGGGACGCCGAAGCTGGCCGGCCGCTGGCGACTGAAGGTCGGCAGCCGCCCCGTGCCCCAGGATACGCTCACCCTGACCGGCGGCGGAGCGGTCGTGGGGTTCGTCCCCAGCGGGTTGCCCAGCATTCAGCCGCCGGGGCTGCACCTGAATGTCATCCTCGACCTGCTGCCCATGATGATGATCATCTCGCTGCTGGGCTTCCTGGAGGCGATCTCCATCGCCAAGGCCATCGCGGCGCGCACCGGGCAGCAGATTGATCCCAACCGGGAACTGATCGGCCAGGGATTGTCCAACATCGTCGGCTCCTTCACCCTCGCCTACCCGGTATCCGGCTCCTTCTCCCGTTCCGCGGTCAACTACCAGACCGGGGCCGTGACCGGGTTCTCCAGCGCCTTCGCCAGCGCCGTGGTCCTGCTGGTGCTGCTGTTCTTCACGCCGCTGCTGTACTATATCCCCCAGGCGGCCCTGGCGGCCATCATCATGATGGCGGTAATCGGCCTGATCAACGTGCACGGGTTCATCCACGCCTGGAAGACCCAGCGTTACGATGGCATCATCGCGGTGATCACCTTCGTCCTGACCCTGGCCTTCGCTCCCCACCTGGACAAGGGCATCATGATCGGCGTGGGCCTGTCCCTGGTCCATTTCCTGCTGCGCAACATCAAGCCGGACCTGTCGCTGCTGTCCAAATTCGAGGACGGCACCTTCCGCGATGCGGACCGCCGCGGCCTGCAGAAGTGCCGCCACCTGGCCGTGGTGCGCTTCAACAATTCCCTGATCTTCGCCAACGTGGCCTACCTGGAGGAGAAGATCCTGGAACTGCAGAACGCCATGCCTGAACTGCGGCACGTGCACATCGTCTGCAACGCCATCAACGAACTGGACGCCTCCGGCGAAGAGACGCTCTCCAAGATCGTCACGCGCCTGCGGGACGCCGGCCACGACGTCTCTTTAAGCGGGGTGAACGAGAAGGTCCTGCAGACCATGCGGCGCACTTACCTGCTGGAAAAGATCGGGGATGATCACGTCTACGGGAACGTGGCCATGGCGGTCGCCGCGCTCTACCGCAAAACCCACGAGCATTCCCGGGAGACCGCCTGCCCCCTGCTGGAATGCATGGCCCGCGCCGTCACTCCCGAAGCGGCCGCCCCCCGGAAGAAAGCCCGGAACGCCGGGTAGAGAGTCCCCCCGGGCCGGCGGTTGCGGTCCGGATACGTACAAGCATGTCATCATAGGTGCAGATATGGCTGTCATAGCTCTCCATTACGGACTGTTCTGCCACGGCCCCGAAGTCGCCGGGGCGGTGTGCGATACTTTGAACTATGAGCGGGTGGAGGAACGGCTGCTGCGCGAAGCCGCCGACCGCTGGGACGTGCCCCGCGAGAAGTTCCTGCGCGCCCTGGAAGGCGGGTCCTCCTCCTTGTTCGGAATGCCCCCCCGGGAGCGGGATCGGCTCCTGGCCTGCCTGAAGATCTCCCTGCTGGAGATGGCCCGCAGTAACGATCTCCTGTACTGCGGCTCCGCGGGGCTGCTGCTGGACCGGACCATCGCCCACGTCCTGCGGGTCTGCCTGATCGCCAACGCCGACTACCGCCTGGAGCAGGCCGGAAGGGAAGGCCTGTCCGCCAAGGAGGCCCGCAAGCGCCTCCGCAAGGACGACGAGGCCTGCGCCGAGTGGACCCGGCGGCTGCACGGCGACAGCCCTTGGGATGAGAGCCTCTACGACATCGTCATCCCCATGCACAGCACCACCGTGGACCAGGCGGTGCAGATCATCGCTGAGAACGCGGCCAAGGAAGCGGTGGGCTGCACTCCCGCTTCGCTCCAGGCGCTGGAAGACGCGCTCCTGGCCGCCCACGTCAGCCTGGCCCTGGTGGAGAAGGGAGAAGGGCTGGACGTCACCTGCTCCGGCGGCCGGGTCCGCATCGAGATCAACCGCTCGGTGCTGCGGGTCGAGGCCTTGCAGCAGGAACTGAAGGCCCTGGCCCAGTCGGTCCCCGGGGTTCACTCTGTGGAAACCCGGGTGGGCAACCGCTTCACCCAGCCCGGCATCATCCGCGACGTGGACCTGGCCGTGCCCACCAAGGTGTTGCTGGTGGACGACGAACGGGAGTTTGTGCAGACCCTGTCCGAGCGGTTGCAGACCCGCCGCATGGAACCGGCCATCGCCTACGACGGCGAAGAGGCCCTGATGCGGGTGGCCAGCGACGAGCCGGAGGTCATGGTCCTGGATCTGAAGATGCCGGGCATTGACGGCATCGAAGTCCTGCGCCGGGTGAAGAAGGAGCATCCCGATGTGGAGGTGATCATCCTGACCGGGCACGGTTCCCAGCGCGAAGAGGCCCTGGCCCGGGAACTGGGCGCCTTCGCCTACCTGCAGAAACCGGTGAACGTGGACTCTCTGGCCCGCATCATGCGGGAAGCGTACCGCAAGGTGAGCGAGAAGAAGGCCGCCCAGGCACGGCCGAAATCCTGATGCTGTAACCGGTGCACGATCATGGCAAGCGAACAATTTCGAAATTCCCACCCGGCGGAGGAGAAGCCCAGCCCGGAGGACCGGCACCGGTACCACCGGCTGTGGCGCTACTCGGTCCTGCTGATGGCGGTGGTCTCGCTGACGCCCCTGATCATCATGACCATCATTAGCAATCAGCAGTACCAGAAGGCCCTGCAGGAAGAGATGCGCTACCCCGTGTCCCAGTTGCTGGCCAACACCAGCCGGAGCCTGGAGTCTGTCATTGACGTGCACAAGCACGCCCTGACCCTGGTGGTGCACGAAAAGCCGCGCGACGACCTGTGGAGCAAGGACGGCCTGGCCTCCACCTTCACCACCCTGAACCGCATTTTCGGCGGATTCGTGGACCTGGGCCTGGTTGATTCCCAGGGCAACCAGGTGTTCTATGTGGGGCCCTACAACCTGGAAGGCAACAACTACAACAACCAGCCCTGGTTCCACGAAGTCGCCCTGCGCGAAGTCTATGTCAGCGACGTGTTCATGGGGTACCGCAACTTCCCCCATTTCGTCATCGCCGCCAAGCACGTTCTGCCCGACGGCGATTTCTATGTGTTGCGCGCCACCATTGACATGGAGCTGCTGAACCGGCAGATCCGTTCCCTGGACCTGGGGCCCTCCAGCGACGTGTTCCTCATCAACCGCTCGGGCATCCTGCAGACCAATTCGCGCTACCACGGCGCTCTCTTGCAGAAGGCCGCCCTGCCCCTGCCGGACCACCCCCAGGGCATGCGCACCCTGGTGGAGTTCGCCAGCGGGGATCGGGCCGGCTTCCTGAGTTACGCGCCCATCGAGCGGTCTCCTTTCGTCCTGATCCTGGTGCATCACCCCCAGGACCTGATGCAGATCTGGAGCACGGTGCGCAACAACCCCCTGCGCTTCCTGGCCGGGAGCAGCGTACTGATCCTGCTGGTGGTGCTGGGCAGTTCCACTTACATGGTCAACCGCATCCGCCTGGCGGATACGCGCCGCGCCCGTATCCTGCACAACCTGGAATATACCAACAAGATGGCCTCCATCGGGCGGCTGGCCGCCGGCGTGGCTCACGAGATCAACAATCCCATCTCCATCATCAATGAGAAGGCCGGGCTGCTGAAGGACATCGTGGACTCCTCCGACCAGTTTACCCAGCGGGAGAAGGTCCTGGCCCTCGTCAACTCCATGCTGCACTCGGTGGAACGCTGCAGCGCCGTGACCCATCGCCTGCTGGGGTTCGCCCGGCGCATGGAAGCCCACATCGAGACCCTCGACCTGGAAATGCTGCTGAAGGAGGTGGTGGGGTTCCTGGGACGCGAGCCGGAGCACCGTAACATCACCATCAAATTCGACGCGCCGCCCAACTTCCCCACCATCGAGAGCGACCGCGGCCAGTTGCAGCAGGTGTTCCTGAACATCGTTAACAACGCCCTTTCCGCCACCCAGAACGGCGGCTGGATTCAGTTCGCCCTGCAAGAGCCGGATGACTATTCCGTCGCTGTGACCATCTGCGACAGCGGCGCCGGCATTGCGCCGGAAGACCTGAAGCACATTTTCGAACCCTTCTTTTCCACCAAGGGAGAATTCGGAACCGGCCTGGGATTGTCCATCACCCGAGAAATCGTGGACAAGCTGGGCGGTTCCATCACCGTCGAGAGCCGCCAGGGTGAAGGCACGTGTTTTACGGTCATTCTGCCCAAGGCGCGGATTTAGACGCGAGGTGCCGCCATGGACGACATCCGGGTACTGGTCATAGACGATGAGGAAGAGCTGGTCACTACCCTGGTGGAGCGGCTGGCGATGCGGGGCCTCCAGGCGGACTGGTGCACCAGCGGGCCCGAGGCGTTGCAGCGGCTGGAGCAGCGCCACTACGACGCCGTGGTCCTGGATCTGAAGCTGCCGGGCATCAGCGGCCTGGAACTGCAGCGCCGGATTCAGCAGGCCCACCCCGGCGTGAAGACCCTGCTGATGACCGGCCAGGGGGGGGTGGAAGAGGAGCTGGCCCGCCTACCCGGCGGCGCGGCGCCGGACATTCGCGAAGTTCTGTATAAACCGGTGAACATTCAGGTCCTGGTGGATAAAATCCGGACCGCCGTGAAAGGATAAGCCCATGCCCTGGTCTCCGGACCCCCGCTGGCGCGACAGCGATCTGGCGTTCTTCGGCGCCGTTACCGCCGGCGCCACCCACGAACTGAACAATGTTTTCTCCATCATCGAGCAGACCGCGGGACTGCTGGAAGACTGGTGCGCCGACCCCGAGGCCGACGTCCCGGCCGGGTGCGACAAGATCCTGAACGTCACCGAGCGGATCGCCCGGCAGGTTCAGCGCGGCACCGAGCTGGTCCGGCGGTTGAACGGCTTCGCCCACAGCGCCGACGAGCCTTGCTGCAATCAGGAGATGAACGATCTCCTGGAAAACCTGCTGGCCCTGATGGAGCGCTTCGCCGCGCAGCGCCGGGTGCGCCTGGTTTTCGAACCAGCCGGGGCGCCGGTCACCCTGACCACCCGGCCGTTCATCCTGGAGCAGGCGGTGTTCCTGGCCGTCAGCGCGGCGCTGGCGGGCACGGCGGCCCAGGGGATCGTCACCGTCCAGTTGACCGGAGGCGGCGCCGGAGTGGAGATCACCATCACCGGTGCGCCGGCCCTGCCGGAAGCGGAATTACCGGCGGCGGTGGGGGCCTGGCTGGGGCCGCCGCTGTGGAATTTGGAAGGCCGCGTTCGGACGGCCGCCCGGGCAGGAAAGTACGCCATCGTCCTGACGATACCAAAGATAAGCGAGGAGGTGCCATGAGCGGCACGGATAAAATCCTGCTGGTGGACGACGAGGCCGATTTCGTCAGCGCCCTGTCCGAGCGCATCGCGCACCGCGGGCTCGCCGTAGACGTCGCCGACAACGGCCTGAAGGCCCTGGATCTGGCCGGCCAGAACGCTTACGATGCCGTTATCCTCGACCTGGCCATGCCGGAAATGGACGGCATCGAAACCCTGAAGCGGCTCCTGGACCTGAACCCGGACCTGCAGGTTATCCTGCTGACCGGCCGCGCCACCCTGCAGCAGGGGGTGGAGGCGATGAAGCTGGGCGCCATGGACGTCCTGGAAAAGCCCGCCCGCCTGGATCTGCTGCTGGACAAGATCCGCAAGGCCCAGGCCAACCGGGTGCTCCTGGTGGAAAAGCGCAACGAGGAGAAAATCCGCAAGATCGTGGACAACAAGGCGTGGTAACGGCGCGGCAATTCCGGGAGATGGCCCTCCGGAGCGGCGACATGATCCTGGCAAATATATAAGTCCTGACTATACCAAGAAATAAAACAACACCCTCGATCCAATCGTGGAGGTAGGATGCTGAAGCGTCTGTGGGCCCGCTGCGTTCTGGCCGCAACGGTGGCGGTCCCGCTGCTGGCCCTGAAGGCCCGGGCCGGCGGCGAAGGGCTGGACATCCCGGAAGCGCTGGAGAACACGGTGAACCTGGAAGGGCTGTCCGGGATCAGCCTGTTCTTCGCCAAAACCTACAATGAAAACATGCTGCTCTATGCCGTCATCTGTACGGTGCTGATGGCCGCCCTGGGCATGGCCATCGCCCTGGTCACCGACGTCATCCTGAAGATGATGGGCATGGAAGTGGGAAAGATCGAACACAAGGAGTGATCCAGCCGGAGGCAAGACAATGGAAAAGGGTCTGTTCGACATTTATCTGCCGATCGCCGGGATTCACTTCAATGTTCTGATCCTGCTGGCTATCGGATTCTCCGTGGGGATCCTGGGCGGATTCTTCGGAGTTGGCGGGGCGTGGGTGGTGACCCCGGCGCTGAACATCTTCGGCTTCAACATGGCTTACGCCATCGGCACCGACCTGGCGCACATCTTCGGCAAATCCATCGTGGCCACCAAGAAGCACGGCAAGATGGGCAACGTGGACGTGAAGATGGGGCTGCTCTCGATCGTGGGATCGGTGATCGGCGTGGAAGTGGGGGCGCGCAACGTCATGTGGTTGACGGAACGGGGCATGGCCGGGCCGGTGGTGCGCTACGCCTACATGATCCTGCTCTTCAGTCTGGGCGTGTACATGCTGTTCGATTACCTGACGAAGGACAAGCGCGCGGCCCAGCGGGCCATGGCCCAGGCGGCCGGTACGGAGACTGTCGCGAAGAAGAAATGGAACATCCCGCCCATGATCTACTTCCCCGTCTCCGGGGTGCGGGCTTCACTGTGGACCATCATGGGCGTGTTCTTCGTCACCGGCTGGCTCTCCGGATTTCTGGGGGTGGGGGGCGGATTCATTCGCATGCCCGCGCTGATCTACCTGATCGGCTGCCCCACCGCCATCGCCGTGGGCACCGACCTGTTCAGCGTGGTCTTCACCGGCGGGTACGGGTGCTTCACCTACGCCATGAAGGGGAGGGTGGAAATCATCGCCGCGCTGATCATGCTGTGCGGGGCGGCGGTGGGCGCCCAGATCGGGGTGGCGGCCATTAAGTACATCCACGGCTACGGCATCCGTCTGCTGTTCGCCATCATGATCATCCTGGCCGGCGGTTCGGTGGCTCTGAAGCAGTTCGGCTATGGCGGCCTGGCCGGATACATGGTCATGGGAGCGGCGCTGAGCATGTGCGTGATCATCATGGCCCTGATGGCGCGCGGCTTCAGGGCGGAAAAAGCGGCCAAGGCCAAGGCGGCTTAGCCGGCAGCCTGATCCTTCCGGGGCCGGGGGCGGAGGGACTCTCCGGCCCCGGCCACAAGGAAATGCTATGGGGTGGTGGGAGAAAGTCTTCGGCCCCTCGCCCGAGCAACGGCAGGGGCGGCTGCAGGAGGTTCAGCAACAGTTTCAACTGTTTCGGGACCTGCTTGACCTGCACAACTCCGCCCTGAAGCGCATCAGCCGCCTGGAAGAACGGCACCTGGACGGCGGCCTGGAAGGCATGCCGTTTTGGGATGAGTTCGTGAAGATCCGGGGGGAGGTCAGCCAGGCCGTGGCCTGCATGGTGCGGCTGGGCGGGGAGAAGTACGCCCCGCTGTCCGACCGCCTGGCCGCCATCTCCGCCGAAGTAGAGCGGCAACTGCCGGTGGGCCGGCCGATTTCCCGCGACGATTTCGTCATCCCCCTGGACCGCCTGGGCCGGGAACGGTCCTTCTCCGTCGGCACCAAGAACGCCAACCTGGGCGAACTGAAATCGAAGCTGGCCTGCCCCGTGCCCGAGGGGTTCGCCATCAGCGCCTGGGCCTACCAGCACTTCCTGGACGCCAACCAGTTGAACGAGCGCCTCGGCAAGCTCCTGAAGGACATCCGCATCCAGAGCTATCAGGATCTGGAAGTCGTCAGCGCCGACATCCAGGAAGCGGTGACCCGCAAGCCGGTCCCGGAGGATCTGGCCGGGGCCATCTACGCGGCCTACGACGCTCTGGCCGCAACTGCCGGGCGGTCCGGCTGCGCCCTGCGCTCCAGCGCCATCGGTGAAGACACCTCCTTCTCCTTCGCCGGCCAATACCTGAGCTTCCTGAACGTCCACCGCGACGAGCTCCTGGATCGCTACAAACAGATCCTGGCCAGCAAGTTCACCCCTTCGGCCATTTACTACCTGCTGAGCCATTCCCTGGCCGACCTGGACCTGGGCATGGCGGTGGTCTGCATGGAGATGGTGGACGCCGCCGCCAGCGGGGTAATGTACACCGTGGATCCCCTGCGCCCGGACGAGGGATATGTCGTGGTCAACGCGGTGTACGGCCTGGGCAGCTACCTGGTGGACGGCACCCTGACGCCGGACATCTTCCATCTCTCCCGCGGCGCCGACGGGGTGGTCTCTTCCCGTCTCCACCCCAAGCCGGTGCAGTTGGTTCTGGACGACACTCTGGGAGTAAAGCAGGTCCCCGTGCCGGAGGCGGACCAGGAACGCCCTTCACTCAGCGAGGAGCACTTGGCCGCTCTGCGGGACTGCGCCCTGCGGGTGGAGGAGCATTTCGGCTGCCCGCAGGACATCGAATGGGCCCTGGACCGTTCAGGGAAGCTGTTCCTGCTGCAAACCCGGCCGCTGAACATCCCGGCAAGCCGGCCGGTGTTCGCCATCCCCGCCCAGTTCGATTCGCTGATCCTGCAGGAAGGAGGCGTTCCCATCTGCAGCGGCCTGGGCCAGGGGGCCGTCTTCCACCTGAATTCCATGGAGGACCTGGACCGGGTCCCTCGGGGCGCGGTCCTGGTCACCCCCAACCCCTCGCCCTACCTGGTGGCGGTGATGGGCAAGATCAACGCCCTGGTCACCAGCGTGGGCGGCAATACCAGCCACCTGGCCACCCTGGCCCGGGAGCTGGGGGTGCCCACCGTCGTGGGAATGACCCGGGCCGGCGAACTGCCGGAAGGATCCGAAGTCACCGTGGACGCCGGCCGGGGCGTGATCTACGCCGGCCTGCATCCCGAGTGGGCGGATCCCGCCCCCGGCCCGGCGGAGGCGGCCGCGCCGCCCCGCGCCGAACGGACCGCCAACAGCATGATCTTTCCCCTCGTCCACCTGAATGTCATCCACCCCAGCGAACCGCGGTTTACGGTGGAAAACTGCCAGACGGTGCACGACATCCTGCGCTTCCTCCACCAGAAAGCGATGGAAGAGATCTTCGTCGCCTTGAAGCGCACCTCGCACAAGGATCGCATCGGCATCCGGCTGAAGACCAGCATCCCCCTGGTGGTCAACGTCATCCACCTGGACCAGAGCCCACCGGATCAGAAGGGCCGGCGCTGGATTCCGGAGCATGAGATCCATTCCCGGCCCATGCAGGCCTTGTGGGGCGGCATCCTGGAAGAAGGATGGCCCCAGTCCCAGGTGCCCGCCGACCTGAAGGGCTTCATGTCGGTGGTGGGCACCAACATCCAGGAAGGCCATCACCCCGAATTCTCCGAAAACAGCTACGCCTTCCTGAGCCAGGACTACATGCTCCTGAACCTGCGCATGGGCTATCATTTCTCCACCATCGAGTCCATGGCCACCCCGGAGCCGGCCAAGAACTACATCCGCATGCAGTTCAAGCTGGGAGGGGCCCCGCTGGAACGGCGCATCCGCCGCATCTGGCTGATCAGCGAACTGCAGCGCCTGATGGGCTTCGAAAACTCCAGCCAGGGCGACTTCCTGGATTCCTCCATCGCCTACCAGCCCGAGGAGGTTATCCTGGGACGGTTGCGGCTGCTGGGCCGGATCACCATCCTGACCAAGCAGCTCGACATGGCCCTGTCCAGCGACGCCCGGGCCCAGTGGTATCTCCGGGAATTCGCCGCCAAGTTGAACCTTGAGCTTCAAGGAGAGTCACATGATGAGAATGAAGTGCGCGGGTGAATTGATGCTGCCGCTGGAGTCCTTCCCTTACATTCCTCACTGGTTCACTCTCCGCCAGGCGCTGGCGGAATTGGGCGGAGCGGCGGCCCAGCGCAGCGCCCAGAAATGCTCCCCCTGGATCATCCTGGTGTTTGACGCCCAGGGGCTGTTCCTGGGGATCGTGCAGCGCCAGGACATCCTGCGGGGGTTGAATCCAGGCAAACCGGGGCGCACCAAAGAGCTGGCCTCGTCGTACCCCACCACCAAGTCCGATCCCAACCTGAGCCGCCTGGGGTTTTCCGCGGAGAAGGGCCTGCAGGAGATCAAGAACCACATCGAACGCCCCATCAGCGAACTCATGACCCCGGTGCAGATCATGGTGGAATACAACGACCCCATTCTGCTGGCCATCTACCTTATGATCGAGCACGACCTGACCTTCGTGCCGGTGATGAAGGACGACCGGATCGTCGGGGTGGTGTACGTGGAAGACGCGCTGAACGAGGTCATCGCCACGGTGCTGTGATTCACCCGGGAAAACGCTTCGGATGGCCTCCGAATTTATTTCCCCTGGGAGAGTTATTCGGAGGGGTCCCAGGACGGCGCCAGGAGAAAATAATAAGGGGACGGTTCCAGTGAACCGTCCCCTTCTGCATTTCGGGGGGGAGGCTACATGATTTCCCAGTTGATGAAGGGCTCCTTCAGGTCCACCATGGCGTTGACGACCAGTTCCACCAGTCCGCCGTAGTGCAGGCCCGACTTCTCCTTGGCGCCGTAGTAGTCGAACAGGTCGCGGATCTGCCCCTTGCAGTTGGAGCAGGGGGCGCAGACGTACTTGGGGTCGTTGGACGTCAGGTCGGTGTCCTGGAAGGCCTCCAGGATCTGGCGGAACTTGCGGCGGCCGTTGATCTGCAGGCGCCAGTCCTGGAAATTGAACTGGGACATGATGGCGAAGCCGCTGCCGCCGCCGCAGCAGTAATTCCGTACCCCGTGGGGATGCATTTCCCGGAAGCGCGGGGCCAGGTAGCGCAGTACCTTGCGCTGCGGTTCGATCACCCCCATGGCCCGGGCCAGGTTGCAGGGGTCGTGCAGGGTGACGGGGAAATCGTTGCGCGAGGGGTCGAACTTGATCCGCCCGGAGAAGACGATGTCCGCCATCAGGGTCATGGCCGTCTCCCGGGGGATGCCCTGGAACACCCGGTCGGCGATGACGCCCAGGGCCTTGCTCTCATGCCCGCACTCGCCCATCACTATCTTCTTGACTTTCAGCTTCTTGGCGATCTCGAAATGGCGGTAGGCGATGCGGGCCAACTGCACGTCGTCGTAGAACAGGCCGTAGTTGACGCCGTCGTACCCCACCAGGTCGCTGGACATGGTCCAACTGATGCCGGCGGCATCCAGCAGCAGGGCGAAGCAGCCGGGGTTGTCGGGCCAGGCCAGGATCTCGCCGGCATTATGGAGCAGCAGCACCTCGGCGCCTTCCACGTCCCACTTGGTCTCCACCTTGATGCCGGTGCGGTCGGTCATGTCCTCGTCAATGAACTCGATGTTGTCCTTGACCACCACCGGGATCATGCCCGTGCTGGAGCCCACGGCCAGTTGCTGCACCGTGCCCTTCTCATGCAGGTCCTTGGCCGTCAGCCCCATCTCCGAGCTGAACAGCTTGCGGATCTCGTGGGTGATCAGGCCGTTGTCCACCCCGATGGGGCAGCTCTGGGCGCAGCGGCGGCAGAGGGTGCAGCGGTAGGACAACTCCAGCAGCCGGGAGATCAGCGTCCAGTTCAGCTCGATGCCCCCGTTCTGGAAGGTCTGGAAGCCCGGCAGTCCCGGCTTGACGTACTTGAAGTAGAGCCGCCGCAGGATTTCCGAGCGGTAGGTGGGCCGGTAGACCTCGTTCTTGCCGCTTTCCTCGTACACGGGGCAGTCGTCCACGCAGGTCTGGCAGCGGGCGCAGTGCTCCATGGACAGGGTCAGGGGCTGCAGGAAGGTCCAGTTGTTTTCCTTGGTGAAGAGCTTGTGCAGCCCGGAGATGAAGGCCTGGATCAGGCGCTCCTCTTCCTCTTTTGAAGCCGGCTTGGGGCAGCCGATGCAGAGGGTGTCATCCAGGCTGGCCTCGAGCTTGGCGCGGGAATCATCGGACAGAGGCTTGAAGCGCGGCTGCTCCTCGAGCTTGTCATAGGGCGGAGGCAGCGGCACCAGGTCCTGCGGTTCCACGTGGGCCACCTGCTCGGAAGGGAGGCTCATGTCCTTGATGCGGCGCGGCTCCTTGCGTGTGGTCGGGCTCATGATTTCTCCTCCCCCGTTTTGGTGACGATGTCCACCCAGGTCTTCTTGCCGTCGGCGCCGATGTGCGGCGCCGCCCAGGTCGGAGCCTGGCTTTCCAGCCGGACGATCTTTTCCTGCAGACGGCTGCCGGGCAGGTTGGGCTCGTCTTCCCAGCGGACATTGTGGTAGGTGAAGTACTTGACAAAGGCGTGGGTCATGTGGGTGAAAGGGAAGTACACGAAGAAGAACAGGACCAGGCCCACATGCCAGTAGCCCAGCATGGGCAGGTTAAAGGGACCGGCCGGCGCCGCCAGGCCCGCCAGGAAGCCCGTCAGCCGGGAAATGTAGAGGGGATCTCCGGCGATCCACAGCAGCCCGGTGGCGTGGATGGCGCCCAGCAGCAGCAGGTTGAAGAGGTGGCCGGACGAATTGAACGCCCGCAGCTTGGGATCGAACAGCCGCCGCCCCAGCATGAGAACGGAACCGGCGAGGCCCATCAGGTACCCGGCCCAGGCCAGGGCGAGGATGACGGCGCCCAGGGCTTGCGGCAGGGCCCCCCCGGTCAAAATGAGGAGGCCGCCCAGCACCAGCAGCGCCGCCTCGCCAATCAGCAGGTACAGGCCGAAGTGCAGCGTGAAAGTGCTCAGCCACAGAGGACGGTTGTGCTCCCACACCCCCTTCAGCAGCAGAATCTCCATCAGCATGGTGCGGAGCTCAGTCACATGGTCGGCGCGGTGGGATTTAGTCCACCAGTTGACCTCCTCCAGGCGGGATCCGCCGTACCCGGCGCGGCCCCTCTCATGGGGGACCGGGTAGAGCTCCCAGCGCAGGTGCAGCGGCATGGAAGCCAGCCGCAGGATCCGGGCGATTACCCCGGCCCCCAGCACCAGCAGGGAGGCGTACGCCAGAATGTGGAATACCGTCATGGCCGTTTCCTCGAGTTAGCGTAAGGGGACCCGCGCACCGCTGTGCCTCAGACGATCCGCGGGGATGTATCACAGGACCTTCGTCCGTGAATTTTGCCTTCCAGCAGGGGGAGGAGGTGGCGGTATGCCCACCAGTCTTCCGCGTTGTCTGCATTCAGATCCAGGATCTGGATGCCGTACTCGAAACAGGTTTTCTCCACCTCCACCGGGGCGGCCAGGGCATAGATCAGGAGGTCGAAATGGTCGGCGGCGGCCTGGTGAAATTCGCGGATTTCCTCGTCCACGCGGTGGGAGTGCATGCCGCAGCAGACCGCGGCGCGAACGGGTCCCTTGCATACCGGGCAGCGGTTTTCCGCCACCAGGTCCACCGGAAAGGGAGCGCAACCCTCGCCCGGCGACACCTTCCAGCCGAAGCGTGCCAGCAGGTTGCGCGCGTGGTAGATCCGTTCGGACAGGGCCGCGGTGACCGGGGGAACCTGGAAGATGGGGTCGCCGGTGGAACCGCAGAGTTCGCCGCTGTAGTAGGCCCGCAGCGCCTCCTGGACCGGTCCGGTCACGTTGTTGATTACGGTGATGCCGCAGGTCTGCAACATGCTCTTGGCCTGGCTGCCGATCCCGTTGCAGATCAGGATGGAGATCCCCTGCTCCCGCAACGCCCGTACCCGGTCCAGGCCGGGTGGGGAGGAGAACGGGATGACCTCCACCAGCACCGGTTGGTCGCGATCCGCCCGGTACACCGCCACGCGCTGGGCCGCGTCGAACAGGGGGGCTATGTCATCCGCGAAACGCGGCACCGCTATCTTCGTCATCGTCATGCTACAATATTCACAATTTAAATATAAACTGCCGCTGCCAGAGAGTCAAGCAGGATTTGGGCGTTTTTTTCTGCTAATGTTGCGTATTGCAACGCTACTGTTGCGGGATAATACACCTGCGGCCCGGCCCGTCTGCCCGGGATTTCCGGGAGCAGACGCCTAAGTTCTGATCTCCCAAAAATTCACCCGGTTCGCCGCCTGGAACTTAACCCGGCGGCCGTAGAATAATAATAAGGACAAGTTTTTTCGAGGCCATAGTATGAACGTGAATAGAGGGCGGAGCGCCGGCCGGAGGCTGGCCCTGGGTTTGCTGACTTTGGCGCTGCTGGCGCTGGCCGCCGGGTATTTCCTTCAGGCGCCGTCCCCGGCCACGGGCGGGGATGACCCGGCCGCGGGGGCGACTGCCGATCCGGGCCGGATTTCCACCATGTTATCGCAGGAGAAAGCTATGAAATATAATCCGTTGACGCCGGAAGAGGAGCGGGTCATCATCCACAAGGGGACGGAACGGCCGTTCACCGGCGAGTACACCGAACACCAGGAGGCGGGCACCTACCTCTGCAAGCGCTGCGATGCCCCCCTGTACCGTTCCCAGGACAAGTTCGAATCCCACTGCGGCTGGCCCAGTTTCGACGATGAGATCCCCGGGGCGGTGCGGCGCGTCCCCGACGCCGACGGCCAGCGCACGGAGATCATCTGCGCCAACTGCGGCGCGCACCTGGGGCACGTCTTCACCGGGGAGGGCTTCACCGCCAGGGACGTGCGCCATTGCGTCAACTCCATCTCCATGAAATTCATCCCCGCCGCCGAAGAGAGTGTGAAGCCCGCCTCCGGCCCGGCCGAAGCGCAGAAGGCGTACTTCGCCGGCGGCTGTTTCTGGGGAGTGGAATACTACCTGCAGCAGATCCCCGGGGTGCTTTCCACCGCGGTGGGATACATGGGCGGGCACCAGGAAAATCCCACCTATAAGCAAGTCTGTTCCGGCAAGACCGGCCACGCCGAAACCATGGAAGTGGTGTACGATTCCAGCGTCACCGACTACGAGACCCTGGCCCGGCAGTTCTTCGAGATTCACGACCCCACCCAGGTCAACCGCCAGGGGCCGGACGTGGGCGAGCAGTACCGCTCGGCTGTGTTCACCGTGGATGCAGAACAGGAGCGGATCGCCCGCAAGCTGGTGGGAATCCTGAAGGAAAAAGGCTACAAGGTGGCCACCGAAATCGCCCCGGCCGGCAAGTTCTGGGAAGCGGAAGAGTACCACCAGGACTACTACCTGAACAACGGCCACACCCCCTACTGCCACGGTTACACCAAGCGGTTCTGACCGGGTACGCCCGCCCCCCGGCTGATCCGGGAACCGGCTTGCTCCGCTTTTCCCCGCCCCCGAATCAAATTCGGGGGCGCGGCATTTGGGGGCAGTCACTGAGAACGACTGCCCCGCCTCTCCCGCCACCTTCCCCGCGATCTCCATGCGAATCTTGCAGCATTCCTGTTGACTGTACCTTAACAACTTATTATACTATAGGTGTTACCCAGCCATACCGGATCCGGGACGGTGCAGCGGTGCCCTGGCTATCCCCCTCCTCCCAGCAGAAAGGTTCGATCATGAAGCGCGTCACCCTCTACCTGTTTGTGATCCTCCTGTGCGCCGGCAGCGCCGGGGCGCAGTTGGATACACTGTACGCGGAATACTTCACCGGCGGGACCACCAGCCTGAACTGGTTCGACCCCTGGACCCCCGGCAACACCATCGGGGTGCAGAGTGTCACCGGCAATCCCTCGGGGGACGGCTGGGTGGGCAAGGTCAGCAATGAACTGTCCGGGGGCGGGGTGGGCACCGCCCTGGCCGGCACCATCAACCTGACCGACTATGAAGTCCAGGCCCAGGTCTACACCACCGTCGGCACCGGGATATACCACACCCTGGTGGCCCGCTGGGATACCACCGGGGCTCAGCAGTTCTACGCCCTTCGCACCGATTTCGACGC
>QZKQ01000052.1 GCA_003599535.1 Candidatus Zixiibacteriota bacterium | reverse complement strand
CAGCGTGCCTCCGGCGGCGATGGGAACGGCCACGGGGTAGCCCTCAGATATGGTGGTATCGGCCGCCACCGGCAGGTTTTCGCGGATGGTGGTGGGCCAATCACCCCAGGCGGGGGAGGTGAGGGCCAGAAGCAGGAGGAGCAGGGGGAAGAGGTTCAATTGAAGCTCCGCAGGGAAGTCCTGCCCGGGAATGAATTCCCGGGCTATATTGTTTCGATCCACTGAAAGTGGATGTGTTTACGTCCCGCCACGCAGTGGCCACTTCGTGGTAGGGACTGAAGCATCGTAGCCCGGGAATTCATTCCCGGGCGGGGCTGGATAATCGCCGCCTCAATATACTCAATTCTTCCCCCTATTGTCAAGTGCAATTTTTTGCGGAAGGAGAAAAACAGGGCGGTCACGGTGACCGCCCTGATACGCTTACAGTCGGAAAGGGTTACACTTCAAACAGGGCCGTGGGCTCGTGGGGGTCGGAGACCACCACCTGGATATCGGTGTGGCCGGCGCCGTAGAGGGCGTTGCGCACGGTGTCCAGGGCCAGGACGGGGGTGTTGTTGTGGCGGCTTAAGTGGGCCAGCACCACCAGTTTCAGGCGCGGTCCGGCGATTTCCAGCAGGGCGGCGGCGGCCTGGTCGTTAGACAGGTGCCCCACGTGGCTCTGGATGCGCTTCTTCAGGTCCCAGGGGTAGGGGCCGGTGATCAGCATGTCCACGTCGTGGTTGGCTTCCAGGATGACCGCGTCGCAGCGGCTCAGCGCTTCCATGGTGCCGCCGTCCACGCACCCCAGGTCGGTGGCCAGGCCCAGGTGCCGGTCGCCTTCGCTGATCAGATAGCCCAACGCTTCGCAGGCGTCGTGGCTGACTCGGAAGGCGCGGATGGTCAGGCCCCCGAATTCCATGACGCGGCCGTTGACGGTTTTCAGGTGGGGGGTGCCGGGCATGAAGCGCTTGATCAGCGTCAGCGTTCCGGCACTGCCGTAAATGGGCAGGTCGAGGCGGCGGGACAGCACCGCCGCGCCGCGCAGGTGGTCGGCGTGTTCGTGGGTGATCAGCAGGGCGGAAACCCGGGACAGGTCGCGGCCCAGTTTGGCCAAGGCTCCGGAGATGCGGCTCATGGAGAGTCCGGCATCCACCATGATGGCATGCCCGCTGGAATCCTCGATCAGCGTACAGTTGCCTTCCGAACCGGAGGCGATAATGGAGAACCTCATGCTTTCATTCTCCGTATGTATTCCGCACCCCGAGGGGTGAGTTCCCGGCGATCCTGCTCCGGGGCGACGAAGCCGTCGGTGGAGAGTCCGGGCCTGGACTGATGACACAGGGATGAAAAGCAGAGGCCGGCGGGCCGGCGAATATCGCCGCGCCGGGGGAAGCCGGGAGACGGAAAAAGAAAGCACCCGCGGTGGGATTCTCACGAGGGTGCACAAAATGTCGTTATCTGCCCGCTTTTTCTTTCTGGGTGCCCTTGCTGCCGGGGGCCGTCAGGGGCAGGCCGTCGCGGCACAGGGGACACTCTTCGGGGGGGAAACTGGCGATATCCAGATCCAGCAGGGCCACGGCCGGGACTCCCAGATCCAGCGGTTTGCCGGACCGGTTGACCAGCACCGCCGCTCCCACCGGATCGGCGCCGGCGGCGCGGGCCGCGTCCACCACCTGGCGGGCTGACCCCCCGGTGGTGACGATGTCCTCGACCACCAGGACCTTCTCCCCCGGACGGAAGACGAAACCGCGGCGGAACTCCAGGTTCTCCCCGGCCCGTTCGGCGAAGGCGCAGGGCACGCCCAGGGCGCGAGCCACCTCGTAGGCGATGATGACTCCGCCCAGGGCCGGCCCCGCCACCCGCTCAATGGCGGCGTGGCGCCAAGTCTCCGCCAGGGCGCGGCACAGTTCCGACGCGACTTCGGGGCGTTCCAGCAGCCGGAATTTTTCCACGTAGCCGCCGCTGTGGCGCCCGGAGCGCAGTTCGAAGTGGCCTTCCTGGTAGGCGCCGCAGGATTCCAGCAGCGCGCGAACGTGTTCAGGGCTTAAATTCGTATTCATTCCACCATATGTTACACGCAATCACCATGCCATCATGTTCCCGCACCGGAATCAGGCTCCGGCCAAGGCGCGGTGGTATTCCCGGCAGGCCTGGGCCACACAGGCGGGGAAAGGCAGTCCGTTGCCGGGGTAAAGCAGCGCGCGGGAGAGGTTGACCAGCACTGGGCCGCGGCCGGGACCGTAAGGGAGGTCCACGATGGCCTGCAGGTCGCCCCCCTGGGCTCCCACCCCGGGGATGAGCAGCGGCACGGCGGGAAATTCGGCGCGCAGTGCGGCCAACTCCTGCGGATGCGTGGCGCCGGCCACAGCCCCCAGGTTGCCATGCGGCGCCCACTGCGGAATCAGGCGCAGCACGCGCTGGTAGAGCTTCTCTTTACCATCGGAAAAAATCTGCAGATCTTGAGAGCCGGGGTTGGTGGTCAGGGCCAGAACGAAGGCGCCCTTGGCGGGGTCGCGCAGGTAGGGCTGGAGGCTGTCGCCGCCCAGGTAGGGGCTTAAAGTCAGGGCGTCGAAGGGGAGCCGCCCCAGGAAGGCTTCGGCGTAGCGCTGGGCGGTGTTGCCGATGTCCCCCCGCTTGGCGTCGGCCAGGCGCACGGCCTGCGGCGGCAGCGCCGCGGCGATCTCTTCCATGACCCTCCACCCGTCGGCCCCGAAGGCCTCGTAGAAGGCGGTGTTCACCTTGTAGGCGGCGGCATAGGGCGCGCTGACTTCCACCACCTGGTGGAGAAAGCGGGCCATCCCGGCCAGGTCGCGGGGGAAGCCGTCGGGCAGGCGGGCGGGATCGGGGTCCAGGCCCACGCACAATCCCGGCCGGTTCTCGCCGGTGGCCCGGCGCAGTTTTTCAACGAAGGGGATCACGGGCTACGAGGTCTCCGCAGGGGAACGGCCGGCGCGACAATCCCGGCAGCGGCCGAATATCTGCTGGGTATGGGAATGCATCTCGAAGCCGTGCTGCGCACAGATCTGGTTCTGGATCTCCTCGATGCCGGGATGCTCGAATTCAAAGATGCGCCCGCACGAGACGCAGATCAGGTGGTCGTGGTGGGGATGGCCCAGGACGTGCTCGTACAGGCTGCGGGCCTCGCCCAGGTCCATCTTGCGCACCAAGCCGCTGCGGTCCAGCAGGCTTAAAGTGCGGTAGACGGTGGCCCGGGAGACTCCGGCCCGGCGCTTTTCCAGCCGCTGGTAGAGCGCTTCGGCGTCGAAGTGGTCGTGGTGGCGGTAGACCTCTTCCAGGACCAGGCACCGCGCCCGGGTGACTTTCTGCCCCGTGCGGCGGAGGAACTCGATGAACGTTTTTTCTTCTTTGCCCAAGAAATGAGCCTTCAAATTGACAGGGAGTCGCAATATACGAAAAAATTCGACCGGATTCAAGGTAAATTTAATATTTTACACGTTTGGGCGGGGAAAGGGGGGCAAGATTGGGTTTCGAAAAATATTTAAGATCTGGTTTAATCAAGATTTACTCATTCAATGGGGGCCGTCATTCCAACTTGTCCAGAATCGATTCCCGACGCGGGTAGTGGCATGCTTCGTCCCCCGACCGGTTCGGAGGATATACTACCGGATAGCATGCTGCCCGGTCGGGAGCCATCCCGAAGAGGGGAAGCATACCACCACACCATTCAGTGTATCGTATAGTCAACGACCATATATGGTACATTGCGAAGCTCCTTTCCGGAGCTTCTTCTTGTTTTGGTCCAAACTTTGCTGTAAATTGTCTGAATAGGAACTCCGGTTCCGGCATTTCTTCTTCCGCACTGCAAAAACTGTAAATACCGGCTGCGCCGGCTTCGCAGATTGCGTATTATCTGCACCTCACCTTCCCGGGCGCATCTTCGGCTTTCCTTCGGCTCACCCTTGGCGCATCATTTCGGCAGCACCGCACACGGCATGTCATACTATGAATTCGTCATCAAGCAAGGCCATAGCTCGATAAGGAGACAGCACATGCGCAAACTGGCAACGACGGTATTCCTCCTGGCAGTACTGGCGGGAACGGCTGCGGCGGGGGCCATCACACCCGCTCTGCAGGACCGGCTGAACAGCAGCGCCGGAAACGAACTGATCCGCATCCTGATCACCATGGAAGAGCAGGCGGACTATCACTGGATGATGCAGCAGACCGAGGGTCTGGACAAGCGCGCCACCCGCGCCTGGGTGGTGGACTACCTCCAGACCATGGCCGCGGTCACCCAGCAGGACGTGCGCGATTACCTGGAAGCCATGCAGGCTCAAGGGAAAGTGCAGCATTTGCAGTCGGTGTTCATCGTCAACCTGCTGCACGGGCTGGCCACCCCGGAAGTGATCCGGGCTCTGGATAACTTCCCCGGCGTGGCGGAAGTGGAATACGACCCCGAGCGCTACATGCTGGCGGTCGAACCGGCCAGGGGGCCGGTGCACGCCACCGACGGCTCGGACGAGATCGCCTGGGGGGTGTCCAACGTGAATGCCCCGCAGGTGTGGCAGCAGGGTTACACCGGCACCGGGGTCATCGTGGGCGTCTGCGATACCGGGGTCAACTACAACCACGTGGACCTGGCCGACCACCTGTGGAACGGCGGCGCCCAGTACCCCAACCACGGCTACGACTTCTACAGCAACGATAACAACCCCATGGATGACGGCCCCTCGGGGCACGGCACCCACGTGGCCGGGTCGGTCGCCTCCGACGGCACCGCCGGGTCGCAGTGCGGCGTGGCCCCCAACGCCACCATCATGTGCGTCAAGGTGCTTTCGAGCGGCGGGTCCGGCACCGAAGGGCCGGTAATTTCCGGCATCAACTTCTGCGTGCAGCAGGGCGCCGACATCTTCAGCATGTCCCTGGGTTGGCAGACCACGTCGCAGAAGATACAGTTCCGCACCGCCTGCAATAACGCCTTGGCCGCTGGGGTGATCGGATCCATCGCCGCGGGCAACGAAGGCAATCTCCAGGGCTTTTATCCCCTCCCCGGCAACGTGCGCACGCCCGGCGACGTGCCGCCTCCCTGGCTGCACCCCAACCAGACCCTGACCGGCGGGCTCTCCTGCGTGGTCACCGTGGGCGCTTACGACATCAACAACAACGCCGCCGCCTTCTCCAGCCACGGGCCGGTCACCTGGCAGGGCGTCGGTACCTGGAATGACTACCCCTATAACCCGGGCATGGGCCTGATTGACCCCGATATCTCCGCCCCCGGCGTGAGTGTCAAATCCCTGGCCTATAACAGCAACACCGGCTACCTGAACGGCAGCACCTGGTCCGGTACCTCCATGGCCACCCCCCACGTAGCCGGCGCCATGGCCCTGATGCTGCAGAAGAACCCGGCGCTGACTCCGGCGCAGATTGACCAGTACCTGGAACAGTCGGCGGTGGAAGCGGGAACCGCGGGCAAGGACAACACCTACGGCGCGGGCCGGCTGAACGCCCTGGCGGCGGTCAACCTGGTGCCCGGCGGCACGCCTCCCAATGTGGATCTCACCCTGGCCCCCATCGGGGCTCCCATCCAGATCCCGGCGTCGGGCGGCAGCTTCAGCTACAACGCCACCCTGGCCAACCTGGGAGCTTCCGGCGCGGTGGTGGACGCCTGGATCATGCAGCAGACGCCGTCGGGAAGCTGGCAGGGACCCATGTTGGGGCCGCTCTCGCTGGTGCTGCCGTCTGGCGCCAACATCACCCGGCAGCGCACCCAGAACGTGCCCGGCACAGCCGCTCCGGGGACCTACACCTACCGCGGCTACCTGGGAGCCTACATTGCCGGAACCAAGTACGACAGCTCCAGCTTCACCTATTCCAAGCTGTCCACCGGCGACGGCGCCCTGGTCACCAACTGGGAAAACTACGGCGAGAGCTTCGACCTGACCGAACCGGCCGCGGCGCCGCAGGCCCACCGCCTGGTCGGCGCCTCCCCCAACCCCTTCAACCCGACGACGGCTCTCGGGTATCAGCTATCGGCTCCCGGCCGCGTCAGCCTCCGGGTGTATGATGCCTCCGGCCGCCAGGTGACGGCGCTGGTGGACGGGTGGAAGGATGCGGGCAGCCACGAGGTCACGTTCGATGGTTCCGGGTTGTCCAGCGGGATCTACTTCGCCCGGCTGACGGCGGCGGGGACGACGGAAGTGCAGAAGCTCGTCCTGCTGAAATAGTCGTTCGTCGTTCATCGTTGGTAGGGGCGGCCAGTAGTGGCCGCCCCTACTTTATGCGTAGGAGGGGCATTTCTGCAAATCCCGCAGCCGCAGATTGAAGGCCGTGTCATGGCCGGGATTAGAGGCCTCTTCCGGGCCAACGCTTTGCCCCTGCGGTTTGCCGTTACGTCCAACCTTCAGCGACCGGCGCCTTCCGAGCCTGATTTCTGCATGAACCACAGGACCGGCGGGTTGTTATCGCGCCTCTCCCGAAACGCCCTTCTCCCCTGCCGCCCACAGCCCGCCCCGCAACAGGCCCGGCAGGAAAGCTCGGCCCACCGGTTCCAGCGCCGCCATGATCCCGGCCGCCGCAGCCGGCATGTCCCCCCGGGGGAGGAAGTGCCAGTACCCGGCGCGAATCGCGGAAAAGCCGGCCTCCCGCAGCCTCTTGGCCAATTCCCGGCGGGTGAAGAAATGGTCGGTGGAGAGATGGCGGGTGTCCCAGCGCAACCGGGGAGCCCACCGGTGCCACAGCGATCCGCCGTTCTGCGTCAGGATGACCACCCGGCCGCCGGGCCGCAGCACCCGCAAGGCGGAATGCAACGCCGCCCCCGGATCCAGCAGGTGTTCCAGCGATCCCACGAACAGAGCCGCGTCCGCCGCTTCCTCGCCCACCGTATCCAGCGTCTCCCCCCGGTCCACCCGGAATTCCACCCGCCCACTGTGAGGGCTTTCCTGCGCCGCCCGGTGGGCCGCGGCGATCATGCCCGGCGAGAGATCCACGCCGATCCCCCGGGCGAAACGGTCCGCCAGCGCCAGCAGGTGGCCGCCCGGTCCGCAGCCGATTTCCAGGACGGTGTCACCGGGACGCAGACGGGCCAGGGTTTCGATCAGGGCCAGCCGCCGCGCCAGTTGCCGGGCGGGCGGGCCGTGCTGATCCCGGTACCGGGGCGCCCATTGATCGAAAAAGGCGGCCACGTCCCGATGGCCCCGGGTTGGGCGGGTGACCAGTTTGCGGTTCATGGGCAGGTCAGGGTTCGGCCAAGGGGAAGGGGACGCCGGCGGAGTGATATTGGGGCGGCGGCCCGTACCCTTCGGCGCCGTAATGCCGGGCCAGCAGTTGCACCAGGAAGGAGAAGATCCCTTCGTGACGCAGGACGCCGGGGCGGCCGGGATCCTTGCTTAGACCGGTTTCGAAGCCGTAATCGCGGCAGAGCTGGATCAGCGCGGGATCCTTGGAGAGGAGGTGGATGGGGGTCTGATACCCGTACTCCATGGGGGTCAGGAAGGGAGGCTGGTGGTCGCCCACGATGATGAACAGGCTGTGGTCCGGTGCCTGGCGCAGGAGATAATCGCTGATTACATTCCAGTCGTAGGCCACGTGCTGGAAGTAACTGCCCGGATCCAGGGCGCCCCCCAGGCGCAAAGCGCGGCGGGCGCGCAGGGCGGCGTTCTGCGCCACCAGCACAACGTCCTGCCACAGGGCCAAGTGGATGGTATCGGGGGAAGCCGGCGGGACGGGCCTGCCGTTCAGGGCGCGCCAGTCATCCACCAGGGGCGGCAGCGGCCCCCAGGGCGCGTGCGAGGTGACGGTTTCGAAGAAGAGGAACGTGGGGCGGTAGGTGCGCCGCAGGTAATGGTGGTGAACGTAGCCCAGGCTGTACTGGTCGGGAATGATCCCCCAGCCGTATTCCGGACCGCGGTACTTCAGGGTGTCGTAGTGCACCACCTGCTCAAAACCGAAGGGATCGGCCACCGGCAGGCCGTGGCGGGGCCGGGTGGGCGGTTGCAGAAGCAGGGTAAAGTAGTTGTGCCGGTTCAGGAAGCGCACCAGGTGGGGGAAATCGCCCGCATGCTCCTGAAACAGATCGAAAGCCACCTGGTTGTCCAGGCGCAGGCCGGTCAGCAGGGTGGCGGCCGAGAGCCAGGAGCGGGCCCCCTTGACCGGAGCTTCGCTGTAATTGGTGGCGCAGTGCCACCCGCGGCGCCCGAAGTCCCGCTGCATCTGCTCCATCAGGCGGCGGTAGGGGCCCTGCAGGTGGGAGTCGCGAGCCAGGATCTTGCCGTAGGATTCCAGGACGATGAAATAAACGTCCGGCCGGTACTGCAAGCGCAGGCCGTCGTAGGCGAAGTAGCTGGAATCCACCGGCAGACGGGCCGGCAGCGATTCCACCGCGGCGCGCCAGCGGCCGGAAGTTTCCAGGTTGGCCACAAAGCGCGGCGCCACCCACTGCACGGTGGGACGGTAATCGGCCCAGCCGAAGGCCAGTCCCAGAACGAGCACGGACCCCCAGACGGTCAGGCCGGCCATCAGCGTCTTACGATTGAAGGGGAGCCGTTCCAGGCCCAGTTCCAGCGCCTTGAACAGGTAGGCCGAGGCCCAGGCCAGCAGCGCCAGCAGCGCGGCGATTCCCGCCAGAGTCAGGGCCAGCGACGCGGTCAAATCGGAGGCCAGGGTGAGGGCGTCGCGCAGGTGCAGCACGTCGCTGTAGAGCAGCGGTTTCTGTCCGAACAAGGCCCGGATGGTGAAGTCGTAGCTCTGGTAGGCCAGCAGCAGCAGGTACACCGGCCACAGCAGGTAACGCACCCACCGCTTCCAGGAAAAGCGGGAGACCAGCGCCATCAGCGTCACCATGGCCAGCAGGTCGGCGCACAGGCGGAACAGGTCCTGCCCTTCGCGCCGCACGAAGAAGGCGAACAGGTTGAACCAGTGGCCCGGTTCGTGCAGGGGAGGCAGGGGCAGCAGCAGGCTCTTTTCGCTGCGCAGGAGCACGGAGGGGAGAAAGATCAGCCCGTTTAACACAATGAGGGCGATCCACAGGTCAGCGGGACGGCGGGGCGAAGCTTGCAGGGTGGTTTTCAGGCGTCGGAAAAAGCCCATCGTAGATCTGCCGCGAAAGACGTCATCAGCGTTACGGTGGCCGTGACGGCCAGAGGGCGGTAGACGGCGGGGCAGGGCAGGAAGCAGATCAACAGGGCCGCCACCAGCAGGGCGAAGACCCAGCGGCCGCGCCGCGAGCGGCGTTCCTGGCCGGAGCGGGCGGGCAGCAGGTGCAGCGCCAGGGTGAACAGGTAGCGCAGCAGGCCGGGGACCAGGATCCAGGCGCCCAGTCTCTCCTGCGCGTACAGAGCGGCGCACAGCAGCAGGACGAAGAAAGCGTCGGCCTCCTTGTCGAAGAAGGCGCCGAATTCGCCCGCTTCGCCGCGGAGGCGGGCCAGCCAACCGTCCAGGAGATCCAGCGCCGTCAGGATCAACCCCGCGGCGGCCACGGCCGTTCCCGGCAGAAGAGGCGCCGCCAGTCCCAGGGCCAGGATCCCCGTCAGGCGCAGTGCGGTCACGGAGTTGGCCCGGCCGAAAGTTCCTCGGGGCGTCCAGCGGCCCCGCCCGGCCAAAATCAGGGCAGCGAAGGACAGTCCCGCCGCCGGGACGATCAGCCACGGCCGTCCCAGCCCCAGGCCCAGCCCCGCCGCCGCCAGCAGGAGCGTGGCATGGACGGCGGACCAGCGCAGCAGCCAGGCGCGCCAGGCGGCCAGGGAATCCGCTTCCGGGCCGGGAGAGGCCGGGATTATAATATACGCAAAATTCCGCGCCATATCAAGAAAAATCCGGTTTTTGTAAGCTCTGGAATATGAATATATTAACGGAATTCGGGCGGGAGGGTTGGCGGTCTTGGGAGGCGGATTTGATGCTTGTTGCCTGATTCAGATGCGAGAGAAGGGGCGACCACGCCGGGCCACCCCTTCTACCGGGTTGGAACGTTAGAAAGCGGGAAAGCTACAAAATTACTTCAGCAGGACGAGCTTCCGCGTCTGGGCGATGTCCCCCGCGACCAGCCGGGCGAAGTAGAGGCCAGAGGGCAGACCCGAAGCGTCGAAGGTAACCTCGTGCGCCCCGGCATCGCGCCAGCCGCTGATCAAATCAGATACCAGTCTGCCTGAGAGGTCGTAAATGGCCAAGTGAACGCGCGCCGCTTCCGGCAGGGCGATGGCAATGGTGGTGGAGGGGTTGAAGGGGTTGGGGGAAGCGGAAAGTATGAAGGATGAAGGAGGAAGGATGAAATTATTTTGCGTCTCGCCCGGGAAGGGTTCGCCGGTGCAGGCCCAGTCGGAAATCCAGGGTCCATCCCCGGTGGTCAGTTTGGTGTATTCGAAGTACGAGCTGTCCCATTTTACGGAGGGGTACATGCCGACATAGCCGCAATACAGGTAAGTGCCGGGTAAGGCGCTGCCGGGAACGGTCTGGGTGCGCTGTGGCTCGAGTTGGGCGCCCGCCGGCAGGATCAGAAACACCGGCTCGAGCATTGGTCCCTGCCAGGTGCCGGACGGAGTGCATTGCATAATCCAGGCGTTGCAGGTTTGAGGATAGGCGCTGATATTGGTAATCACGGCATGGTAATCGAATGAGCCGCCGGAAGCAGGAATCTGGATACTTAGGGAATCCGGTTGCAAGGTCACTTCGACACCGGGAATTCCGCTTAGATCGTAGTATATCGCTCCCATGTCCGCACAAGTGCCATCCGGGTCCAGGGGGCTGGCTGGATCGCCGGCATTGATGCAGGGCGATCCGGATTGCAGGCTAAAATCGTAGGCGGAAGGATTGATGAACAAAGGATCTTCGCTGATGTTTCCCACACCAGGCCATCCACCGCTGATATCGGAATAAATAATGGACGGATGAGCCGTCAGGAGCAGTATCTGGTCCGGGGTGTTGTTCCATACGATGCAATTCGCAATACAGGGGTGGGTATACTCAAGATATATTCCTCCGCCGTTTGTCGCACTATTCAGGGCTATGGTGTTGTTGGTAATCTGCACTCCACTAAAACTACCCAGCCCGTATATCCCACCACCGTAGTGCGCGTTATTATTGTAGATGAGATTTTTTTGAATGCTTGGCACGGAGGATGAATGCCAGTAGATACCCCCGCCACGCCCCGTGGTCGAGTTGACATAGTTATCATGGATGGTATTTCCAATGACTGAAGTATTGCATTGAGCCCAAATGCACACTCCCCCACCCCCATTTGTCGCGTCATATGTTTGAATATAATTGCCGTATATTTCATTGTTCAACAGTTGTCCGTTAGAGTAGTAATTGAATGTGACTCCGCCGCCATAGTCCTTTCCGTGATTGTGGGCAATGATGTTCTCTTCTATTACCGGATCAGAGAGGCCTACATGGATACCTCCGCCGGATCCCTCAGAAGAAGAAGTCCAGTTGTGCGAAATGGTATTCTGATAGATGTGCGGATTTCCATCTTCATAGCAGAGAATGCCGCCGCCGACCTGATAAGCATAATTGTACTCTATAACATTCATGGTAATCAACGGGCTTGAGTTTTCCTCACAGGCTATCCCACCACCCGACCAATTACTGTAATTGTAGCGTATAATATTCCCCTGAATGGTAGGATGGGCATTGCCAAAGCAAAATATCGCGCTTCCATGCGACCCTCCGTTAACCGTACTGGTGTCATATTGAATCGTATTTAGCTCGATCAGGGGATTGGAAGCGGTCACGTAGATTGCGCTTCCGTGGAAGGCTTTGCATCTCTCAATGAGGCAGTTGCGGACTGTCATATCGACACCGTCACAATGTATGGCGCCACCTTTGACCTCCGCACTGAAATACTCGCCTGAAGTCGCCATACCATGAGTTATGTGGCAATATTCCAATCGGCAGGAATCCGATGCATCTAAAAATCGAAGGCCGCGCCACCCCACCAACGGGTTAGCCGCGGTAAAGATAATGGAATCCGCCAGGGTGCCAACTGCAGTCAGGGTGGCCTGCTGGTTTATGATAAACTTATAAGAGCCTTGGAATACTATCTGCACTCCAGGTTCTATAATCAGCGATTGCCCGGAAGGAACGTTGATATCTCCGATGACATTGTAAGGACTTTGCCCGGTAGCCCAAATTCCCGAAACCGGCCCCGTGACATCCGTCGCCCACGCCAGGGAAAAAGCCGCCATCACGGCCGTCAGAACCACGATTGATTTCGACATGATATACCCCTTGTTTTCTGGAATTTGATCGGTTATTATCCGCCTCATACGGATTATCCCGTTGACTATCCGCTCCAATATAACCGTTGCGCTTCACCTTGTCAAGCGCAATTTTTTGCATTTCTACTCACTTTGTGTGCGCAAATACCAAAGGGCGGCCCCCTCGAGCCGCCCTTATCTGTGCCCCTCTGTGTGACCTGTGGCTTATGCTTCCTCCTCCACCTCCTCCGCCTGCCCCTCCTTCGCAAAGCGCAGCTCCCCGTCCGTGTAATCCACCTTCACCGTGTCGCCGGGGGCGAACTCGCCGGCCAGCAGCGCCTTGGCCAGCGGGTTGACCAGTTCGTTCTGCAGGGCGCGTTTCAGCGGCCGCGCGCCGAACAGTGGGTCGGTGCCCACCTCGATCAGGTGGTCTTCCGCCGTTTCGGTCAGCTCCACGCGCACGTCCTGCCCCTTCAGCCGGGTCAGCAGGCGCTGGACTTGCAGGTGAAGGATCTGCTTCAGGTGTTCCTGCCGCAGCGGGTGGAACACGATCACCTCGTCAATGCGGTTCAGAAATTCCGGGCGCAGCCGTTCCCGCAGCATGGCCAGGATGTCCCGCTTGATGCGCTCATACATCTCCGGCGAATCTCCGCGGCCTTCCGTCAGCAGCGCGCGGATCAGGTCCGACCCCAGGTTGGAGGTCATGATGATGATGGTGTTGCGGAAGTTGACGGTGCGCCCCTGGTTGTCGGTCAGGCGGCCTTCGTCCAGCACCTGCAGGAGAATGTTGAACACCTCCGGGTGGGCCTTCTCGATCTCGTCCAGGAGCACCACCGAATAGGGTTTGCGGCGCACCGCTTCGGTCAACTGGCCGCCCTCCTCGTAGCCCACGTATCCGGGCGGCGCCCCCACCATGCGCGACACCGTGTGCCGCTCGCTGTACTCGGACATGTCCAGCCGCACGATGTTGCTCTCGTCGTCGAAGAGGAATTCGGCCAGGGCGCGGGCCAGCTCGGTTTTGCCCACCCCGGTGGACCCCAGGAAGATGAACGACCCCAGCGGGCGGTTCTCTTCCTGCAGGCCGGCGCGGGCCCGGCGGATGGCGTCGGCCACGGCCTCGACCGCCTCGTCCTGCCCGATGACGCGGGTGTGCAGGAGCTGCTCCATCTGCAACAGCTTCTGCCGTTCGCTTTCCAGCATGCGCGACACGGGGATGCCGGTCCAGCGGGAAACGATCTGGGCCACGTCCTCGTCGGTGACCTCCTCCCGCAACAGGCGGCGTTCCCCCTGGAACTGGGCCATCTGGTCCTTCAGGCTGACCATCTGCCGGTCCAGGTCGCGCAGCACCCCGTAGCGCAGTTCGCTGACCTTCTGGAAGTTGCCCTCGCGCTCGGCGATGGCCTCTTCCTGCTTCACCTGGTCAATGCGCTCCTTGATGCGGCCGATTTCGTTTAAAATCTCCTTTTCCCGCTGCCAGCGCGTCCGCAGCCCCTTGGAATCCTCCTGCAAGGTGGCCAGCTCCTCTTCGACCCCTTCCCGGCGCTTGCGGGACGCTTCGTCGGTTTCGCGTTTCAGCCCCTGGCGCTCGATTTCGAGCTGGTTGATCTTGC
This sequence comes from Candidatus Zixiibacteriota bacterium, assembly GCA_003599535.1. Lineage (GTDB taxonomy): Bacteria > Electryoneota > B3-LCP > B3-LCP > B3-LCP > SURF-9. The sequence goes on along the minus strand of QZKQ01000052.1, from coordinate 31,420 downwards.
GGGTGACCCGTTCCAGCTCTTCGGGCATGGAATCAATTTCGATGCGCAGCCGGGAGGCGGCTTCGTCAATCAGGTCAATGGCCTTATCGGGCAGGAAGCGATCACTGATGTAGCGCTGGGACAGCAGGGCGGCGGCCACCAGCGCGGCGTCGGTGATGCGCACCTTGTGATGGGCTTCATACTTCTCCTGCAGGCCGCGCAGGATGGAAATGGTGTCTTCCACCGTCGGTTCCTGCACCAGCACGGGCTGGAAGCGGCGTTCCAGGGCGGCGTCCTTTTCGATGTGCTTGCGGTATTCGTCCAGAGTGGTGGCGCCGATGGCCCGCAGCTCACCCTTGGCCAGGGCCGGTTTCAGCATATTGGAGGCGTCCATGGCCCCTTCCGCCGCGCCCGCTCCCACCAGGGTGTGCAGCTCGTCGATGAACAGGACGACCTCGCCTTCGGCCGCCTGAATCTCCTTCAGCACGGCTTTCAGGCGGTCTTCGAATTCGCCGCGGTACTTGGTGCCGGCAATCATGGCGCCCAGGTCCAGCGACAGCACCCGCTTGTTCTTCAGGCCTTCGGGCACATCTCCGGACGCGATGCGGTGAGCCAGCCCTTCCACGATGGCGGTCTTGCCCACCCCCGGTTCGCCGATCAGCACGGGGTTGTTCTTGATGCGCCGGGACAGCACCTGCAAGACCCGGCGGATCTCCTCGTCGCGCCCGATGACCGGGTCGAGCTTGCCCTGGCGGGCCAGGGCGGTCAGGTCGCGGGTGTAGCGCTCCAGCGACTTGTACTTCGATTCCGGCGCCTGGTCGGTGACGCGGTGCGCCCCGCGGACTTCGCGCAGGACCTTGAGCAAATCGTCTTTCTTCGCTCCGGCGCGGTTCAGCAGCTTGCCCGCTGGTTCGTTCTTCTGCTCGGACAGGGCCAGGAGCAGGTGCTCGACGGAGACGTACTCATCCCCCAGCGCCCCGGCTTCCTTTTCCGCCTGGGTGAAGACGTGATCCAGGCGCCGCGACATCTGCGGCTGGACGTTGCCGCCGGATTGTTTGGGGAAGCGGTCAATCTCCAGGTCCAGGGAGGCTTCCAGGTTGGCCAGGTTGGCCCCGGCCTTGGCCAGCACGTCGCGCACCAGGGATTCCTCGTCCGCCAGCAGCGCCTTCAGCAGGTGGTCGGGTTCGACCGTGGGGTTGCCGCGTTCGGCTGCCTCCCGGAAGGCCCGCTGCGCCGCTTCCTGGGATTTTATGGTCAGTTTTTCAGGGTTCAATGGCATGGGTTACCTCATGATGTTCTACAAGGTGATGATATAATTATGAATAGAATCCAGAAGCCAGAATTCAGAAGTGCGTAGGGCGGACTAAGCGGCGGGGCACCCAATGCTGCCTCGTTGCCACGGTTGATCCGCCGCGCAGTCCGCCGGGTGTTGTCAGAATCGCCGATAAACGGGATTACGCCGATTGCACCGATGGACCTTTTCCGAATCGCGGATGTACGCTGATTTAGCAGATTTCACCGATTGTGATTCTCCCCTCTCCTGGATCCCAGTTTTCGCTGGGATGATACCGCCCCGATCTCCTCGCCTTCACAATCCGCGAAATCCGTTTAATCCGTGTAATCTGCGATTCTGACGATGGTTTAATCCGCGATTCAGACCATTGTTCGACCCCTTTCCCGAAGGGACCACCTCGTGGCAGGGTCGCAAGAAGAGGAGGGGGAGCACCCCTCTCCGGGGGTTGAAACCCCCGGCTACTAAAAGACCACCCCTTCGGGGTGACATCTCCTGACTCCTGGCTTCTGGCTCCTGACTCCTGGCTACTGCTTTTCCTCGTACACCGCCGCCACGGCGCCGGCGGGGTCGCGGATGACCGCGAAGCGGCCCTGGCCCAGAGGCCGGGGGCCGAAGACAACTTCGCCGCCCAGTTCGCGGCAGCGGCGCAGGCTCTCGTCCAGGTCGGCCACGGTGATGTAGATCAGCCACTGGGGCGGCAGGCCGGCGTTGGCCCCCCGCGCGTGACAGATGCCGGCCACCGCCTGCTGCGTCTCCGGCGGGACCATGGCGTAGTCGTCGTAGCCGTCCATGGGCACGGGCTGAACCTGCCAGCCGGTCACGGCGGCGTAGAAGTCGCGCACCCGGTCCGCCTGGGGGACGGTCAGGTCCATCCAGACGACGGCGCCGGAAGCGGGCTGGGAACTGTCGGCCATAAGTATTCTCCGCTTAAGGTATCCGGTTCAGGGCAAAAAACTTCGCTGATTTCGGCCATTTCCGTGCTGCGTCTCCAACATCCGCCCACCGGAAACGTACCTTGTGCATTAAAGCTCAACTCGCTTGTGCCGGAATCGCACGCAACCCGTTGTTCATACCGTTCAACATGGAGGCGAACATGACCAGGAAATTCGTGTATCTCGGCCTACTCATCGTGGTTCTGTTACTGGCGGTGGCGCTGTCCGGCTGCGGCGGCGGCCAGGAACGCCAGGAGACCGAAGGAGAAATGCAGCAGGGGCAGACCGAAGGCGGCCAGCAGCAGATGGGTGAACAGCCCCCGCCGACCACCGTCCAGGTAATGGAACCCGACACCGTAATGATGCGCGCCGGCTGTCAGAACTGCCACAAGGAAACCATCACCACGACCATGACGTCCGATTCGCTGCGGGCCTACCTGACCAGCGACGCGCACCCCGGAAAGGCCTCATCGGAAAAGTTGACGCGGGACGAGCTGGACGTGGTGGTTCTATACTTCACGCAGCGGGATACCACCCCCGGCACTCAGGGCCAGTAACCGTAACCGGTCTCCCGCTGTCCTGTCTATCACCCGGGAATGAAGGTTAAAACCGCCTTCGTTCCCGGGTTTATTTTTCCCGGCCGCGCCGCTCGCGCCTCCGCCCGCCTAGAATTCCTCTCTGTCCTGACGCGGTTCTTCCGGCCTGGGGTTGACACTTTCCGGCTCGGGCAGGGGCCATATCAGCGAAGCGGCGATGGATCCCCCCAGGATCAACAACACCGAACCGAGCGTCAGGGTCACGGGCGGATGCCAGAAATCTTCGAGCACCATCTTTACCCCCACCAGCACCAGGATGGCGGACAATCCGTAGTGGAGGAAGTGGAACAGCCGCATGGCTCCGGCCAGGGCGAAGTACAACGCCCGCAGCCCCAGAATGGCGAACACGTTGGAGGTGTACACGATGAAGGGATCCCGGGTGATGGCCAGGATGGCGGGAATGGAATCCACTGCGAAAATCAAGTCGGTGGTCTCCACCATCAGCAGCACGAGAATCAGGGGAGTGGCCATCAGCTTCCCTCCCCTGCGGATGAAGAACCGGTTTCCTTCATACCCCGGAGTCACGGGGAACAGGCGCCGCGCCAATTTCAGCAGCGGATTGCGCTCCGGATGGATGTCCTTCTCTTTCTGCAGGGCGATGCGGATTCCGGTGAATATCAGGAATGCGCCGAAGACGTAGATGATCCAATGGAAGCGTTCAATCAGGGCGATGCCGGTAAAGATAAAGATGGCACGCATCACCAGGGCTCCCAGAATGCCCCAGAACAGCACTTTATGCTGGTACTGCGCCGGAACACTAAAATAGGAAAATATCAGCAGAAAGACGAAGATATTGTCTACCGAGAGTGACTTCTCGATCAAATAGCCGGTCAGGTACTCCAGCGCCCGCTCGCTTCCCATCCAGTACAGGATGCCCAGGTTGAACAGCAACGCCAGGGCGATCCAGACGCCGGTCCAGATCAACGCTTCCCGGACCGTGACCACGTGCGCCTTGCGGTTGAAGACGCCCAAGTCCAGGGCCAGCATGATCAGGACGAAGACATTGAATCCAACCCACAATAATATCGGATGGTCCATGGATAGGCTCTCGGCTTTTGGCTCTCGGTTGTCGGTTATCGGCTGTCGGCTCTTGACTCGGGGTTGTTAGCCGCAGTTTACCAGTGTCATTGCGAGGAATCCGTCAGGTGACGGATGACAAAGCAATCTCCCGGAGTGAATCGCGGAGGTTTCCAGGGTTATCCAGTCTGAACCACAGATTTCGCTGATTTTGTTCGATCCCTTGCGGGGTCGTGAGGTGGTGAATGCCGACCTTCTCCGCAGGTTACACCTACAGCTACTCGCTTCGACTCCTGAAGCGTCGCGGCCACGGCGAAGCGTAGCCCTCCGACTCCTTCCTCCGGATTTTCTTGAGACTTGAAACTTCCCCTAATCCTTAATCCCCCCCTACATCTCATTTTCTGCGTCTCTGCGTCTCTGCGCGAGATTCACTCCATCCTCCCCACCACCGGGAAGCGCAGGATGACGTCTTCGCCGTGGGGAGACTGGGGCAGCAGGGCGGTCAGGTCGTCGCCCGCGCTGTGGCGGTTCTGGTGCCGGCCGGCCGGCCACATCTCGCTGCCGGTCACGTCGTAGACCAGACCTTTGTAAGAGATATACGCGGGGCGGCCGCCCAATCCGTCGTACTGCCGCAGTTCGTTCCAGGTGAAGAGTCTTAGAGATTCCATGGTATATTCCAGAAGTTGGATCAGGTAATATCGCGTTCTTCAGAAGTCTCGCCTCGATGCCGGTCCAGGTATCCTTCACGTTTACCCAGCCACTGCTTCAGCAGTTTCTTCTCGAACAGGCCGATCAGGAGCAGGATGCCCAGGACGATCCCCGTGGCCAGCATGCCAAAGATGGGATAACCGGCTCCCACCAGCAGCCCGATGGCGGCCACCACCCAGATGGTCGCGGCGGTGGTCAGGCCGTGCACCTGGCCGCGGGCCACGATGATGGTGCCGGCGCCCAGGAATCCGATGCCGGAGGCCACTTGCGCCGCCACCCGGGTGACGTCGAACGGTTGGCGCGCGGCCATGGCGGCCAGCATGGACAGGGACATATAGAGCGTCGAACCGATGCAAATCAGGATCATGGTGCGCAGGCCCGCACTCTTGCCCGCCCATTCCCGCTCCAGGCCGATGACTCCGCCGCAGAACAGGGCCACCATCAGGCGCTCCAGCAGCAGCAGCCAGGGGAAATCGAGATCGAACTCGTTCACCGTTCAACTCCTGTTGAGATGACGGGTAAGTACGCCGGAGGCGGGACCCTGGGCCCCGCCTCCGGTGGGGATAGATTCAACGTCCGGGTTGTTCCAGGCGGTTACTTTTCTTTTTTCTCGTCCTTTTCGTCCACGACCTCATACTCCACGTTCTCGACTTCGCCCTGCGGCCCCTGGCCGGCCTGCTGATCCTGCGGCCCGGGTTCCGGTCCGGGCTGGGGACCCGGCTGCTCCTGGGCCGTCTGGTACATCTGCGTGGAGGCTTGGGCCCAGATCTGGTTCAGGTCATCCGTGGCGGAACGGATTTCGTTGACGTCGGAACCTCGCAGGGCGGTCTTCAGCCGCTCCATCCCGGCCTGCAGCTTGTTGCGGGATTCGGGATCCAGTTTGCCCTCGAACTCCTTCATCTGCCGCTCCGTCTGCCACACCAGGGAGTCGGCGCGGTTGCGCAATTCCACCTCTTCACGCTTGCGGGCGTCTTCGGCGGAATGGGAGCGGGCGTCGGCCTTCATCTTTTCCACCTCTTCCTGGGTCAACCCCGAAGAAGCCTGGATCTTGATGGACTGTTCCTTATTCGTGGCCCGATCCTTGGCCGCCACCGACAGGATGCCGTTGGCGTCAATGTCGAAGGTTACCTCGACCTGAGGGATGCCGCGCGGCGCGGGAGGAATGCCTTCCAGTTGGAAGCGGCCGATGGTCTTGTTGTCGTAGGCCATGGGGCGTTCGCCCTGCAGCACGTGGATGTCCACCGTGGTCTGGCTGTCGGAAGCGGTGGAGAAGACTTCCGTGCGGCGCGTGGGGATGGTGGTGTTGGCTTCGATCAGTTTGGTCATGACGTTGCCCAGGGTTTCGATGCCCAGGGACAGGGGAATGACGTCCAACAGCACCATGTCGCGCTTGACTTCGCCGCCCAGGATGCCGCCCTGAATGGCGGCGCCCATGGCCACCACCTCGTCGGGGTTGACGCTGCGGTTGGGCTCCTTGCCGATGAACTTGCGCACCGCTTCGACCACCGCGGGCACGCGGGTGGACCCGCCCACCAGGATCACCTCGTCAATGTCATTGGGCGACAGCTTGGCCGATTCCAGCGCCTTGCGGCACGGCCCGATGCTCCGCTCGATCAAGTCGGCGATCAGCGATTCGAACTTGGCCCGGGTGACGGTCATATCCAGGTGCTTGGGCCCTTCCTGGGTGGCGGTGATGAAGGGCAGGTTGATCTGCGTCTGCTGCGCGCTGGACAGCTCGATCTTGGCCTTCTCGCAGGCTTCGCGCAACCGCTGCAGGGCCATGGGGTCCTTGCGCAGGTCAATGCCTTCCTGCTTCTGGAACTCGTCGGCCACGTAGGTGACCAGTCGCTGGTCGAAGTCGTCGCCGCCCAAGTGCGTGTCGCCGTTGGTGGCCTTGACCTCGAACACCCCTTCGCCCAGTTCCAGGATGGAGATGTCGAAAGTCCCGCCGCCAAGGTCGTAGACCGCCACGCGCTCGTCCCGGGTCTTGTCCAACCCGTAGGCCAGCGACGCCGCGGTCGGTTCATTGATAATGCGCTCGACCTTCAACCCGGCGATCTCCCCGGCATCCTTGGTGGCCTGGCGCTGGGTGTCGTTAAAGTAAGCCGGCACGGTGATGACCGCGTGGGTCACCTTTTCCCCCAGGTAGTCTTCCGCGGCCTGCTTCAGCTTCTGCAGAATCATGGCGGAAATTTCGGGCGGGGAATAGACTTTGTCATCTATCTGCACGCGGGCCTGGCCGCCGGGACCGGAGGTTACGGTGTAGGGCACCATCTTCATTTCGTTCTGCACTTCTTCGTAATTGCGCCCCATGAACCGTTTGATAGAGTATACGGTCTTCTTGGGGTTGGTGATCGCCTGGCGTTTGGCCGGACCACCCACCAGGCGTTCCCCGGTCTTGGTGAAGGCCACCACCGAGGGCGTCGTGCGGCTGCCTTCCTGGTTGGGGATCACCACCGGCTCGTTGCCCTCCATCACGGCCACCACCGAATAGGTCGTGCCCAGGTCAATCCCAATAATCTTGCTCATCTTTGCAATCCTCCATGTTTATATGCATGTATTATAATCTTTACCGGGATAGTAGTGCAAAGGCTGTGCCGATTATCACCCCTGCGGCACATGGATGAAAGCCGCCGTAACATTTGATAATTAAGCATTTAATATCCCCATCACCACAGCGCCGGGAAGGGGAGCTCTCCGCCCTGCTGCCAATCTCTGACAAAATGACGCAATTACTCCGCCACCGGGCGCACCTGGGAGCGCACATCCCGCGCCCGGGCCAAGGCCTCGGGGGTGGCGAATTCGGCGCACCATTCCAGGGCGGCGTCCAGGCCTTCCGGCGGGACGCCCACGCGCAGGGCGCCGCGCAGGTGGGAATGCAACTGCCGGGGCAGCTCCTTGACCGTCAGAATGGCCACGATGCCCAGCTCCCGCAGGGCGATATCGAGCGAGGGACGGGCCAGGACGCGGCCGTAGCCTTCCACCAGCATCCACTCCTTCAGGGTGGGCGACAGTGCGGCGACGTTGTCCATCAACGGCTCGAAGTTGCGACCGTAGATGCGGCGGCACAGCGCCTCGCCCCGCCCGCGCCACTGCGCCACGTGAGCGGCATCGTACGCTTCGAAGGCGGCGTCGGCGGGCAGCCGATCATGCAGCAGTTCCTTTAAGGTGAGGAATCCTTCCAGGGCACAGGGATAGCCATCGAACAGCAGGCTCTGGAGGATCAGTTCGGCCAGCTCGCCGGGATTCAACGCGGCGTCCAGCGCTTCGCGGAAGATGGCGGCCAGGGCCGGGCCGCGGCGGGATACCAGGGCGGCGGATACCCGCACGGCCTGCCGGGCGCGGGGATCCCGGGGGGCAGGGGAATCGGGCGTTTTCATGTTGGATCAGAGATCGGGTATGGTTGAGTCAAGCGGGGGAAATATACGGATTACGGCGGGGAAAAGCAAGGGGAAATGGTTTCAAGCATTGTCGGGGTGCAGCGGCTGGCGGCTCAGGCCAGGATATCTATGGTGCCGAAGGGCAGCGGTTGGGGCGTGCGGGGTTCTTCCTCGGACTTGTCTTCCGGCTTCGGTTCGACGTCCAGCAGGGTGCGTTTGCGCTGATGGCGGGGCTTCCAGCCTTCTCCCCGGTCGACCGGGGGCAGAGGCTCGGTGGTCTTTCCGTCTTCCATGATGACGCTCGCTGTGGGGTGTCCATCTCTATTATCGGCAGGTTTTTCCCGGGACTTGAATTTTACCAGGGGACGATTCGGAGGGGTGAAAAAGCGAGAAAAGGACTTGGAGGCTACCGCGTCTGAACTGTGATTTCGCGACGGGACCATTGTGGGGTAATCCACGGTTCATGCGATGGATACTCCGGCCCGGGCGGTACAATCCGGACGATGGCTTCGGCCCGCCCTGCCCTGGACCGGGTTCGGCCGCCTGCCAGAGTGGGGTCGAATGGTGCTGCCTTCGGGAGGGGAGGTGCCGGGGCCCATCTGCGGAGGCTTCCCAAGGGCAGATGCATCGCCCCAACATCCCACCGGCCACGATCCGTCAGCCGACGGATGGCCCTCCGAACGCCGGGAGCCGATAGCCGGAAGCCAATAGCCTCCCCATGTTTCTGTAGTGAAATCTTTCTTCCCTCTTGACTTTAGCGCCGGAATTGCGTATGTTTATCGGTTACTCCGGTTCGCGGAGCCAAACCGCCCGGCGCGGAGTTTAATCAGCAACTTCATTTTGCGTGGTTACGTGGATACGTGGTTACGTGGATACTATACCCTATGGACTACCCCTTCCAAGACTTTGAACCCAAGTGGCGGCGCGTGTGGGACCAGAGCGGCGCCCACCATCCCGATCTGGCCGCAGCCGATAAGCCCTTCTACGGCCTGGTCATGTTCAGCTACCCATCGGCCAAAAAGCTGCACATCGGCCACTGGTACAACTTCGGCCCGGCCGACAGCTACTTCCGCTGGAAACGCATGCAGGGCCATACCGTGTTCGAGCCGATGGGCTTCGACGCCTTCGGGCTGCCGGCGGAAAACTACGCCGTGTCCCGAGGCGTGCATCCGGCCGTCACCACCGCCGAAAGCATCGGCTTTATCCGCGAGCAGTTGAAGGAAATCGGGGCCATGTACGACTGGGAGCGCGAGGTGGACACCTCCGATCCCGGCTACTACCGCTGGACCCAGTGGCTCTTCCTGAAGCTGTTCCAGCGCGGCCTGGCCTACCAGAAGCAAGCCCCGGTCAATTGGTGCCCCTCGTGCCAGACGGTGCTGGCCAACGAGCAGGCCGAAGGCGGCGCCTGCGAGCGTTGCGGCACGCCCGTGGTCAAGCGCGACCTGAAGCAGTGGTTCTTCCGCATCACCGAATACGCCGACCGGTTGCTGGAGGGCCTGGAGCGCATTGACTGGCCGCGCAGGACGAAAATCATGCAGGAGAACTGGATCGGGCGCAGCACCGGTACGACCATCGCCTTTGGGCTGGAAGGGCGTGACGACCGCTTCGAGGTGTTCACCACCCGGCCTGACACCCTGTTCGGCGTGACCTACGTGGTGTTCGCACCGGAGCACCCGCTGGTGCCGGAAATCACCGCATCCCGGCAGCGCGCGGAAGTGGAGGCCTACATTGAATCGGTGCGCCGGGTCACCGACCTGGAGCGCCTTTCCACCGAGCGGGAGAAGATTGGGGTGTTCACCGGCGCCTATGCCGTGCACCCGCTGACCGGCGAGCGCCTGCCGGTGTGGATCGCCGACTACGTGCTGGCCACCTACGGCACCGGCGCAGTCATGGCCGTCCCGGCCCACGACCAGCGCGATTTCGAGTTCACCCGCAAGTACGGCCTGCCGGTCAAGGTGGTCATCCAGCCGGAAGTGGACGCCGCCATCCTGGAAGCCGAGGCGCTGACCCAGGCCTTCGAAGACCCCGGCTACATGATCCATTCGGGCCATTTCGACGGGCTGAGGTCGGAGGAGGGCCAGGAGGCGGTCACCAGGGCCCTGGAGGCGGAAGGCAAGGGGCGCTTCTCAGTCAACTACCGCCTGCGCGACTGGCTGGTATCCCGCCAGCGCATGTGGGGCGCGCCTATTCCCATCATCCACTGCCCGAAATGCGGGACGGTACCGGTGCCGGAAGACCAGCTCCCGGTCAAACTGCCGGAGGATATCACCGATTTCGCCCCCAAGGGGAAATCGCCGCTGGCCAACCTGCCATCGTTCATGAACGTGACCTGCCCGAAGTGCGGCGAACCGGCCCAGCGCGACCCCGACACCATGGACACCTTCGTGGACTCGTCCTGGTACTTCCTGCGCTACCTGTCGCCGGACCGCGACGACGTGGCCTGGGACCCGGAGATTTCCCGGAAGTGGCTGCCGGTGGATCAGTACATCGGCGGCGCCGAGCATTCCACCATGCACCTGCTCTATGCCCGCTTCATCATCAAGGCGCTCTACGACGCCGGGCTGGTGACCTTCGACGAACCGTTCGCCCGGCTGCGGCACCAGGGCATCATCACCCACAAGGGTGAGAAGATGTCCAAGTCGCGCGGCAACGTGGTCAACCCCGACGACTTCGTGGCCAAGTACGGGTCCGACGTGTTCCGCATGTACATGATGTTCATGGGGGATTACGAGCAGGGCGGAGACTGGTCCGACGAGGGGATCACCGGGATCGCGCGCTTTGTCAACCGGCTGTGGCGCTTCTACCAGGACCACGCCGCGGCGGCTCCGGACGGCGAACTGCCCCGTGACCTGAACTACGCCCTAAACCATGCCCTCGAACAGGTGACCAGAGACTTGGGCGAACTACGCTTCAACACCGCCATCAGCCGCATGATGGAGCTCCTGAACGCGCTCTATGAGGCCGCGGCCAAGGGGCCCATCCCCGGGCTGCGCGGCGCGCTGGAAACCTTCGCCCGGCTGGTGGCTCCGTTTGCCCCGCACCTGGGCGAGGAACTGTGGCATACGATGCATCCGGAATCGGCGGAAACGGTGTCGGTGTTCGATCAGCCGTGGCCGCAGCACGACCCCGCCGCTCTGGTGCGGGAGGTCATCACCCTGGTAGTGCAGATCAACGGCAAGGTGCGCGACAAGCTGGAAGTGCCGGTGGGGGTGGACCAGGATCAGGCGGTGGCTCTGGCGCAATCCAGCGGCCGGCTGACCGCCTGGCTGGAAGGAAAGCAGATCCGCAAGGCCGTTTTCGTGCCGGGCAAGCTGCTGAATTTGGTGGTGGGATAAAAGACTGTGAACCGAGAACTGTAAACCGTAAACCGAAGGGGCGGCCGAGTGGCTGCCCTTTTTTATTGATTTGGGAGCTCAGACATTCCTGAAACATCTGAATCAATGATGGGATTTGGGGCGCCACTGTTTCCCTGCTTTCGCGGGGATGACACTCCAGGGCCGATATTTTTACGTTCCAGGTATGCCTGTCCTACCCTCGCCTCAGAACCTCCCGCTGACCCGCACCTCCACCTCCCACAGCGCCTCGCTCGAGTTTCCGGTCAAGGAATAGTCGTAGTCGCCATCCACCTTCAGGCGCAGGAGCAGGGGGCGGCCCATCTGCCAGTCCAGCCGGGCGTAACCGCCGGCGCGGATCCGCTCCAGGCTTGCCGGCAGGGTCTGCCGCGACCAGGCACCGTCCAAGTTCAGCCGCAGCGTCCCCGCGCCCAGACCCCAGGGGAAGGTGAAGCGGCGGTCGGCGTAGGCGCCGGGAGCCAGCTCCAACAGCCGGTACCCGGGCTCGTCGGCCCAGGTCGCGTAAAACTGGCTGCGGGTGAACAACCGGGCCGACCAGCGGCGGTACCATTCCATTCCGGGGCGGTGGCGCAACCGGTGGCCGGCGGGGTCCAGGGTGCGGTTCAGGATGTATTTCCAGTAGACCTGCTCGGCCGAGCGCGGCCGCCATTCCAGCCGCGCGGAATAGAACTGCTCTTCGGGCGCGCCCGTGGCCCGCAGCCGTGACACGCTCTGGTACACTAACCACTGCGGGTGCGGCGCGACCGTGGCCTGGATCGTCTCACTGTTGACCCGCCGGGAGGAAACGTTGTTGGGGAAGTCGCGCCAGCTCCCCCCCAAGTCGGCCAGGCCGTAATCGGCAGGGACGTCCACCAGGGAATCTTCGGCGTTGCGCGACAGGTCCAGGCGCAGGGTGACCGGTTTCAGCGTCCCCCAGTAGACCCCCGGCGCCAGCTCCAGCCGGGCGATCCCCTGGCGCTCCAGGGCGGCGTCGCGCTGACCGGCGGAGGAATCGTACCCTGCCTGGGCGTAGCGGGCTTCGCCAAACAGGTAGGCGTTCAGTCCCGGCAGCAGATCGCGGCTGTGGATGGTGGCCCGCGGCGCCAACTCCTCGCGTTCGGGTTGGAAAGGGCCGTCGCCGGCGCGGCGCCGGGCCGCGCTCCAGCGGATTTCCGGGTAGAGGCTGACCTTCGATCCCGGCACGATCGCCCAGCGGGCCAGCAACGACCGGGTGCGCAGCCGGGTAGCCGCCGGCGTCCCGGCCGAATCCAGGCGCACCTCCCCGGCGCGGCCCAGCAGGGTCAGGCGGGAACTGCGCAGGCCGGCCCACTCCAGCAGCCCGGGCAGGAAAGCGGTTTCCAGCCCCAGCGACCCCATCCAGCGCTCCCGGTCCAGGGAATCGGCGGCCGCGTCGAACCAGTCGCCGTCGGCGAAGAGGGAGGTTCCGGTCAGGGGGGAAATCATGGCGCCGCCGTGCCAGCTTCGTTCCCGGCCGTACAGCCCCCGGCGCTCGGCGGTGCGTCCTTCCAGCCGCCCCCGCCCACCCGGTTCGAAGCGCACCAGGACCTCGTCTTCGCCCCGCAGCGCGCCGAACTCGGTGGACCGGTCTTCCAGGGCCGGCAGGCTGTCGGTCTGGGTGCGGATCATCCCCCGGACGGTCCAGGGGCCGCGGCGCCAGTCGGCCTCGACCGACTCGCCGTGCTCCAGGTCCTGCCCCTTGTCGTTCTGCCCCGCGCCCAGCGCCGCCACCAGCCGTCCTTCACCTCCCAGTGCCTGCCCGAAGGCTTCCGCCGCCACCTGCGCCGCCTGAAAGGCCGGTCCGGAGGCGGAGTCGCCGGGATCACCAGTCTGGGTCAGCCCCGCCGCCGCCACCTGGAAGGCGTCGCCGGACGATACCGCGATCTCCCCCTGGGCCAGTTCCTGCCCGATCTCCGCCTCTTCCAGCCGGTACTGGTACTGGACCTCGATCACGTCCCCTTCGTTCAGCAGTTCCCACCCGGTGAAGGTGAAGAACAGCCGTCCCAGGGTATGGTTCAGGGTGTAGTCGGTCTCCGGCAGCGGGCGGCCGTTCAGCAGGACCCGGGCGCTGCCGATCAGCAGGTTCTGTTTCTGCAGCAGGAACACCGGCCCGGCGGATCCGGGGAAGAATTCCCGCGCCGAACGGGTCAACCGCTGTCCGTAGGCGGCGGTCCCGCGCAGCAGGGAACGGCGCTTTTCCCCCCGCCGCGGTCCCGCTTCCAGCAGCGTGCGTCCGCCCCGCAGGGTGGCCGATCCGAAGAAGGGGTCCCAGGCCAGGGCCGGTTGGACCCGGTTGCCGGCTTCCGCGCGGCGCACCAGGTCGCCGTCGCGGCCCCGCCAGGTGGCCCCGTAAAGCACCTGGTCGGGATCGGTATTATCATAGAGACCCCCGGCCGAACGGCCTGAGGCGTGGTTGAAGAAGGGGGTCAGCCGGCCCCAGTGGCGGTTGGCATTCTGCGGATGGTCCGGCGGCCATTCCCCCCCGGATTCGAACCGGTCGTGGTATTGGCCCGCCAAGCCGATTTCCGATCCCGCGGCGGGGAAAACCCGCAGGCCGCTTTCGTCCCAGGAAGCGCGCCGCACGGGAGCCGCCGCCGGCGCGAGGGCCGGATCGGTGAAGGCCAACGGCAGGCGGAACAGATCCGTGGCCGGGTCCAACAGGTCCACCCCGCGTTCGCCCAGGGCGAAAACGCCTCCGCCCCCCTGCGCCACCCGCAGGCAGGTCTCCTGAGATGCCCCCCGCCCGGCGTCGTAGAGTTGCCAGGTTTCCGCCCGCCCCTGGGCCGCGTTCTCAGCCTGCCAGCGCAGCAGCCCGCGATCCGTGGCGAACCATAGCTCCGCCGCCGACCCGGCCACGTCGCGGATTTCGTAGCCGGCCAGCCCCGCCTCCCGCTCGAAGGGGGTAACCCGGCGCGTGGCCGTCTCGACCACATCCAAGCCGCCGCCGTGCAGCAGGTAGAGGTCGCCTCCGATCTGTTCCAGGTCGCGCCAGTCCGTGGATCGCAAGCCCTGGCCGGAGCCTAAAAAGGTCCAGGTGCGCTGCCGCAGATGGTAGACGTCAATACCGTGTTCGCCGAAGCACCATAACTCCTCGCCGATGATCCGCAGGTCGCGGGGGAGGCCTCCCTTCAGGCCGCCTTCGGGGGCCGGGTCCGACACGGTTTCGGTGCGGGAGTCGAAGCGCCGCAGTCCCGCGGCCGTGGCCAGGAAGACCTCGTCCCCAGCGGCCTGGATGCGGATGACCGCCCGGGCGGAATCCGGCGCGCCGGGCGGCGCCACCGTGACGGCCTGCCACTGCTCCAGCAGCCGGTCGTAGCGGGCCGCGCCGCCGGATCCGCCCACCCAGACGTAGTCCCCGGCAAAGGCGGCGCAGGACAGCGGCCCCGAGGGAGGTCCCGTGCCGGCAGCCCAGGCGCTGCGCCCGCCGGACAGCAGGTCCACCAGGCCCACGGCGTCCACGGCCAGGGCCCAGACCTGCTCGCCGTCGCACAGCAGCTCGAAGGGGATCAGACCGGGGTGGTCGGGGAAAATTTCGGGGGACCAGGTTTCATTCTCGGGGTCAGCGCGGAACAGCCCGCCGGGCGTGGCCAGCCAGACGGCGGTTTCGGTGGCCGCGGTCCAGTCGGGGAGGCGATCCCCGGCGCCCGCGGCGGCGCTCAGCAGGGAGCAGGCGAGGAGGGGAAGAAAGCAGCGGATGGCAGGGTTCTCCGGTGGATCCGGTACGCGTACTGTAAGATAATCTCCCCGGCCCGCGGAAGCAAGCTATTCCCGCGAAAATTTGTGCTTGACTGAAAGCTCCCGGCTGTCGGCTGTCGGCTCTCAGCTGTATCGTGGTCAGAATCGCAGATGAAACGGATTGAACGGATTTCGCAGATGAAGCCGGCGAGGAAGCTTGTGCAACTCCCCGGCGTTCCGGCCGGCGGCTGGATGCTTGGTGCTGGATGCTGGATGCTTGATGCTTGATGCTTGGTGCTTGGTGCTCGGAGGGCGACGCTTCGTCGTGGCCGGAGGGGTGTAGGGGCGATGCATCTGCCCTCGGGAGGTCTCCGCAGATAGCCCCGGCATCATCCCCTCCTGAAGGCAGCCTCATCCGACCCGGTGCGCAGATGCTTCGACCTGCTCTGGCCGGCGGCCACTACCCTCCAGGGCGAAGCATTTGCTCACGCTTCTCACCGAGGCAGCCTCCCAACAGGGCGATTGACCGGTTCTGAGGGCGAGGTCTCCGGAGGGCAAATGCATCGCCCCTATTTTCCCAGCGATGAATCGCTGGGCTACTCGCCTGCAACCCGCTGAAGCGGGTGCTCAGCATTCTCCCATCCCTGACGAATTCTCCCCCGTGCAAAAAATTGCACTTGACAAAGGGGGGATAATTGTGTATATTGAGGCTGTCAGCTGTCGGCTCAACTGTGCACTACCATCATTAGTTTTCAGATTTCAGAGGCCTTATGAAGACCCTGCCCCTGATCCTCCTGCTCATGGCCTGGGCACTGCCGGCCCAAGCCCAGTGGCCCACCAGCATTCGCGAGAACCTGCCGGTGGCGGTGAGTGCCTATGCGGAGGATTATCCCGTCACAGTGCTCCTGAACGACGGCAGCTTGCTGGTGGCGTATTTTTCGAACAGCGAGACTCCGTCCCGCTACTTCTACCAGATCGTTGAGACCAACGGGCAGTTGAGGTTCAATCCGCCGGAGTACTTGACTCCCGCCTTGAATGATCCAGATATTTATGGGCTTGAGATCATCCCCGACAGCACCGGCGGAGCAATAACCGCATGGTTTGAATCGAATTCCGGCCCCCATCCCGGCTATTATGCCCAGAAACTGGACGTCGCCGGCAACCGCGTGTGGGGCGATGCCGGCCTGTTCGTGGGTACTTTCCTGCCCAACTGCAATTACCTGGGCCTCTGCCCCGACGGCCAGGGCGGCTTCTTCATGGCGGCCCACGGCGATCCCGACGGTATGGCGCCCATGGTTGATCAAGTCCACGCCTACCGCGTCAGCGCCACCGGGCAACTCCTGTGGGGAGGCTTGACCGGGATTCCCGTTTGTCCTTTTCCTGCGACACAGAAAAAGGCCAAGGTCTGCCCCGACGGGCAGGGAGGCATCTTCGTGGTGTGGCAGGATAACCGCAACGGCCCCTATGGGAAGCTGTTCGGGCAGCGCCTGGACAGCGCCGGCATTCCCCAGTGGGATCCCCTGGGCGTGGAACTCTATTCCTACAGTCCGTGGCTGTACGAGACGGTCCCGGACGGGGCGGGAGGGTTCCTGGTGCACTGCGGATCGGGGACCTTCAACCGGGTCATCCGCTACGCCCCGACCGGCGATTCCCTGTGGGTGCGGGATTACGTCAGTTGGTATCCCACCGCCCGGATGATCTCCGGCGAGCCGGGCTACGCCTACCTGTGCTTTGGCTATCAGGGCGGGATGTACGCCCAGCGCCTGGACATGGAGGGGAACTGCCACTGGCCCACCTGGGGCAGCGGCCAACCAGGGGCTTTGGTGATGCCCTTCGGCCAACTTGCCGGATGCGCCATGGCCTACCGTTGGCCCTTCCTGTACATGTTCGTCAGCGTCCAGAAGGCGGGGCCGGCCACGCTCCCGGTCTATTCTTACGGGCAGAAGCTGGACTCACTGGGCCGGCGGCAATGGGGAAATCAGGGAACTCTGATGTACGTGTCACGTGCCGGTGAGAATCCGCAAGATCTGTCCTCGGTGGGAGATGGGGGCGGCGGCATGGTGACGACTTTCATGCTGGTTCAAAACGTCAACCCGAACGTTTGGGCCAAGAGGGTGGCCTGGAACGGCCAGTTGGGCGGGGCCATGCCTGAGGATTCTCCTCGCACCGTCCCGACGGTGACAGCGAGGCTTCAGGGCGAGGTCGCCTCCTATCGTCTGGCGGTTCCCAGCCAAGTGCGGGTGTCGCTGTTCGACTTGCTGGGGCGCAAGGTTGCTGTGTTAGAGGATGGCTGGAAAGAAGCGGGGGAGTATACTGTTACTCTACCGAGGCTGTCGCTGTCTTCGGGGGTGTACCTGGTGCGGATGCAGGCGGGAGAGTTCACGCAAGTGCAGAAGCTCGTCCTGCTGAAATAGCTTCCCCCTACACCATGACCCCAAAAACAGCGAGGCTGCCTCCCCGGGCAGCCTCGCCGCGTTTTACTCGGGCGCCGGGCCGGGCTTAGAACTCGAATTCCATGCCGAACACCGGCAGGATGCCCCACTGGTTCATGGTGTCCGGCTCGTTGTCCAGTTGGTTCCAGACGTATTCGGCCACGTTCTCCCGGTTGTACACGTTCCACACGCCCAGGTAGAGGACCAGGTTGGAAGCGGAGAAGGCGAAGCGGCGGTCCACCCGCAGGTCCAGGGTGTGGTAGTCGGGCAGGCGCTGGGAGTTGACCCGGGTCTCGTCCAGCACGCCGCGCTGCGCCGCCCGCGAGGCGTCCAGGTCGAAGGGGGTGTAGGGCACGCCTCCGGCGTACACCCAGCGCAGGCTGAATTCCCACCTGGCATTGGGCTGGTAGCCGCCTTCGACGGTCACCATCCAGCGGTTATCGTAAATGCGGTCGCGCCACACGCCGTCATATCCCCGGTAGCGGGCACGGAAAACTGATCCGCTGACCACTCCGTAGAGGCTCTGCGCCAGCTTCTTCTGCAGCATCAGTTCCACCCCCCGGGTGCGGGCCCGGCCGTCGCTGACCAATTGCTCGTGGCCGGAAAAGCCGTTCAGGTCCCCCGACTGATCCATGACGAACAGCGACGGGGTGGCAGGGTCCAGGGGCATGGCGTGGTATTCCTTGTCGTAGGCTTCCACCGTCAGGCGGGTGTTCTCCGTCAGCAGGTGGCTGAGACCCACGACGTAGTGGTCGGCGCGGGGGTCGTCCAACTCCCGGAACGCTTCCTGCTGGGACAGCAGCACCAGGGGCAGGAACTGGTAGAACTGTCCGAAGGCGGCGGTCAGGGTGGTGGCGGGGGTGGCCTGCCAGGCAAGCTGCGCCCGCGGCGCCGCGTGACCGTTGCCGCTGTATTCGAAGTAGTCCGCCCGGAGGCCCAGCGTCAGGCTGACCCTCCCCGGCAGCGGGAAGCGGTACTGGGCGAAGGCCGCCAGCTTGGCCGATGAGACGTTCTCCGAGACCTGCACTTCCGGCGTGGGCTGGCCCAGCGGGTCGGTGGAAGCGCCCCACAGGTTGTCGTAGTCGGCCAGCACCCGGCGCGCCTCGACGCCGAATTCCAGCGCCCGGCCCCGCCCGGCGGCCCAGCGGTTGACCTGGCGCAGGGTGACCTCCTGCTCGGTGGAAAGCTTGCGGGTCAGCAGGCTGTCGGTGCGAGTTTCACGCCACAGGTTGTCCCAGCGGGTGTAGGTGTGCGACAGGGAGGTGTTGGAGTACCCCCCTTTCCACAGCCAGCGCCAGTTGACGCCGCCGGTGTTGGCGGTCCAGTCGGCCTGGCCGTAGACGTTTTCCCGCTGGTCTACGGAACGCTCCTTCTCGATCACGCTGCGATCCACCCCCAGCAGGTCCAGGGCGGTGATCCGGTGCCGGTCGGACAGGTCGTACTCCACCTTGGCCTGGAAATCACCGTACTCGGGGATGGTGCTGGCCTCGATGTCGTAGGAATCCACCACCAGGTCAAGGTAGCTGCGCCGCACGGACGCCATCCACGATCCCTTTCCCGCCCCCAGGGGGCCTTCCCCCGCGATCCCCGCCCCGATCATGTTCAGGTCCGCCTGGCCGTCCAGTTCCGCCCGGTTGCCGGCGCGCAGGGAGAGGTCGGTGATGGAAGAGAGCCGGTCACCGTGCAGGGCGGAGAACCCCCCGCTGTGGAACTGCAACTCGCGCACGAAATCCACGTTCACCAGCCCCAGGGCGCCGCCGGACGCCCCCTGCGCCGGGAAGTGGTGGATGTTGGGCACGGGGATATTGTCAATGAGGTACCCGTTCTCCAGGGGGCTGCCGCCGCGCACGATCAGGGCGCTGCGGGTGTCGTTGACCTTGGCCACGCTGGGCAGGGACATCATGATGCGGCTGACGTCCCCGGCGGTGCCGGGCGAACGGCGGATCTCTTCGGCGGACAGGTCCACCAGGCCGACGGGCGCCTCTTCCGGCGGGGGGAAGTAGCGGGGGGCCTGCACGGTCACTTCGGCCATTTCCAGAGGGGACGGCCACAGCTCCACCTGGACCGTGGTGATGCGCTGCGGCCGCACGATAACGTCGGTCAGCATGACTGTTTCGTACCCCAGGTAGCTGGCCTGCACGCGGTAACTGCCCACCGGAACGGCCTCCACCGTGAAGCGGCCCTGCTCATCGCTGACCGCGCCCCGTTCAGTACCGGCCAGAACCAGGTTGGCGCCCATCAGCGGGGCCTGGGTCGCCGCGTCTATGACGATCCCCTGGAGGGATCCCGTGGGAGGGGATTCCTGGGCGGCGCCGCGGCCGGACAGGATCAGAAAGCAGAGCGCCGCAAGCCCGGCGCGGGAGAGGGAGGATATCATATGGGGATTTCCTTTTCTTTCCAGATGAAAATGTGAGGTTCTACTGGTTTACCCGGATAACATCGCCGCTTCAGTGGGCCATCCGGCGATTGATGGATTTTTCCACTAGAGCGGGGTACTGGGGCTGGGGTGGTGAGGCCTGTAGGGGCAAAGCGTCGGCCCCTGATGAACCGGCAGGATAAGCCTCCCCACTGGATCGAGCCTAAGTACCACCCCATCTTACCCTCGCCGATGTTTTGCCTTGCCCAGTTGAGTGCCGATCCCCCTCGGCTGGAATAATATACGCTTGAAGGACCGCATGTCAAAGCCCCGATCGTTTATTTTCCGTTATTTTCCGCGGCGGAAATTTTTCTCTTGGATTGGGGTGGAAACATGCGTATATTAAAGGTGTTGATTGGCCACCAAGGGAGGCAAAATGCGCAAGATCATTTTCGCGGCGCTGGCGGGGGTGCTTATGGGAGCGGGCGCGGCGGCGGGGCAGCCCACTATCAGCGGCCCGCTGACCGGCAATCTGGGGCCGGGAGTGTTCATCGTGGTGGGGGACTGCCAGGTCCCCGCGGGGCAGGCGCTGACCATCCAGCCGGGCACCGAGTTGCTGTTTTCCGGGCACTACTTTCTGAAGGTGGACGGCCACCTGTCGGCGGTGGGGACAGCGGCCGATTCCATCATCCTGCGCCGCCAATTCCCCACCAATGAATGCCGCCATGGCGGCATCCATCTCAATCCCGGATCCTCGGACAGTTCCCAACTGGCCTACGTGCACATTGACCACGCCAACAACGTGGACTTCCCCGACTGCTTCGGCGGCGGGCTGCTCTGCTGGGATGCGGGAGTCAGTGTATCCCACTGCACCTTCAGCCACTGCCGAGCGCAATACGGTGGCGGGGCCTACTTCATCGGCGCCCAGGCCTCGGTCACGGATTGCGCCTTCCGTGAAAATGAGGCTGTGGCCCGGGGCGGATGCATCTACACCATCCAGTCCTCCCTCTACCTGGCCCGCAGCACGTTCCTGTACAACGTCGCCGACCTGGTGCCCGGGGTGGAGATCTACGACAATCCCGACTGCATCATGGAATACTGCGAGGTGGCGCACAACACCGCCACCTCCGTGGCCGGCTGAGGCAGTTGCGGAGGCAGCGGGATCCGCTGCGAAAATTCCGACGCCGTCATCCGTTACAACCTGGTCTACGACAACACCGTGGTGCGCCGGGGCGCAGGCATCTTCGTGTATGACTGCCACCCGGTCATCAGCAACAACACCGTTGTGGGCAATGTGGTGTCGGACAGCGTCTCCGGCGCCGGCGGCGGCATTTACTGCAACGTGAACGCCTCTTACCGCGGCGTCAACAACATCCTGTGGGACAACCAGGCGGTCAACGGCCCGCAATGGTACGGCAACGCCGATTTGAGCTATTCCTGCAGTTCGCAGCCGCTGGCCGGGACCGGCAACCTCACCTCCAACCCGTTGTTCGTGGACCCGGCGGCCTTCGATCTGCATCTCCAGGCCAATTCCCCCTGCATTGACGCCGGCGATCCCGCTTCCCCTCCCGATCCCGACGGCACCCGCGCGGATATGGGAGCCCTGTATTACGACCAGAGCCCCCTGCTGCTGACCTACACCGCGCCCGATTCATCTCAGCCCGGCGCGGCGGGACAGTTGGCCCATTTTTACTCCGAAATCGCCAGCTTGACGGCCTACAGCCAGACAGTGGTGGTGGAAGTGGACTGGTCGGGAGTTCCGCCGGGCTGGACTTACAGTTTCACCGTCGGGCAGACCGCGTACCCTCCGTTTATTGACAGCGTGAGCGTGGTTCTCCCCGCCGGCGGGATGGATTCGGTGGGAGTGAACTTCTTCCCCGCGGTGAACCTGCAGGACGGATGGGCCTCGGTGTCGGTGTATCCCCTGTCCCAGCCGGCGCAGGTCCAGACCCTCACCTTCCGGGTGGACTTCCCCGGCCCGCCGGCGAACCTGGAGATTACCCTGACTCCCGTAAACCCGCCCCTGCAGATCGGGCCGGGGGGCGGCAGCTTTGAATTCGACGCCACCCTGGCGAACGGGGAAACCGGCGTCCAGGACTTCGACGCCTGGATCATGGTTCGGCTGCCCAACCAGAGTTGGTACGGTCCGGTGCTGGGGCCGCTGGCCATGACCCTGCCCGGCGGCGCTTCCGTTACCCACCGGCGAGTGCAGTCCGTCCCTGCAGTTTCTCCTGCAGGATCCTACTGGTATGAAGGCTGCGTGGGGGTGTATCCCGACGCCGTCTGGGACACCAGCGGCTTCGCCTTCACCAAGACAGGGGTGGGGGACGGAGGGCTGGAGGCCGGTGAGAATTGGGCCTGCACCGGCGAGCCCTTCCCCGGCGAGTTCGGAGAGAGGCGCTCCGTCGCGGCCATTCCCGAAACGTTTGCCTTGTCCATCTCCCCCAATCCGTTTAATCCCTCCACGGCTATCGGCTACCGGCTCCCGGCTCCCGGCTACGTCAGTTTCCGGGTCTACGACACGGCCGGCCGCGAGGTGGCGACGCTGGTGGAGGGATGGAGGGAAGCAGGCGTCCATGAGGTGACCTTCGACGGCTCTGGCCTGCCCAGCGGGATATACTACGTGAGGCTCGCGGCGGGGGATGAGTCGCAGGTGCAGAAGGTGGTGCTGCTCAAGTAAAAAGTAAAAAGTGAAAAGTGAAAAGTAGGGCCGGGCGGGGGCAAGCCCTGCCCCTGCACGGGTTGTGCAAACATCGAGCCTTAAGCACCCAGCATCCTTTCTCGCAGCGCGCAGTTCCCCTCACTTTTCCCGCCTTACCCCATTTTTAACTTGACCTCCGCCCTGCCATGCATTATCTTGTGGGGTGGGGAAAAGAGGCGAAAGAGGAGGTCTCATGCGCACCCGTTGGTGGCTGCCCGCCGCGCTGGTCTTGGCGCTGTCGGCGCAGGCGTTTAATTATACCGATCAGCAGTTGGGCGGGCGCTTGGACGCCCTGGACGCCCGTACCGCGGCCTTGGGCGGCGCCGTGCTGGAAGACGCCCCCGAAGCCCTTACCGTCAATCCCGCCCTGATGGCCCTGGGCGGCCGCTCCTTCAGCGCTCAGGGCGGCGTCTCGCTCTACCTGCAGCGCGAAGGCCGCGCCCGGCCCACCTTCGACACCTTCGAAGAGATCACCTACTACAACGAATACGTCCTGAACGAGGAGACCTATGGGCGGGTATTCGCCGCGGCCCGCGCGCGACTGCCGCAGCCGCTCCTTCCCGGCCTGACGGTGGGCCTGGGCTGGCTGCCCCGGTCTTCCCGGGACTACGCCTACACCGAAGAGGTGCGCGGCATCTGGTCCAATGGCGGCCTGTCCGACCAGGTGCTGGGGTACAACACCCTGGAAACCTCCGGGGGAACCCAGGCGCTGGCTCTGGCCGCCGCTTGCCAGCCGCTGCCGGGCTGGGCCGCGGGCCTGTCCCTGGCGGCGCTCTTCGGCCGCAGCGAGCACACCTCCCGCACCGACTACCTCGACCCCGACGACCCCGACGCCTATTCCGGCTGGATCGAAAAGTACGACGGCCTGCCGCTGGATCTGAACCTGGGCCTGGCCTGGAATTGGAAGGATCGCCTGACCCTGGGCCTGGGCGGCGAATTTCCCCTGGGGAAGCGGACCGTGAACCTGGAAGACCGCTCCGCCGGGACCACCCTCCAGTTCGAAGAGACCTCTCCGCCCGCGGCGACCCTGAACGGCTGCTACCGGCCGGTCAATTTCGTGCGCACCGTGGTTGCCTTCGACGCGCGCATGGAGTTCTGGTCGCAGTACGAGCGCACCGGCCTGACCAACGAACTGCGCGACGTCCTGACCCTGGGCGCGGGCGTGGAACACCGGGTGCTGCCGGAGGTGCCGCTGCGCCTGGGCTTCCGCTACCGGCCGTCGCCTTCCGACCCCGATCCCAGTCGCACCGACTTCGGCTTCGGCACCGGCTTTGACCTGCTGTCCGGGCCTTCCGGCAGCCTGCAGCTGGACCTGGCCGGGCAGATCGGCACCCGCACCTACTACCAGACCGACCTGTTCCCCGAGTCCCTTTTCGGCGGGAACAACTACGCCGGGGAAGACCGGGTCCAGGAACGATCGTTCAAGGCCTTCGCGACGGTGACGTACACGCGATAGCGTGCGAGATGTCACCCGAATAAATTCGGGTGCTCCACGGCCTCATGCGAAATGGCGGACCGCCCCGCCCGGAACTGAAGTTCTCGGGCTAGGTTCGATCTATCCGTCAGCCGACGAATGAAAAAAGCACCCGCTTCAGCGGGTAGCATGATAGTAGCCCAGGAATTCATTCCTGGGGGAGGAGGGCATGGGACATCGAAACCCTCCCGGCCATTCGCCTTCGGCGACCCCTTCGGGGCAATCCGTCGGGAGACGGACGCAGGCGGCTGACCGGGCCACCCGCCACGACCCTAAAAGGGTCGAACCTTGGAGCGTCCCGCATCAGCGGGACTGCAGCCAGATAGCCCGGGAATTCATTCCCGGACGGGACTGACCTTAAATCGATAAGGGTGGACAAGCAACCTGAAGGGTGCAAACCTGGAATCCTCATGGTGAAATCTTCCCTCGCCACTTGCCTGCTGCTTCTCTGCGCCTTCGCCGCCGCGGCCGATGACGCCGCCATCACTGTCGTATTTTCCAACGACGTGCACGGCGGCATAGACCGCACCGCGGCGCGCTTCATGAATGACGAGTTCCCGCCTCCGCTGGGCGGCGGAGCCTCCGCGGCGGAATTGATCCAGCGGCTGCGCCGCCAGGCGCATGCGCAGGGAGACGGTTTCCTGCTGCTGGACGCCGGGGACATTTTTTCCGGCACCCTGATCGGATCCCAGACCGCCGGACAGGCGGTGGTGGAATACATGAACGCCGTCGGCTACGACGCCATGACCGTGGGCAACCATGAGTTCGATCAGGGGCTGGCTCCGCTGCTGGCCTTGGCCGCCCAGGCCCGCTTCCCTCTTCTTTCGGCCAACCTGAAGGATTCGCTGGGTCAACCGGCCAGCTTCGTGCGGCCCTACGTCATCGTGGAAACCGGCGGGCTGCGGGTGGCCTTGGTCGGCCTGACCCCCTATTCCACCCCCAGCGCCTCGTCCACGGATCACGTCGCCGGGCTGCGCTTCGAAGATGAGGCCGCCGGCGCCCGGGAAGCCATCGCCGCCGCCCGGGCGGAAGGGGCGCAGTGCGTCATCGGCCTGGTGCACATGGGCCTGCCGTACAGTTGGGAAGAAGGTTACCGGCGGCTGCTCGAGCGCGAGGCGGAAGGTTTCCCCGGCGCCGGCGTGCCCAACGCCATGGAATTGGCCCGCCGGGTGCCCGGCTTCGACGTCCTGTTCTGCGGGCACATCCACGTGGGCTACCGCGAACCCTGGGTGGACCCCGTCACCCATGTGCCCTGCTTCCAGACCTACGGGCGCGGCACCGGCCTGGGCGCGGTCAAGCTGAAGTTCGACGCCCGGACCGGCAAACTGAAAGGCTGGGACAACTTCGCCGACGAGGGAACCCTGGTTACGCTCTTCACTGAAGAGTTCACCCCCGATCCCGCCGTGGACCGGATGATCCGCGACCGGGCGGAAGCCCTGGCAGCGCAATACGGACAGGCGTTGGCCTATTCCCCGGTCACGGTGTCCCGCTCGGGCGAGACGGAATCGCCCCTGGGCAACCTGGTGACCGACGCCTGGCGCGTTGATCTGGAGGCCGATCTGGCCCTGACCAACACCGGCGGTCTGCGGGATGACCTGCCCCCGGGAGACATCTCCCTGCAGGAAGTCTTCAACGTGCTGCCCTTCGGCAACAGCCTGGTTTTAATGCTGGTGCGGGGGGATTTCTTCCGGGATCTGCTGGAGCACAAGATCTCGGCGGAACGCCTGGGCTTTGCCCTGTCCGGCGCGCGGCTGACCATTGACCTGAGCCGCCCGGAAGGTCAGCGCATCACCGAGATCACCATCGGCGGGGAACCGCTGGAGCCCGACCGGATCTATAAGCTGGTCACCACGGAATACCTGCGGGAAGGCAACAGCCGCTTCGACGCGCTGGCCGACGTACCCGACGGGCAGGTATCCTACACTGGCGTGCTGGAACGCGACGCCGTGGCGCGGCACCTGACCCGGTTGAAGGAGATCACGCCGGGGGTGGACGGCAGGGTGAAGGTCATCAAGGGGAGGTAGGGGTATATCGCCACACCCACGCTTCCGAGCCGTCGCTGGTGACCACGACGTCGCCGTGCAAGTCGGTGCGGTACGTTTCCACGACGTAGGAATTCAGGATCTGCAGGGTGCCGGGATGGGGATGACCGTAGGGGTTTCCGGCGCCGCAGGAAATCACCGCCGCTTCCGGAGATACTGCTGCCATCCACGAACCGGTGGTGGCGTCGGAAGAGCCGTGATGGCCCACTTTCAGCACGGTGACGGGGAGGTCGGAGGCGAAACTCTGCTGCATCCAGGAGGTCACCGGAGTTTCCGCGTCCGCCTGCAACAGCAACGAGAATTCCCCGAAGATCACCTTCAGCACGATTGAAGTGTTGTTCTCGTTGTTGGGCGAAACGCCCGGCGGATAGCCGCAACTCAGCACCCGGATCTGGGTCCAGGCGTCCGGCTCCAGTTCCGTGCCGGCGGCCCAGGAGGCGGAATATCCCCATCCGGCGAAGGGCGCCTGCCGTTCGCTGACGGAAAGATTGGATTCCAGGACGTCTTCCAGGCCGCCGTAGTGGTCGGCGTGGTTGTGGGTTTTGACCAGCAGGTCCACCTGGTCCACTTCGGCCGCCTGCAGGTACTGCAGCGCCCAGGGGATGCCGTCGCCGTCCCAGGACGGAGGCGAAGGGTTGCTGGAGCTGCCGTACCCGCCGTCCACCAGCAGGTTGAAACCCCCGGCGGTGCGCACCCAGCAGGCGTCGCCCTGCCGCACGTTGATGAAGTGAGCCTGCAGCAACAGCGCCGGGTCAATGTCTCCGGTGATGAAGCTGTCCGGCGGGCCGGTGAACAGGGTATCCCCCGCGCCGTTCAAGCCCACGGTGAAGTAGTCGTACCACTGCCCCGGCTCGAGGTCCAGCAGGCGCACGGAATGGCTGACCTCTAAGGCTCCCCGGTTGCCCGCCACGTGCGTCGGTCCGGAAGGGTGCGGACGGTACACCACCCGGCCTTGGCAGGCCACGGGCGCGGTCCAGACCACCCGCAGGCGGCCGTCGGGATCCACGTATTCGCCGTCCTGGGGGTCCTCCACCCCGAAGATGGTCTGCACCGACGACGCGACGCCTTCCGGATCCCGGGCGGTGAAGGTTACGGCCAGGCTGCCCCGCCAGCCGGGTTCCGCCGGGGACAGGGACGCCACCCGGTTCTGCAGCGCGATCTCCAATCCCGCCCCGCTTTCCACCGTCCAGCCGATCAGGCTGTCGGGCGAATCGTCCTCCACGTACAGGTCCAGGGAAATGGGATCGAAGGCCTCCCCCGGCGCGATGATCTGCCCGGGGATGGGCGACACGACGGGCGGGTCGTTGTCTGGATCCGTCAGGCGCTGCCCGCACCCGGCCAGAAGCGATCCCAGCAGCAGGCAGCATCCCCAGCGGACGAGGTTGGGTTTTCGCGGCATGGTATATTCCGGTTACTACCGGGATTGAGGCGAAGCGTTTCCCGGCAGGAGTTTGCGGTTTCACGTGTATAATACGAACTTTCCCCCCGGCAAAGCAACATACAAAACGCAAAATACTCCAGTCCCAACGAAATTCCACGGAGGTCCAGCATGCGTCCCTTCTTACGCTTTATACCCGTCCTGCTGCTTGCCGCCCTGATAGCCATCCCGGGGTGGGCGCAGGTAAAGATCAACGAAGTCATGGTGAATGACATCAGCACCGACGATTCCACCTACGTCGAACTGTACGGCCCGGCCAATACCGTCCTGACGGGGTACCAATTGGTGGGCGTCAACGGGTTTAACGGCCAAGAATATGCCACCATTGACCTGGTCGGGATCATCCCCAGCGACGGTTTCTTCGTCATCGGAGAAATTGCGATGCCCGGGGTGGACCTGGTCAATGCTCTGGTGGACTTCCAGAACGGCCCGGACAACATTTTGTTGAAAAACGGCGGCAACGTCGTGGACGCCATCGGTTACGGGATCTTTGATTCCGTCAATGTCTACTTCGTGGGCGAAGGAGATCCCACCCCCGATCAGCCGCCCGGCTCCAGCCTGAGCCGCAACCCGGACGGCCACGATACCGGCAACAACGCCGACGACTTCGAATTGACCACCTTCCTGACCCCCGGCGCGCCCAACCAATTCCCCGGCGTGGTCCCCTTCTACACCCTGGCGGAGATCCGCGCCAGCCAGGCCTCGCTGATGGGACAGTTGATCTGGACCACGGGCATCGCCAACTCGCCCTCCGGCCTGTTCGGCGGAACCTCCACCCTGAGCGCCTATATGCAGGACGACCAGGCCGGCGTCAACGTCTTCGGCGGGTCCGCCACCTTCGCGGTAGGGGACTGCCTCTGGGTGAAGGGTACCGTGGGCGAATACAACGGGCTGCTGGAGATCATGAATGCCCTGGAAATCAACGTTGGCCCGAACGTCACTACTCCCGATCCCATCCCCGTCAACTGCCAGATCGCGCTGACCGCCGGGGAGGCGTTGGAAGGCATGCTGGTGCACCTGGGCGACGTGTGGATCCCCTACGATACCACCACCTGGCCGGCGGCGGGGCAGAACAACAACGTCTACCTCACCGACACCACCGGGGCCGAGCTGATCATGCGCATTGACAAGGACACCGAACTGGACGGCTGGGCCGACCATCCGGAACCGTTCGAGCACTTCACCCTGACCGCCATTCTGAACGAATATAACGTGTACCAGGTCCTGCCTCGCTTCCAGAGCGACTTCGGCGAACTCGTTGGTGTGGCGCCTCTGCGGCCGATGGGAGCCCCCGCGGACTTCCGCCTGGAAGGGGTCTTCCCCAACCCCTTTAACCCTTCCACCAAGGTGCGTTTCAGCCTGCCCCAGGCCTCGCAAGTGCGCCTGGAAGCCTTCACCATGGAGGGCCGCCGCCTGGCCGAACTGGCCCAGGGCAGTTACCCCGCCGGGCAGTGGGAAGTGACCTGGGACGCCGCCGGACTGCCTTCCGGGATTTACCTCCTGCGCCTTTCCGCCGGATCCCAGGCGCAGACTGTCAAGGCGCTGCTGCTGAAATAGCGGATCTACCGAAAATCGTACATCCATCATCGTTTGGGCGGGGGATCATCTCCCGCCCAGTTCATTTCCATGCGTAACCCTTTTCTCGATCTTCCCGCCCGGTTGGGTGTCATTGCCGCCGGTTTCATGCTCGGTGGAAGCCAGGTGCTGGTCATCCGCCACGCGCTGGCTCTGGCCGGCGGCGACGAGGCGGTCTTCGCCCTGGCCTTCGCCCTGTGGCTGCTGTGCGCGGCCCTGGGCGGAGCCTGGGGCGGCGGGTGGGCGGCCCGCACGCGTGATCCCCGGCGCGCCTTCGGCCTCGGGCTGGCGGCGCTGGCGCTGGCCGTGCCGCTGGCCCAGGTGACGCTCCCCCTGGCCGCTTCGGTGACGGGGTGGATCCCCGGATCCGTGCCCGGTGGTGGAGGCCTGCTGGCGGCTCTCGCCGCGGCCGTCCTGCCGCTGGGTGTGGCCGGCGGCGCGCTGTTCCCGCTGGGGTGCCGACTGCTGGCGGCGCAGACGGCGCGGCCGGTCGCCGCCGCCTACCTGCTGGAATCGCTGGGCGCCTTCCTGGCCGGCGCCGCTGCCGCGCTGATCTTCGCTCCCCGCCTGGGCCCGCTGACGGCTGCCGCCGCGATGGCCCCGCCGGGGCTGATCCTGGCCCTGATCCTGCTGCGGCCGAAGGCTCCCGCCGCTATCGCGCTGGCCGCCGGCGCGCTGGTTTTCGCGGCTGGCCTGCCGGGGGCCGGAGACGTGGAGATGGCGCTGGCCCAGCGGCTGCGCCCGGGACAGGAGATCGTCCAAAGCGTGGAAACCCCCTACGGGCGCCTGGAGGTGACCCGTCGTCACGGTCAGATAACGGTCTACGAGAACGGTCTGCTGCTGGCCCTTTCGGACGATCCGGCCGCCGAGGAAGAGCGCGCCTGGGTGAGCCTGGCGCTGCACCCCGCCCCCCGCGAGGTGCTGTGGATCGGCGGGACGCTGGGCGGTGCAGTGGATCTGGCCCTGCGCCATCCGGGGTTGCAGCGGCTGGACCTGGTGGAACTGAACCCCGCCCTGTTCCCCCTGCGCCGCTGGATGACGAGTGACGGCGCGGCGGACGACCCCCGGGTGCGCTTCCACACGGAGGACGGGCGCCGTTTCCTGGCCGGCAGCGCGGAGGGCGCTTACGACCTGATCGCCCTGAACCTGCCCGGCCCGCGATCCGCCCGGCTGGCCAAGTTCTACACCGTGGAGGGATTTCTCCTGGCCCGCCGCGCCCTGAAACCGGGCGGCGTTCTGGTCTTCCCGGCCCAGGCGGCTGAAGACTACCTGGGCGAAGACCTGGCGCTCTACCTGGCCTCCCTGGAAGCGACCGTCCGAAAGGTGTTCCCGCAGGTGCGCATCCTGCCGGGGGAAACGGCCCTCTTCGCCGCGGGGGATGAAACCGCCGGGATCCCCGTCCAGGCCGACAGCCTCATCGCCCGCCTGGAGGCGCGCGGCCTGGAGCCGATCTACTGGGATTCCTGGCGCCTGCGCGACCGCCTGGCGGACAGCCGCCGGGAGGCGCTGGACCAGGCCCTGGCCGGAGCCCCCGAGGCGCTGATCAACCGCGATGCGGCGCCGGTCAGCTTTTACCTGCAGCAGACCCTCTGGGCCCGGCAGGTGCGCGGCGGCTTGCCCGCCATGCTGAAAGCGCTACGGGGCGGCTTCGGTGGAAGCGCGGCGGTCGTTCTGGCTATGCTACTGGTGGGGGCCATAATGGTTCGCCTGCTAGCCGGCAGGGTGGGGAGGAGGCTGGCCGTGCCCGCGGCGGTGGCGGCCGTGGGGCTGGCCGGCATGGGGTTGGAAATCCTGGCGCTGACTGCATACCAGGTGCAATTCGGCAGCGGATACCGGGAGGTGGGGTTGCTGGCGGGATTGTACATGGCGGGACTGGCCTTGGGCGCGGCGTGGTCCGAAAGGGCAGGGTGGAATCGCCCGCAGGCCTTCCGCTGGGTTCAGGCGGGATGGGTGGCGGCGCCGGCGGGATTGCTGCTGCTGTCCCTGCCCTGGCCGCTGGAAGGCCGGTTGGACTTCTTCCTGTACCTGCTGGCGCTGGGACTGTTGGGCGGGCTGCACTTCCCGCTGGCGGTCCGCTACGGGAGCCTACCCGGCCCGGCCCGGGCGGGGAGGCTGTATGCCCTGGATCTGGCCGGAGCGGCCTTGGGTGCTCTGGCAGTGGGATTCCTGGCTCTCCCCCTGGCCGGCCTGGCCGTCACCGCCCTGGGTCTGGGTCTGCTGAACCTGGCCGCGCTGATCCTGCTGATGTGAGACGAAGATCACCCGCCGGGGATATGGATTGAACAACAGAGACGAGATCCGAAATGCGATAAAAAAGCTGACGGCATACCGCGGACAGCTTACTGCAAACAGACAGGGGCGGCCCCACCGGACCGCCCCTGCTAACGACAAACGACCAACGACTATTTCAGCAGCACGAGCTTCTGTACCTGCGTGGATCCCCCCGCCGTCAGCCGCGCGAAGTAGATCCC